>JAVJSI010000018.1 GCA_040219515.1 Acidimicrobiales bacterium
GCTCGCCGACCGCACCTCACACCGCCCGAACGAACTGTCCGGCGGTCAACAACAACGCGTCGCCGTCAGCCGCGCCCTCGCCAGCCGGCCCGAGATCATCTTCGCCGACGAACCCACCGGCAACCTCGACTCCACGACCGGCACGGAGATCCTCGACTTCATGAAGAAGGCGGTCGACACCCTCGGCCAGACGATCGTGATGGTCACCCACGATCCCGTCGCCGCGGCCTACGCCGACCGGGTCATCTTCCTCGCCGACGGCAAGGTCGTCGGTGAACTGCTCGATCCCGACGCCGAGAAGGTGATCGACCAGATGAAGCAGCTGCGCCGATGATCTGGAAGCTGATCCGCCGCAACGTCACCGGCAAGCCGTTCCGGTTCCTGCTGACGTGTTCGGCGGTCACCGCCGGCGTCATGTTCGTGGTGGGCATCTTCGTGTTCACCGACGGCCTCCGCGAGACCTTCTCCGATCTCGCCGGCGACATCGAGGGCAACGTCGATCTCGCCGTCCGCACCGAGGTCGACTTCGGTGGCGACTTCGCCCGCCCGGTCATCGATGTCGCAGTGGCCGACACCATGCGGTCCCTTCCCGAGGTCGCCGCCGTCCAGCCCCGCATCATCGATCTCGGCAACACCACGGTGATCGACGCCGACGGCGAGGCCCAGCAGGGGAACAACGGCCCCAACATCGGGTTCAACTGGGAGGCCGAGACGCCGAATCCGCGCCTGTTCCTCGTCGACGGGCGTCCGCCGGACGCGCCCGCCGAGTTCGCGTTCGACGCCGACTCGTTCGCCGACGGCAACTTCACCATCGGCGACAGCTACACGATCGAGACACCCACCGGGGTCTATGACGACGTCGAACTCGTCGGCACCTACAACTTCGCGCAGGAGGACGGCAGCGCCCTGGCCGGCGCGAAGCTCGCCGCGTTCGATCTCGACTGGGCCCTCGAGATCCTCAACCAGGGCACCGGCTACAACGACATCACCGTCGTGCTCGCCGACGGCGTCGACCGCGCCGAAGCGACCCGCACGATCAGCGACGCGATCGGCCCCGACTACGAGATCATCAGCGGCGAGGATCTCGCCGCCGAGCAGGCAGAACAGTTCGACGAGTTCATCGGCATCTTCCAGACCATCCTCCTCGTCTTCGCCTTCATCATCCTCATCGTGTCGGCGTTCGTCATCTTCAACGTCTTCTCGATCCTGATCAGCCAGCGCATCCGCGAACTCGGTCTGCTCCGGGCCATCGGCGCCACCGGGCGTCAGGTCACCGGTGCGCTCCTCGGTGAGGCCTTCCTGGTCGGCGTGTTCGCGATGGTGGTGGGCACCGCGTTGGGCATCGGTTTCGGCTGGCTCCTGCGCTTCCTCCTCCAGCAGGTCGACTTCGGTCCCGAGGGCAACGAGCTCGTGCTCAAGCCGGCCACCTTCATCTGGGGAGCCGTCGTCGGCATCCTCGTCACCATGGCCAGCGCAACCGCACCGGCCCTGAGGGCCCGCCACGTCAGTCCGATGGCCGCGTTGCGCGAGGATGCCCGACTCTCGAAGCGGCTCCCGGCCGTCAACCTCCCGCTCGGCGGCATCGTCACCCTCGCCGGATGGGCGCTCATCGTGCTGGCCGTCGCGTCGGGCGAGGTCGGGTCGATCCTCTCGCTCGGGCTCATCGGTGCCTTCGCCAGCACCTTCGGCATTCGGCGGCTCAGCCCCACCCTCGGTCGCTACAGCACCCTCGCCCTCGGCATCGTGCTGCTGCTCGTGGCGGTGCTCGCCGACCTCGACGTGGTCGCGCTGCTGTCACTTCTCGGTGTCGCCGCGATCACATTGTTCCTCGGTATCAACAGCATCAGTCCGGCGTTGGCCCGACCGGTGAGTCACCTTCTCGGCCGCTGGCCGCTCGCCATGCTGCTGGGCATCGGCGGGATCGTCACCACGCTCCTCGGGGCCGCCGCCACGCTCGGCTCGTTCGCCCTGATCGTCATCTCGCTCTGGGACGTCGTCACCGACTTCGACCTCGCCGGTGTGCTCGGGTTCTTCGGCGCGTTCATCCCACTGGCCCTCTCGATGGCGATCCTCGCCGTGGGTCTGCGAGCCATCGATGCCTCCTTCATCATGGGTTGGCGATGGACGCAGGTGCTCACCGGTCTCGGGATCTTCACGGTGGGTGCCGCGGGGATCGTGCTCGTCCTGCTCGGCAGCGTCGGTCTACTCACCGGCGAATGGGACCAGTCCGCGCTCCTCGCCGCCGGCGTCGTCGTCTTCGGTGTCGCCTGGGTGCTGCGTCGATTCGTCCCGTCCGCCATGAAGTCGAACGCGCGTATGGCCCGCGAGAACGCTGGACGCAGTCCGCAGCGCACGGCGTCGGCGGCAGCCGCGTTGATGATCGGCCTGGCCCTCGTCAGCACCGCCACCGTCGTCACCTCGTCGTTCAAGGCGACCTTCGCCGACATCCTCGAGACGTCGGTGACCTCCGACTGGTTCATCTCGCCGGCCAACCAGCAGGCGCCCTCCTCGGGCTTCAGCTCCGATCTCTCCGAGGAGCTACGGGCCTTGCCCGAAACCGAGAGCGTGCTCAGCTACCAGTTCAGCCTCGAGGCGTACCGCACCGGGTTCGACGGCCTCGTCCGTGACAGTTCGGCCACGAGCCTCGGCCCGTCGCTCGACCACATCGACCCCGACCTCGTGGAGTACGACGAGTCCATCCCCGACCGCAACGCGATCTGGGTCCACGAGGACTTCGCCGACGACAACGGCTTCTCCCTCGGGTCGGAGTTCGCCATCGACTTCAACGACGGCGAGTCCGAGACCGTCACCGTGTCCGGCATCTTCACCGACTCCAGCATCTACGGAAACCGCATCATCGACCTCGAGCTGTGGAACGAACACTTCGATCTCGGTGTCGACCAGTTCGCGTCGGTCATCATCACCGATGGCGTGTCCGAGGACGACGCCCGCGCGGCCATCGAATCGGTCACCGGGAAGTACACACAGGTCAACGTCGACACCCGTCAGGAGTTCCAGGATCGCCAGGAAGGCCAGATCGACTCCGTCCTCCTGGTGTTCAACGCGCTCTTGCTCGTGGCGATCATCATCGCCTTGCTGGGCATCGCGATCACACTCGCCCTGTCGGTCTTCGAAAGAACGCGGGAGCTCGGTCTCGTGCGGGCCGTCGGCATGACCTCGCAACAGATGATGCGGATGGTCCTGTTCGAAGGCGCCATCATCGCCGTGTTCGGCGGTGTGCTCGGCGTGGCGCTCGGCACCGTCTTCGGCTCGGCTGCCGTCGTCGTCATTCCCGACACGTTCATCAGCACGCTGGACGTGCCGGTCGTGAGCCTGCTGCAGTACCTGGCCATCGCCGCGGTGGCCGGCATCGCCGCCGCCATCGTGCCGGCCCGTCGCGCCGCCCGGCTCAAGGTGCTCGAAGCCATCTCACAGGGCTGACGCGATCTCACAGGGCTGGGCCATTCGGCCCAGTTCGGGCTCAGTTTTTCCCACGGGAGTGCCGACAGATCACCAGATGACCCGCGACCCGACGAGCAACGACGAGCTGACGGTCCTCGTGGCCGGCGACTCCGACCGTCCCGATGCCCTTCGCGTTCCTGTCGGTGATCTGGTGGTGGTCGGCCACGTCCCCACGGGCAACGAGGCGGTCGCCTGTGTGCTCACCGAGATTCCCGACGTGCTGCTGCTCGATGTTCGCATCGACGACCGGGATGCTCGCGCCGTCTGTCGCCGCGTGCGGGAGTGGGCCCCGGCGACCAGGGTCGTCGCTGCCACCCCCCGCGACGACGAACGGGCCTACACCACCATCGTCGCCGGCGCCGTCGGCGTCGTGCTGCTCGACGACACCGATGCACACGTCGTTCAGACCCTCCACGAGGTCGTCCGGGGCGAAGCGGTGCTCTCGGCACGAGCCGCGACACGGCTGCTGCACGACGTCGACGCCTGGGCCCGGCGATCTGCCGACCCGATCCATCCGCCACCCACGCTCACACCGACCGAGCGCGAGGTGCTGGCTCGCCTCGGCGAGGGACATCGCTCGGCCGAGATCGCCGCCGATCATGCGGTGACCACCCACCTCGTCAACCTCCACGCCGGCTTCGCGGTCGCCAAGCTGCATCGCTACGTGCACGGAGCCGAGGCCATCAACCGAGCGACGGCTGGCAACGCGGGCACCACCAGGTTCGGCGGCCCTGCCCGCCCTGAATCCGCGAGCTGATACCCGCACCGCACACGCGACACCCCTGTCGATCGCGACCGTAGACGGCCAGTCCGTCGCCGAACGTCGCCCGTCGACCTCGGCCGAGGTTGGCCTGGAGCTGCGCGGCGGCCGTCTCGTAGAGCGATCGTTGCATCGCCGGGGCCACATCGGCCAAGGGCAGGAAAGGGTCGACGCCGCAGGCGAACAGCGTCTCGCACTTGTAGACGTTGCCGATCCCCGCGGCGAGTCGCTGCTCGAGCAACACCTCGGCGATCTCGGCTCGCGGGTCGGCCCACGCGGCGACCCGGCGAAGGATCTCGTCGATGTCGACCGGTGCCACACACAGGTCGGGACCGAGGTGATCGAGCCGCCCGTCGCCCGGCCGGCCGATCTCGACCACCGGCGCCGAGAAGCAGACGGCGGCGGCCGCATCGGTCTCCAGCACGGCGCGAGCCAGGTGCCGGGGCTTCCGCCAACGGTCGCCGCGCCGATAGAGGTCCCAACTCCCGGTCATCTGCAGGTGGGAGCGGACGACGAGACCGCGGTCGACCTCGATCTCGAGGTACTTCCCACGGCTCTCGATCCGCGTGACCAGGTCGCCGGCCTTCACCCGGTCGACGCCCCGAAGTCGGGGAAACGAGACGGTGGCGAGACGCCGACCGACCAACGCCGGCCGTAGCCGCAGTGCGGTGTTGTGGAGCGTGTCGCCCTCGGGCACGTCAGTCGATACCGAGCAGGGTGGCCACGTCGTCGGCCAGCCGATCGATCGCGGCGCCCGCTTCCCTGCTGACACCACCGAACAACGTGAAGGAGTGGGTCAACGACGACTCGGTGCGTGCCGTCACCGGCACACCGGCTTTCGCCAACGCCGCCGCGTACCGACGCCCTTCATCCCGCAGGGGGTCGAAGCCGGCGGTGACCACCAGGGCCGGGGCCAGCCCCCACAACTCCTCGGTGAGCCCCGGGCTGGCCCGCACATCATGGGCCGCCGACGGATCGGGCAGCGCCAGCGCCGCGAAGAAGTCCAGGGTGGCCCTCGACAGCGGGAACGTCTCGGCACAACTGTCTCGACTGCCGCCCGTGGCGGTGATGTCGATCCACGGATACACGAGGACCTGCGCGACCGGTTGTGTGGACCCTCGGACTCGTGCCTGCTGGCAGATGACCGCCGCGAGCATCGCGCCGGCCGACGTGCCCGCCACCGCCACACGGCCGGGATCGATGCCGAGGCCATCCGCCTGTTCGACGACCCACCGATGGGCTGCGACACCGTCGTCGACGAACGCCGGGAACGGGTGTTCGGGCGCACGTCGGTAGGCGACCGAGATCACCACCGCCCCACACCGATCGGCGAGGGTGGCACACAGCGAATGATCGGTGTCGAGCCCGCCGATCACGTAGCCACCCTGATGGAACCAGAGCAGTGCGGGGGCCGCGCCGTGCGTGGACGGCGGATGGTAGATGCGCACCGGGAGGTCGCCGCCCGGACCGGGGATGGTCCGGTCGTGGATCGACACCGACGCCACCGGATCGGGGGCGACGATCGAGACCAGGTCGTCGAAGGCCGAGCGGATGGATTCGACCGTCGGCGACTCGTCGCCCTGCTGCCGGGCCGCCGCGGCAGCGAAGACGTGCATCTGGAGGTCGAGGACATTGCCGTCGATCTCCGGCGGATCACCGGCGATGCGACGCAACGCCCGCTTCGGTAGTCGGCTCGTCGCCCGAGCGGCCGTTCTTGCCAGACGATTCATGCCACCAACGTAGGGCCGTCGGCAGGAGAACTTTCCCGCGAGCCCTATTGTTTGAACTGCTCGAACCGAATGGGTGAGGGTCGAATCCAGGGAGTGCGAATGAACGTCGATCTAGTTGTGGTGGGCCTCGGCTACGTGGGTCTCCCGTTGGCCCAGGAGGCCACCCGGTCCGGGCTCACGGTCGTGGGCTACGACGTGTCGGCCGAGGCCGTGGACGGTCTCAACAGCGGCACATCACACATCGACGACCTGAGCGACGCCGACATCGACGAGATGCGGGCCGCCGGCTTTCGCGCGACCACCGACCCGACGAGCCTCGCGGAGGCCGACGCGATCGTGATCTGCGTGCCGACGCCGCTGAGCGACGACGGCACCCCCGACCTTCGTGCCATCGAGGGTGCGACGGGCGACATCGGCCGCAACCTCACCGCCGGCACCCTGGTCGTGCTCGAGTCGACCACCTATCCGGGCACCACCAACGACATCGTCCGCCCCATCCTCGAGGAACTCAGCGGGCTCACGGCCGGCGTCGACTTCCACCTGGCCTTCTCACCCGAGCGGATCGACCCGGGCAACCCGCAGTTCGGCCTCCGCAACACGCCAAAGGTGGTCGGTGGCTACACCCCGGCCGACACCGAGGTCGCCGCCGCGTTCTACGGGCGCATCGTCGACGAGGTCGTCCGCACCGTCGGCACCCGTGAGGCCGAGATGGCGAAGCTGCTCGAGAACACCTATCGCCACGTCAACATCGCGCTGATGAACGAGATGGCCATCTTCGCCCACGAGCTCGACATCGACCTCTGGTCGGTCATCGACGCGGCGAAGACCAAGCCGTTCGGTTTCCAGGCCTTCTATCCCGGCCCCGGTGTCGGTGGCCACTGCATCCCGATCGACCCGAACTATCTGTCCTACGCCGTGCGCTCGCTCGGCTACCAGTTCCGCTTCGTCGAGCTGGCCCAGGACGTGTCCTCCCGCATGCCCGCCTATGTGGCGACACGGGCCCAGTCACTGCTGAACGAGCAACGACTGTCGGTCAACGGGGCCAAGATCCTTCTGCTCGGTGTGACCTACAAGGCCGACATCTCCGACGAGCGCGAGACCCCCGCTCGTCCCCTCGCCGCCCGTCTTCTCGAGCTCGGCGCCGACCTCTCGTTCTACGACCCGCACGTGTCCAGGTTCATCGTCGGCGAGCACGCCGTCACCCAGGCGACCGACCTCGCCGCGGCGATGAAGGACGCCGATCTGGTGATCCTGCTCCAGGCCCACAGCGCCGTGATGGACGAGGCCGACTTCGACTCCGCCACGTCGATCCTCGACACCCGCGGAAAGCTCCGCGGCGCCAACGTCGACCGTCTCTGAGCGGCGCGCTTCGCGGCGCCGCCGTTACTCGTCGCGCAACACCGCGACATCGTGGGGGTGGCTCTCCCGCAGGCCCGCGCCGGTGATGCGCACCAGGCGGGTGCGCCGGCGCAGATCGTCGAGATCGGCCGCTCCGGCGTAGCCCATGCCCGAACGGAGCCCGCCCATGACCTGGGCGATCAGCTCGGCCATCGGTCCGGCATAGCGCACGCGGGCTTCGACGCCCTCGGCCACGTGCTTGCCCGGCGCCTGACCCGTGCCGTAGCGATCGGATGCTCGGCCCCGCATGGCGCCGGCGGACCCCATGCCGCGATAGGTCTTCCACATCGCGCCGTCGACCAGTTCGAGATCGCCGGGGGCCTCGTCGACGCCGGCCAGCAGGTTGCCGAGCATGACGCAGTCGGCACCGGCCACGAACGCCTTGACGATGTCGCCCGAGGTGACCACGCCACCGTCGGCGATGATCGGCACCCCGAGCTCTCGGGCTGCCTTGGCGCACTCGTTGATGGCGCTCATCTGGGGCATTCCGGCCCCGGCCACGATGCGGGTGGTGCAGATGCTGCCCGCCCCCACCCCGATCTTGATCACATCGGCGCCCGCCTCGACCAGCGCCTCGACACCTTCCCGGGTGACCACGTTGCCGCCGACGACCGGGAGATCGGGCCAGCCCTTCTTGATGGTCCGCACCGCGTCGACCACACCCTGGGTGTGACCGTGGGCGGTGTCGATCACGAGCATGTCGACCCCGGCGGCCTCGAGCGCCTCGGTGCGCTCCGCGGTGTCGGAGACGCCGATGGCCGCGGCCACCCGGAGCCGACCGTCGGCATCGAGCGTGCTGTCGGGATTCTCGATTCGCTTGGTGATGTCCTTCACCGTGATGAGACCGGCGAGTCGCCCCTCGTCGTCGACCAACGGCAGCTTCTCGATGCGGTGACGGTGCAGGATCGCCACCGCCGCCTCGAGCTCGGTGCCCACCGGCGCCGTGACCAGCGGTGCCGCCGTCATGAACTCGGTGACCGGTTTGGCGTATTCGTCCGTCGTGCAGAACCGGATGTCGCGATTGGTGAGAATGCCGACCAGACGCCCGTCGGCATCACAGATCGGCACGCCGCTGATCTTGTGGCGGCCCATGAGTCGTTCGGCGTCGTCGAGGGTGGCGGTGGGCGGCAGGCTGATCGGCGACGAGATCATGCCGGCCTGGGCCCGCTTGACCCGATCCACCTCGTCGGACTGCTCCTCGATCGAGAAGTTGCGGTGCAGCACGCCGAGTCCCCCGGCGCGCGCGATGGCGATCGCGAGTGGCGCCTCGGTCACCGTGTCCATCGCGGCGGACATGAGCGGGACCCGCAGTTCGATCCCGGCCAGAGAGGTGGTGGTGTCGACCTCGGAGGGCAACACCTCGCTCCAACCAGGGACCACGAGCAAGTCATCGAAGGTGAGCGCCTCGGCGCCGGCGAAGATCTCGTCGTTCATCCGTTCACGATAGACGCTCGCATCACTACAGAGCGGACGGAATCGGCCGATTGGACATCCATGAAGTCCCGGATCTGGCTCGTGCTCGTGCTACTCGGCGCGGCCTGTGCCGCGCCCGAACCACCGGATGAGTGGTCGGTCGAACGCCTCACCCCGCCACCCGAGGAGACCGCCGAGCCGGTCGGCGTGTGCGACGACATCCGGGAACTGGCCACTGGTTCCCACGCGGACGAGACCGAGCTCGACGGAACCCTTGCCGCGCTCGCCCGTATCGCCGCCACGACCGGGGCCACGTCGGCGCTCCCGCTGCTGAGCGACATCGGTGATCTCGGTACCGCAACCACGACGTCGAGCGGTGAGCTCCTGTCGAACGGCGAAGTCGCCGTCCTCCGCCACGACCTGCTGCTGACGGCGGGCCGCGCCATCGACGATGCCACGGCAACGGCGTGCGGTATCCCCGCGTTCAGCGCGCTCTACGCGACCTCCGGCTTCCCCGAGTGCCACTTCGAGATGGAGATCCCGATTGCGGCGTACGTCGCGCCGGCGGCGGAGACCCGCTGCACGATGGAGGGACGGCCCACGTTTCTTCCGTGTTGGAGCGACGACGGCGATCATCTCGCCGTCGACTGTGTGACCGGCAAGGTCGTCCAGGCGGTCGACGATCGATGGTCCACCGCCGGCGATCCTCGAACGATCGAGATCGATCGGAGCGCCACAATCGATCCCGATGCTCCCGACATCGTGGCCCTCAACCCTGCGCCCGAATGCGCCGACCTGGCCACGCTCTTCCGGACCGACGCGGCGGCGAGCGCGGATCTCGAACGGCTCCCCGCCTCCACGGCATCGCTCAGCATCGACATTCGCAACCAGGTCGCGGCCTTCATCGCTGCGGCGGCCGATCCACCGAGTCTCGATGAGTTCGAGGCCTTGGTCTTCGAACTCGACCAGTCGACCGCGGCGGCATGCGGACTGCCCCTCGTGAGCGCCTGGGCCACGCTGACCGACGATGCCGCCGTGCTCCCGTGCTGGACCGAGACCGGGCTCCCGTACCCGGCCTTCGAGGTCATCGACTGCGCCTGACTCAGGCCGTCGGGACGAGGTCGGTGGGTCGTGAGCGATCGGCCAGGGGTTCGGCCAGCAAGACGTCGATGATGCGTTCAGCCGCCGCTCCGTCCCAGAGTTCGGGACGGGAGTACTCGCCGTCGAAGGCGAGCGCCTCGGCCGCCGCCGCGACGATCATGTCCGGATCGGTGCCCACGACGCGGTTCGACCCGTCCGTGACGGTGATCGGACGTTCCGTGTTCTCCCGAAGCGTGAGGCAGGGAACGCCGAGCATCGTGGTTTCCTCCTGCACGCCGCCCGAGTCGGTGAGAACGAGTCGAGCTTCAGCTTGGAGCGCGATGAAATCCAGATAGCCGGCCGGCTCGATGAGCCGGATCTGCGGGTGGAGCAAGAATCGTTCGAGCATCGGCCTGGTACGCGGGTGCAGAGGGAAGACCAACGGCAGATCGGCCGCCACCGTGTTGAGCGCGTCGACGATCGGCCCGAACACCTCGGCGTGATCGACGTTGGATGGACGATGCATCGTCACCAGCCCGTAGGCCCCGGGCTCGACCCCGATCTCTGAGGTGATTCCGCGCTCGCGGGCCCTGTCGAGATTGGCGAGCAACGTGTCGACCATCACGTTGCCGACGAGATGGATCTGGTCCTCCCGGTAGCCCTCGGCGCGGAGGTTGTCCACACCGTCGGGTGATGGCGCGAAGAGGAAGTCGCTCAACCGGTCGGTGACGACCCGATTGATTTCCTCGGGCATCCCCCAGTCGCGGCTGCGGAGGCCGGCTTCGACATGGGCCACGTGGACGCCGAACTTTGCAGCCACAAGGCTGCAGGCAACGGTGCTGTTGACATCGCCGACCACGGTGAGGATGTCGACGTCACGGTCCGCGATGACCTTCTCGAACGCGACCATCACGCCCGCAGTCTGCTCAGCCTGCGTGCCCGAGCCGACGCCGAGATTGATGTCGGGGGGCCGAATCCCCAGATCGTCGAAGAAGACGTCGCTCATCTTGTGGTCGTAGTGCTGACCGCTGTGAACCAGCGTGACCTCGATGCCGCGCTGTTCTGCGGCCCACAACACCGGGGCGACCTTCATGAAGTTGGGTCGCGCGCCGGCGACGAGGACCATGTGCATCCGGCGAGCCTAATTAGAGGGGCCGGGGAACCGAACGACGGCGTAGGTACTGAACGCACGGTGGGCGTACTCGGCGAGCAGGCCGACCACCGCGCCGACGACGGCGACGTCCCCGTCGTCAAGCCCTCGGCCACCATCCACTCGACCGCCGCTGCGTCGCACGCACCCGTTCGTGGAGAAGCCCGTCAGCGGACTCGCGCCCCTGAGAGGGTTCCTCACGCCGGTACTCTCTCCGGGATGTCGTCGACGCAGCACACCGTGCCCAGACCTGCAAGTGCCGGTTACCGCGGCGACATCGATGGTCTGCGGGCACTCTCGATCATCGCCGTCGTGCTCTTTCACGCAGGGGTCTCCCGCGTTGCCGGCGGCTATGTCGGTGTCGATGTCTTCTTCGTGATCTCGGGATTCCTCATCACGGGACTGCTCGTTCGTGAGATCGAGCGCTCCGGGCGCGTCTCGATGCGTGAGTTCTATGCCCGACGAATCCGACGCCTCCTTCCGCTGTCATTCTTCACGATCATCGCGACGCTCGCCGGTGGCATGTGGCTACTTCCACCGGTCGCCCGTGAGAGCCTCGTCGACGACGCGCGGGCTGCCTCGCTCTATGTCGCCAACTGGCGCTATGCCTCAAAGGCCACCGCCTACTCCGACACCGAAGTCACCGACAGCCTGCTCGTCCACTTCTGGTCGCTGGCCATCGAGGAGCAGTTCTACGTTCTCTGGCCCCTGCTGATCATCGCCGGCCTCGGTGTTGCTCGACTTCTGAAGCAACCGACCCGACGGGTACTCGGTGTCCTGCTCGGCACGCTCGGGGTGGCGTCGTTCGCCTTCTCCGTCGTCATCACCAACAACGAAGGCGTGGGGGCCTACTACTTGACCCACACCCGTCTCTGGGAGATGGCCATGGGCGCCGGGATGGCGCTGACGATGCACAAGCTCCCAACCCTTTCGCGGTGGGGAGTCGAGGCACTCGGCGTCGGCGGCCTCGTCCTCATCGCCTATGCCGCGATGACGTTCGACGAGTCGACGCCGTTCCCCGGCTCGATGGCACTGCTCCCGGTCGTCGGGTGTGTGGCCGTCCTCGTTGCAGGATCCCAGGGTGGCGGCTCCGTCGCTCGGGTCTTGGCGACCGCCCCACTCCGACTCATCGGTCGGCTCTCGTACGCGTGGTACCTGGTTCACTGGCCCTCGATCGGCCTTCTCCTCTTGGCGCGCGAACGATTCGACTGGGGGCTCGGAGTCGGGGCCACGACTGCATTCGCCGTGGCCGCTTCGTTCGGGATCGCCTTCGTTCTCCATCACGCGATCGAGAACCCGGTCCGTCACGCCCACCTGCTCCGCGATCGATCAGCGCCGAACTTCGCGATGGGGGCTGCCCTCACCGTGGCGCCCCTGTTGTTCGGTGCCCTGCTCATCTCCAGCGTCGACCGTGGTGATGGCCCCGTGATCGTTGCATCCGAGAGCGGTGCCATCGAACTGGTCCAGACGCCCGCGGAAGCCCTCGACGACGACACTCTGGCGAGCGACAGTTGCCATGCCGACATCGCGGACACGACGCCCGCCGACGGTTGTGTCTTCGGTGACACTGAGGGTGAGCGCACCATCGTGATCCTCGGTGACAGTCACGCGCGACAGTGGGTGGATGCGATCGACGAAATCGGCCGTGAGGAGGGTTGGCGGGTCCATGCCTGGACGAAGTCGGGCTGCTCGATCATCGACGCGTCCATCTATCTCGACTCCCAGGAGCGCCCGTATCGGGAGTGTGACGAATGGCGAGAGGCGGTCACGGATCAGGTAGCTGAGATCGGCCATGTCGACCTCGTCGTCCTCGCCCGCGCGGCCGGCTACCGGAACCAGATCATGAACGGCGGCGACGTCCTTGCGGTCGAGGAGTCACCCGAGCACTGGCATCAGGCGTTCTCTCGCACTGCGGAGACCTTCACATCGCTCGCCGATGACGTCGTGCTGCTCGCTGACACCCCCTGGCCGGGATTCTCTCCCCCCGAGTGCCTCTCGGAACGCCCGGCGGACCTCACCGAATGCTCGTTCCCGCTCCAGCCCGCGATCCGGGATCTGGCGCTCCTCGAGGTCGAGCGACCGATCGCCGACGCGTTCGGGGTCCGCATCGTCGACCCGGTTCCCCTGACGTGTCCCGACGACCCCTGTGCTGTCGTCACCGACGACGGCATCATCACGTACCGCGATTCCCATCACCTGACGCGGACGTTCACGATGTCACTGCTCGAGGACATCAGCGCGTGGCTCCTCTGACCAACCCGGCGGGCATCCCTAGAGGAAGATCTCGTCCTCGCGGAAGCCGGCGCCGACCGGTGCGCACGCCTTCAGGAACTCGTCGTCTTCGATCGCCCAGGTGTGCGACGCGACGTTCGCGTGTCGAACCTGGCAGAAGTTGAATCGATCGGCGCTGAAGACGGTGAGTCCCCGAGCGCGAACGGCGTTCAAGAACCGTGAATCAGTGCCCTGAGGAACCGCCTCGAACGCGATGTCGCCGACCTGGGAGCGGTCGGCAACGATCGTGCCGCCGACAACCCTCGGGGCGTCCCGGAACTCTCGGCCCGGGAACCGGAGCACCGTCCGATCCTGCCCCTCGAGGTAGGCGTAGTAGCACTGCTTGCCGGCGACCGCAGCGCCCGTGTAGGGGAACGTCATCATCACGTCGGCGAGGTACTCGTCGCCGTAGTGATCGTCATCGTCGAACTTTGCGAAGTACTCACCCGTCGCCACACCGAGCGCCTCGTTGAGACAATCGCCCAGCGTGGCTGCTTCATCGATGCGCAGGACCTTGGCTCCGGGCACGCGAGACTCGACCGACGCGAGCACGCTCTCGTCGAACGACGCCGAGTTCGCCACGAAGACGAACTCGGTGTCCGTGTAGGTCTGGCGAAGGTAGCTGTCGAGCGCGTGATCGAGCATCTCAGGCCGATTGCTGACGCAGATGACCGAGACGCGGCGTCGAGGCCGACTGGCCGGGGTGCCGATCATCGACAGCATCGCGTCCACGCGCTGCTCATAGCTGTGTTCCCGGTGAACCAGGCGATATCCGAGGTGCGAGTGACGATCACGGGCAACCGGCTCGTTCAGCACCCAGTCGACATACTCGCCCGTTTGTTCACGGCTCTCCGTGACGAGCACGGTGTCGCCGAGAAGCTCGTCGATCCCCTGCGCTCGCGTCGAGATCACCGGCGTGCCGCAGGCAAGAAGCTCGAACACTCGTCGGCTGAACATGGTCGGCGAGGTCTGCACGCTGTTGACGTTCAGGAACGCGGCGTAGCGGCGGTAGGCGTTTCCCATCTCGGAATAGGGAAGGCTTCCGACGACGGCTGACCTGAAGGGATCGGGGAAACCGAGCCTTTCGGCGTCGGGACCGCCGGCGTACCGGTCGTAGATGTCGAGGGCGCCGCGTTCGAGCGGAGGGCCCAGCAAGATGTCGAAGTCACTGCCCCGCTGCGCGTACTTGTCGCCTCGCCAGCTTCCCGCGAAGCACACGCGGCCGGCCACGTCGCGCCCACGGCCGATGGGATTGTGCAGTCGAGGCTGGGCGGCAAACGCCATCGCTGCCACCCGGTCGTGGCCGAGAGCCGACTTGTAGTCGTCGACGACATCGAGATCGGTGGTGAGCACCGCGTCGAACGCTCGGGTGGCGGGCAGGAACACGTCGAAGGAGACCGGATCCTCCTTGTTCCAGAAGACCGACGGGATGCCGGCGGAACGTGCGGCCTCGAGCATCTCCTTGAGATCCTCGCCGTTCTTCTCGAACTTGTTGAGCGTGTAGCTCCACGCACCTCCGTTGCCCCTCCAGGCCGACTCGACGAAGACGAGACCGGCCCCGTCGAGTTGTGCTCGCCAGCCAGTTCGATCGAGCGGTGTCAGTTCGAACTCCGGGGCGAAGCAATCGTGCGTGAACTCATCGAGGATCGACACGACCTTGAGGTCGAGCGCCGGTGGGACCGACGCAGACTCGCTCGGCCCGACCGGTACCGGCTTCGTACGGCGCCGTTGCAGGTGCCAGAGTTCCCGCGGCAGTTTGGCGACCTTGGCGGGGTTCTGCACGACGTCCAACAACGCAGAACCGAGTCGATACTGCGTGCTGTCGTGCGCCTTCTCGAGTCGAGCGTTCGTGGTCTTGCGCTCCTGGGCGAGCGACTTCTCCGCCTTCGCCAACTCGGACCGGACGCGCGTGAGTTCTTCCGTCGCCGACGCTGCGCCCAACAACGCCACCTCGGCGACCGGCACGGGTTCGCTACCCTCTGCTTCGAGTCGGAGCACGAGCCGTCCGGCATGGGCGTCGATGCTCACGGCGCGGCCCGAATCGGTGATCAGGCCGAGCACCGAGCTCACTCGGTGCGGTTCGCTGTCGCCGGGCAGCACGATCTCCCCGATGCCCTCGGGTGCCAGCGTCGCCATGGCCGCTCGCACCTTGTCCTCGGCAATCTCCTCCGATGGCAAGGTCATCCGAAAATGTCGGAGAGCCCCGGACTCGATCGTCTCGGCCTCGAGTCGGTCGAGATCCGCGAACCCGACTTCGGGTTCGGGCGACACCGTGACCACCGGCGGTGCATCGACCGCACTGGACTTCGCCGGCACCACCGTGCGAACCCTGCCGCGACGGCGAAGCGCGTTCGACAGTCGCTGCGGAGTCGTGGCAAGACGGACGAGTCGATGCCCGACTCGAAAACTCGTGCTGTTCTCGACAAGTTGCTGACGCCGTCGAACGGCCGCCGCCTCGGACTTCGCCTCCGCAAGTGAACGAGTCGCTGCGTCGAGCTCCTTCTTCAGCATCGCCGAGCGAGTGCTCTCGTCGGCCAGTCGGAGCTCCACCCGCCTCGTGTTCTCCTGGCGGGCATCCATCTTCTCCATGAGCAAGGCATTCGTGGCGGCCAGCTTTTCGTTGGCGCCACGGGACTCGACCAGCCGTCGATCGATACGGAGAGTGTGCGAGGTGAGGAGGTTCAACTCCCCCCGCAGAACACGCAAGTCTGCGAGTTCGACCTGAAGGCGCTCGGCCGGGTCCGGTGCCGGCTCGGTCCCTCCCGTGTCCGCGTCTGCCGTTGCGTCATCGCGGTCCCAGCCGGGATACCAATCGTCCATGAGGTTCCCGCACTCTTCGGCAAAAGCCGCGACCTGGTCCTCGGTCCAGTCTTCTGGACCGAACCGGTGGTCGACCTGGTTCGCCGTCTCCGGACCGGTGTCAGGACGCTTCGCTCGGGCGTTCATGCGGGGCACGACCCACTCCATCGGCGCGATGTCGAGAAACTCGGCGACGTCGTCCATGCGGTCGGCCATGTCCTCGAGCCGGAGCCGCATCACGCGATCGGGATCGAGTGAGGCGAGGTCGCTGCCGATGATCTCGTTCGTCCGCCGCCAGGTCCAACAGACTCGACGGAAGGGCGGCCACTGCGCCCACTCGTCCTCGCTCACGTCGTGCAGGCGGTCACCCCGAAGCCGATGTCGCTCCCATGGTGTGTCCTTGGCGCGGTCCGGGTCGAACCAGCCGCGCTGCACGCCCGACGAAACGACGTCGCGCCCGTCGCGGACCATCCAGATGAATTGCGCGTCCGGGAATACCTCGGCGAGCACCGGCACCGCCAGCGACAGGCGATTCGCCGACTCGCAATAGCGCCGACCGTCGATCTGGGCGGGCCTGCTCTCTTTCAGGATCTCGCCGAGATCCTCGCCGGGAAGCTCGCCGTAGCGGTAGGAAACGGTCTCCTCGATCAGTCGCGGGAGGGGTTCATGGAGACACACCAACTCGGGGTGTTGCGAGAGTACGTTCGCGATCGAGCGTGAACCCGATCGCCCGGTATTGAGGACGAACAGCACTGGCTTACACTACCAGTCGCCCTCGGTATCCCTTGCGGGCCGACGATGGGCAACCGAACCTATGACCGAGCAGTTATCAGCCGATTTGTCCGAACTTTCGCCTGCGAACCAGGTCGATCCTCTGGGTCTCTATCTCCGCGGAGTATGGCAGCGTCGGGACTACATCCTTCAGGTACCGCTCAACGAGCTACGGGTCGAGCAGGCCAACACTCTCCTGGGCAACGCGTGGCTGATCATCAACCCGCTGCTGTCCGTCGCGATCTACTACCTGGTGTTCGGTGTGATCCTGGACGCAAGTCGCGGCGTCGACGACTACATCGCGTTCCTGGTCATCGGTGTCTTCACCTTCCTCTTCAGCAACCGAATGATCGTCAACGGAGCCAAATCCGTCTCCTCGAGTATCGGCCTGGTTCGAGCGATCCGATTCCCTCGGGCGGTTCTTCCGATCTCGACCGCCGTGGCAAGCATCATTCGATTCGCGCCCAACTTCTTGGTGATGCTCGTCACCGTCCTCGCCTTCGGCAACTTTCCCGACCTTCGCTGGTTGCTACTGGTCCCGATCTTCCTACTCCAAGTGCTCTTCAGCGCAGGAGGAAGCTTCTTCGTCGCCCGCCTGAACCATTTGTACGCGGACATGGAGAACACCCTGCCGTTCGTCTTTCGACTGCTCTTCTATCTCTCGGGCGTGCTCTATTCCGTCGACCGCTTCGTGGATCACGGAGGGTGGCGTGCGGCCTTCGCCCTGAACCCGCTCTATGACTACCTGACCTTGTGGCGCTGGGGGCTTCTCGGAACACCCGTGGATGGATGGACGGTCCTCGGCGCGGTGTTGTGGGCCATCATCACCCCGATCGCCGGGTTCGCGTTCTTCCGCGCCGGCGAGGCCGGCTACGGCCGGGCGAGCTGATGACCGAACTCGCGATCGCATGCCGCAACGTCGAGGTCGAGTACCTCATTCGCGGACGCCAGTCGACGGTGCGGGACCGGCTTCGGGGTTCGGTGTCGGCGGGACGGACCATCAAGGCTGTCCGCGGCGTCAACCTCGATGTCACCGTCGGCGAGAGCGTGGGAATCATCGGACCCAACGGTTCCGGCAAGAGCACGCTCCTGCGCACCATCGCGGGCCTTCTGCCACCGACGCGAGGCGATGTTCTCGTTCGTTCCATGCCGACCCTGCTGGGTGTGAGCGCCGTCCTACGCCCACGAATGACCGGCCGGCGGAACATTCAGATCGGTCTGCTGGCCCAGGGCATTCGTGGGGTACAGATCCCGGAACTCGAGAAGGAGGTCATCGAGTTCAGCGAGCTCGATGAGTTCATCGACTACCCGATGGACACCTACTCCAGCGGCATGCGGGCACGGCTCCACTTCTCCATCGCCACGGCCGTGACGCCGGAGATTCTGCTGATCGACGAGGCGCTCGCCGTCGGCGATCGGCAGTTCCGCGAAAAGAGCGCCCGCCGCTTCGACCTCCACAAGAAGTCCGCAGGGACGATCGTCATCGTCAGTCACGTCCTCGGTGAACTCCGACGATCCTGTGACCGCGTCATCTGGCTGGAAAAGGGCGAGATCATCACCGACGGGCCGACCGACGAGGTTCTCGACCTCTACGAATCGACCTGACGGCTCGTCCGACCGCGCACCCGTTGACTCGCCGTGACCGCTCGGGAAACCACGAGTGACGTCAGTCCGGCAACTGCGGCGACCACCGCAGAGGTGCGGGGTCGCGACTGCGGGGCCGGAGCACCGCGGCCCGACGACCCGGTCCACTCCTCGACGACGACCCACGGAGTGATCAGTCGGTAGAGAAGGGTCCGCTCGCCCTCGGGAAAGGTACGGGCAACATCGTTGACGCCGAATCGCCGCTGATGACCTTCATAGATCGGCTCCGGTTCGGCGAAGGGAACGCTCATGATGAGCTTTCCCCTGCACACACGCCGTAGTTCGGCCATCCCGGCCTCGAGAACAGGTGCAGGCACGTGTTCGAGTACCTCCATGCAGGTGACCACATCGAAGTGGTCGTCCGGGAACGGCAGCTTGTCGATCCCCACCCGAACGGCGTTCACAGCATCAAAGAGGTCGAGATACTTCGAGAATCGGTGGGGATCCGCACCGTGAATCTCCGCAAAGCGACCCGACTGTGCCACCGCGTTCACGAACTGACCTGCACCGGTGCCGACATCGAGCAAGCGTTCACCGGAGCCCACCCGATCGAGAACAAAGCTGATCCGTCGCCAGTCGTCGTCGTGATACCACCCGCCGCGGTCCTCCGGATCGACGCCGAACGCCGCCTCGTACCGACGACGCACCGCAGCGACGGGCTCGCTCACATCGATGGAGCGAAGCCGGACGGCCGCAGCGAAGGGCAAGAACCCGAGAACCGTCGCGCTCATCTCGGCAACGCTATCGGTTCGCGCGGTGAGCCGAAGCGGGTAGAAAGCCGACTGGTAGGGTCCCCGGCCATGCCCCCCCGGTTCGACCTTGCACTGTTCACCTCGCTCAACGAGGAGTACGCGACGAAGCCCCTGGTGCCGAGTCCCCGAAAGTTCGACCCGGCCTCCATGGCTCGAGAGGCCGAGAAGCGAACAACCCGACTCGACCGCCATCTCGATCTTCGCGGGAAGCGAGTGCTCGAGATCGGCTGTGGCACCGGAAGTGTCGGCCGGCAATTGGCCGAACGGTTCGACTGCACCGTTGTCGGTATCGACATCGACCGGTACCCCGCGTGGGACGACAATTCGCTCGACCGGGTCAGCTACCTGCAGGGTGACATCTCTTCTCCGCCCGAGGGCCTCGGTTCGTTCGATGCGATGTTCTCGTTCTCGGTGTGGGAACACCTCGTGCACCCTCACGCTGCCCTCGAACGTTGCTTCGAGCTGCTGGCGCCGGGTGGCCGGATGTTCCTCCAGGCTCAGTTGCACCGCGGGCCGAAGGCGTCTCATCGCTACCGTGAGATCTTCTTCCCGTGGCCGCACCTTCTCTTCACCCCCCAGGTCTTCGAGGAGTACTACGAATCGATCGGGCGCGAGCCGAGGCGGCCGGCGTGGGTCAACAAACTCACCTGCGGCCAGTACATCGAAGCCATCGAACGAGTCGGCTTCGCGACACAGTCGCGCTCCACGCCCGTCACGGTGGAGTTCGATGAGGACTTCTACCAGCGGTTCCACGATGAGCTGAGTGCGTACCCGCGGTGGGATCTACGCCATGACGTTCTCACGACGGTGATCACGAGACCGCAGGAGTCGAGCGCGGCTGCCGTCGCACTCGATCGCACGCTGGACGGACTCTCCCCGGAACCGTCGACCGTCCGGAAGATCTGGCGATCGGTGCCGGCGTCGGTCCGCGATCACCCCCTGCTTCAACGCGGGGTCCGGATGCTTCGTTCTCGACGAGGCTGACGCAATGCGGGTGCTCGTCGCCACCGTCGTCCATCATCCCGAGGACGCTCGGATACGGCATCGTCAGATTCCTGCGCTGCTCGAGGCCGGGTGGGAAGTGATCTACGCCGCGCCGCCCGGCGACCTGACGCCGCTGCCGGATCGTCTCTCGCGGATCCGGGTCCCCCGCGCGGCGGGGCGCGATCGGTTGGGCGCGCTTCGGGAAGTTCGTCGCGCGCTTCGCCGACACTCCGCCGTCGTCGATCTGACCGTGCTCCACGATCCGGAACTTCTCGCCGTCGCCGGCGCGATAACAGGACCGGTGATCTGGGACGTCCACGAGGACCTCCACGCCCAGATGGCGGACAAACCATGGCTTCCCGAGCTGTTGCACCCGATCGGTGGCCTCCTGGCCCGGGGCCTGGAACGACGCGGCCGACGGTTGCCCCGAACGATCGCCGAGGTCGGCTACGGCCGAGCCCACCCGGATGCGGTGCTCGTCCGCAACTCCGTGACCGTTCCCGACGAGATCGCCCCGACCGGCGACGACCGGGTCGTCTACCTGGGCCGGGTCTCTCCCGGACGCGGGGCGGATCTCCTCGGGGCCATAGCCGCCGGACTCCCCGCGCCGATGACGGTCGACGTCATCGGACCGCTCGACCCGGGACTCACCCTTCCCGCGTCCGTCCACGGCCGTGGATTCGTGCCGAACAATGTCGCACTCGGTGAGCTCTCGGGGGCGACCGCCGGACTCGCGCTGCTCCGAGACCTTCCCAACTACCGCCATTCGCTCCCGACCAAGATCCTCGAGTACCTGGCGCACGGGTTGCCCGTGATCACCACGCCTCTGCCGGTTGCCCTCGAGGTCGTGGAGGGCCACGACTGTGGGATCGTGGTGCCGTTCGATGACCCGGACGCCGTCGTCGACGCCATCGCGGAACTCCGTGAGGACCCCGAGTTGCGAAATCGGCTCGGCCGCAACGGCCACGCCGCCGTGCGCGAGCACTACAACTGGCGAGATGACAGTGCTCGCATGCTCGACTTCTACGCCGAGGTCGTGGCCGGGCGGTGATCGCGGCCGATCAGCCCCTGAATGTCATGCCCCGATAGCCGGACGAGAAACCGGCGGACTCGAGGCGGGCCGCCCACGCGGTCTCGCGGATCGGCTTGCCGTCGACCTTGCCGATCTCGAGCTTGCGCAGTCGTCCGTCCTTCACCAGGTCCTGGAGCGCGGCGATCCACGGCGGGCCGTCGTCGGCCCCGGGGAAGGTGATGAGCGACCGGCCGCCGCGTTCGAGCTCGACCAACGGACGGCCCTGGTGGAGCACCACATGGGCGCCCGCCGCCCGCACGGGACGACCCTCGGTCTCGGGCCAGGCGAGGGCGGCGCCGTAGGGCTGGGCGGGGTCGGTGGCGGCCAACACGATCGTCTCGGTGTCGGGCTCGGGCTCGCGGGCCGACCGCAGGCGATCGACGGCGCCGGGCAACGCGAACTGGGCCGCGCCGAGGCCGGCCACGAAGTAGCCGCGGCGCACCTCGCCCCGCTCTTCGAGCGCCTTCAGCAACGGGTAGACGCCGGCGAACCCACCCTCGTGACCCTCGCCGAGCGCGGCCTCACGGGTGAGCACCCCGTAGCGGTCGAGGAGCTGATGGGCCCGGGCGTGGGCCATCTCGGTCGGCGTCGGCACCGGCAGACGCAGTGGTGCGACCAACGACCAGCGACCGGCCGCGGTGGGCGGGCCGAGACGGCTCATGTCACCGGGTCGGGGGCGACGCCGAACGCTCGAGCGCGCCGATGTCGCTCGGGCGCCCTTTTTCCTGGTCGCGCCCGACACGACCGCGCGCAGCGGGGCCAGCGTGTCGTTGGTGACCTCGCCGGCCCACACCAGGTCCCACAGCGCGGCAAGCACCGAGGTGTCGTCGTAGGGCAACTCGGCCGCGGCCACCGCGCCCACGAGGTCGGGCCAGAACGAGGCGCCCCGCTCGGCGAGATGGGTGCGGATGGCGTCGTGCACCGGCTCGCCCGGCGGGTCGTCGGCCGGCGGCGCCAGCAGACCGACCTGGTCACGAAACAGCAGACGCACCCGGCCGTCGGTGGCACCGACGGCGCCGGCCCCGACCCACACGACCTCGCCGGTGGTGCACAGGGTGTCGAGATCGCTTGGCTGATAGCCGGCCAGCCGGGCCGGGAGAACGTCGGCTTCGATCACCGATGCGGCCAACGGCGCCCCCTGGAGCTGAGCCAGCACCTCGGCCAGCCCGTCGATACCGCGCCGACGGCCGCCCACGCCCTGCCATGCGGGGAGGAAACGGGCGAGCGCGTCGGTTTCGACCGGTTCGATCTCGTGGCGCAGCTCGGCCAGCGAACGGCGTCGCAGCTGGCGCAGCACGTCGTCGTCGCAGTACTCGCGCTCGATGCCGGCGGGCCGGAACTCGCCCCGCACGACCCGGCCCTCGGAGAGCAACGCATCGAGGGCGACGGTCACCCGGTCGGTGGTGACCCCGATCCACTGGGCGATGTCACGGCCCAGGAACGGTCCGTGGGTGCGGGCGTAGCGGCGGCAGAGATCGCCCAGCGGGTCGTCGACCGGGTCGGTGAAGACCGCCGGGAGCCCGACCGGCAGCGCCACACCCACGGCGTCACGCAGACGGGCGGCGTCGTCGGAGGCGGCGAACCGAGGCTGATCGGCGATGCGGACATCGATGATGCGGCGCTCCTCGACGAGCTGACGGGTCCACTCCTCGACGTCGGCGCCGTCGATCGACCGCGCCTCGAGATCGAGGCGCGACAACGGGCCGAGCCGCCGCAGCAGGTCGTGGAGTTCGTCGCGATCACGGGCCTTGCGCCCGTCGACCAGGCACTGGAGTTCGAGCTCGACATCGGCGAGCACGTCGGCCGACAGCAGCTCGCGCAGCTCCTCGGCACCGAGGAGATCGCGCAACAGGTCGCGATCGAGGGCCAGCGCCGCCGCCCGTCGTTCGGCCATGGGTGCGTCGCCCTCGTACATGTAGACGGCGATCCACGAGAAGAGCAGCGACTGGGCGAAGGGCGAGGCCTTTGCGGTCTCGACCGGCACGACCCGCACCCGGCGACTGCGCAGATCGGTCATCACCTCGCGCAGCGCGGGCAGGTCGAAGACGTCGTTGACGCATTCCCTGGTGGCCTCGAGCAGCATCGGGAACGACGGATACTTGGTGGCCACCGAGAGCAGGTCGGCCGCCCGCTGGCGTTGCTGCCACAGCGGGGTGCGCTGGTCGGGCCGGCGCCGAGGCAGGAGGAGCGCCCGGGCCGAGCACTCGCGAAAACGCGAAGCGAACATCGACGTGTCGGGGAGCCGGCTGATGACGAGGTCGTCGATCTCGTCGGGATCGAAGAGCAGCTCGTCGACCGGGAGTCGATCGACCGCCTCGGGCAGTCGCAGCACGATGCCGTCGTCGCTCCACACCAGGTCGACCTCGGTGCCCCATTCCTCGCTCAGCCGGGCCCGCAGTGCCATTCCCCAGGGGGCGTGGACCTGGGCACCGAACGGCGTGAGGATGCAGACCCGCCAGTCGCCGATCTCGTCGCGGAACCGCTCGACCACGATCGTACGATCGTCGGGAATCGTGCCGCTCACCTCGAACTGCTCGTCGAGATAGGACATGAGGTTCCGGGCCGCGAGATCGTCGAGCCCGTGGCGGTCCTTCAACCGGGCGATCGGATCCCTCTCTTCGCGGATCTCGCGGACGAACTCGCCGATGGCCCGGCCGAGTTCGAGCGGTCGGCCGGGTCCGTCGCCGTGCCAGAAGGGCATCTTTCCGGGCTGGCCTGGGGCCGGGGTGACGATCACCCGCTCGAACGTGATGTCCTCGATGCGCCAGGTGGACGCCCCCAACAGGAAGTTCTCGCCCACCCGGCTCTCGTAGACCATCTCCTCGTCGAGCTCGCCCACGCGGGTGCCGTCGGGCAGGAACACGCCGAACAGGCCACGGTCGGGGATGGTGCCCGCGTTGGTGACCGCGAGCCGTTGCGAGCCGGCCCGGCCGCGCACGATGCCGGCGATGCGGTCGTGGACGATGCGAGGGCGCAGCTCGGCGAACTCCTCGGACGGGTAGGTGCCCGACAAGAGGTCGAGCACGTTGCCGAGCACCTCGTCGGACAGGTCGTTGAAGTTCGCACTGCGGCGCACCACGGCGGCGAGCTCGGCGACCTCCCAGTCGTCCATCGCGCACATGGCCACGATCTGCTGGGCCAGCACGTCGAGCGGGTTGCGGGGGTAGTGGGTCTCCTCGATGAGGCCGCGGTGCATCCGATCGACCACCACTGCCGTCTCCAGGAGGTCGGCGCGGTGCTTCGGGAAGATCTTGCCCCGACTCGGCTGGCCGACCTGGTGCCCGGCCCGGCCGATGCGCTGCATGCCCGATGCCACCGACCCGGGGCTGGCCACCTGGATGACGAGGTCGACCGCGCCCATGTCGATGCCCAGCTCGAGCGACGACGTGGCCACCAGACCTTTGAGATCACCCCGCTTGAGCTCGTCCTCGATCTGGAGCCGTCGTTCTCGTGACAAGGACCCGTGGTGGGCCTTCACCAGCTCCTCG
Source organism: Acidimicrobiales bacterium (assembly GCA_040219515.1). Classification (NCBI taxonomy): domain Bacteria; kingdom Bacillati; phylum Actinomycetota; class Acidimicrobiia; order Acidimicrobiales; species Acidimicrobiales bacterium. The sequence continues at coordinate 24,775 of JAVJSI010000018.1, forward strand.
CCTTCGAGCGCACTCGTGCCCGACTGCTCGTCGCCCGCGCCGACGATCACCGACGGCGCCGGCAGCTCACGACCTTCGGCGAGGGCCCGCTGCTCGATCGAGAGCTCGTTGAGGCGGGTGGCCAGGCGCTCGCTGAGACGCCGGGCGTTGGAGAAGATCAGCGTGGAGTGGTGGGTCTCCACCAGCTCCAGCAACCGAGGATGCATCGACGGCCAGATGCTGCGCCGACCGGGGGATGCGGCGGCCGGACCGTCCATGGACGGCTCGACCCGTTCACCGAGCGCGCCCATGTCGTCGATCGGCACGATCACCTCGATGTCGAGCTCCTTGCGGGCCCCCGCATCGACGACGGTGACCGGACGCGGGGTGACCGACCCGTCGGCCCCGATCGTGGCGCCACCCAGGAAACGGGCGATCTCGTCGAGCGGGCGCTGGGTGGCCGACAACGCGATGCGCTGCGGCGGCGCGGCGGTGAGCTCCTCGAGCCGTTCGAGCGAGAGCATCAGGTGGGCGCCGCGCTTGGTGCCGGCCATCGCGTGGATCTCGTCGATGATCACGTGCTGGACGTTGGCCAGTGTCTCCCGCGCCTTCGAGGTGAGCATCAGATAGAGCGACTCGGGGGTGGTGATCAGGATGTCGGGCGGGTGCCGGATCAGCTGCCGACGATCCTTCGTGGGCGTGTCGCCCGTTCGGATGCCCACCGTGGGCGTGTGGACGCCGGCCCCGGTTCGCTCGGCGGCGAAACCGATGCCCTTGAGCGGTGCCCGGAGGTTCTTCTCGACGTCGACGGCCAGGGCCCGCAGCGGGGAGAGATAGACGACCCGGGTGCGTTGTTGCTCGTCGTCGGGCACCGGCTCGACCGAGAGCCGGTCGAGCGCCCACAGGAAGGCCGACAGGGTCTTGCCGGTGCCGGTGGGCGCGAGGATGAGCGTGTGGTCGCCATCGGCGATCGCCGGCCAGCCCTTGATCTGGGGTGGTGTGGGGGCGTGGAACGTGGAGCTGAACCAGGCCCGCACCGGTTCGGAGAACCGGGACAGCGCGGCCTCGATCGCCGGATCGTCGTCACCCATGAACGCACGCTACCGACGTCGTGTGACGCCATACCCTCGGGGTTTCCCGGTCGCTCAGAAATTCCGGCCGCGACACAATAGACTTGCTTCCATGGCCGAGTACGAATCGCCCGAGTGGCACCCTGCGTTCGAGGAGTACTGCGAAACGATCTTCGAGCTCGAGGAAGACGATTTCGACGTGATCCAGGCACGTATCGCCGAACGGCTCGAAGTTTCGCGCCCGGCCGTCTCCGAGATGGTGAAGCGCATGGAGGCCGAGGGCCTCATCGAAGCCGGTCGCCAGATCACGCTGACCCCTGCCGGTCTGCGTCTCGCCGAGACCGTCGTCCGGCGCCACCGCCTGGCCGAGTGCTTCCTCACCGACATCCTCGGCCTCTCCTGGGCCGACGCGCACCAGGAGGCCGGCAAGTGGGAGCACGTGATCTCCCCCACCGTCGAGGCCGCCATGATGGCTCGACTCGACGACCCCACCACCTGCCCTCATGGCAACCCCATCCCGGGCAGTGGCTACGAGGCCCCCGACCTGGTCACCCTCGACTCGATCGCCATCGGCAATCGCTTCACGGTTCGCCGCATCCCCGAGGAGCTCGAGTTCCGCGAGGGAATGCTCGACTTCCTCGAGAACTCGTCGATCACCCCGGGGTCGAAGGGATTGCTCACCAACAAGTCCCCCGACGGCACCGCCACGGTCGAGATCGACGGTTCCACGGTGGGCGTCGGTGGCTTCGCCACGGCCCGGATACTCGTCTCCACCGCCTGACGGAGGACCAGCCCGTACTCCCGATCACCATGGACCGGGAGAGCCAGCGTTCACCAGTTCAGTAGTGATCGAGGCGGCGGAGTACCACGAACCATGTCAGCACCGCGCTGACGAATACGAGCGCCAACGACGCCAACGCCCCCTGCGCCAGGGCACCCGACTCCCCCGCACTCCAGATGCGGGTGGCGAGCGTGTTGTAGCCCGGCGGCGCGAGCAGCTTCGTTGCCGGCAGTTCCTTCATCGTCGACAGCATCACCAAGCCGGCGCCGGCGAGCAGGCCGGGTGTCATGAGTGGCAGCTCGACAGTCACCAGACGTCGGATCCGGCCGGCCCCGAGTGTGGCGGCGGCATCACCCAGACGTTGTGGCACCGCACCGACGGCAACATGGGCCGCCCGTGTCGCCTGGGCGCCGAAGTGCAACACGTAGGCGAGGATCAGCAGCGGAAACGTCTGGTACCAGCGGCCGATGATCGGCGCGTCGATCGCCCAGAAGACCAGCGACAGCGCGATCACGAGCCCGGGGAGCGCAAAGCCGGCCACGACCATCGTGTTGGCCGCGCCGCCCACCCGACTCCGATAGCGGGCGGTGAGCCAGGCAACCGGCAACACCACAGCGATCGCGATCGCCGCCGTGATCAACCCGGCCTGCGCCGTGTTGACCGCCGGGTCCACCAGCGCCCGGACGTCGGTGCCGAGGCCGATCGTCGTGGAATCGGACCGCAGGCCCCGCCAACCCCAGAAGGCGAACACCGCGACCGGACCGATCAGCGCGTTGCCGAGCACCAACCCGGCAACACCCACCGCGGGCCACCGCCAACGGCCCAGCGGGACGACCAGGGCATCACGGGTTCGGACCGCCTCGACCCGGTGGCGCCGACGATCGAGCGAGCGCTCCGCGGCCACGACGAGCAAGGCAACGACACCGAGCACCAAGGACAGTCCCATGGCCCGGGGCTGGTCGAACAACCGGTCGGCGTAGATGTCGCGGGTCAGCGTGCTGTATCGGAGCAGGTTCACGGCACCCCAGTCGCTGATCGTGTAGAGGAAGACCAGCAACACACCGGCCCAGATCGCTCCCGAAACCTGCGGGAGCACGACTGTGCGAAACACCGTCCACGGAGATCGACCCAGCATCCGTGCCGACTCTTCGAGCGATGGCGAAAGCGAGGCCATCCGGGCCGCGACCGGCAGGTACACGTAGGGAAAGGTGAACAGGGTCAGGACCAGCCAGGCGCCCCGGAACCCGGAGACGTCGGGAAGGTCGGTGACACCGAGCGGGCCGAGCATGCGCTCGGCCAGACCGCCGGTGGCGAAAGCGGCGATCAGCGCGGTGGCACCGACGAAACTCGGAAAGACCAACGGGAGCGGCGACAGCGCACGGAAGAGACGGCGCCCCGGCAGGTCGGTACGCATCGTGAGCCACGCCAGGCCCGTGCCGACCACCGCGGCCGACGACGACACCGTGAGACCGAGCCACAACGATCGGCGTAGCGGATCCCAGGTGTCGCGCGACCACAGGATCGAGAGGAGGTCGGTGCCCAACTCGACGTTTCGAGAGACCACGTACGCGAAGGGGCCGACGAACACGAGCCCGACCACCATGCCGGCGACCAGAAGTGGCCGAGGCGGCCGGGGCCGAGGCATACGGGATGGCGCGACGAGGCCGGGGGCTGCGCCCCCGGCCATCGCCACATCAGGCGAGTCGAGCGGGTTACTGCTCGATGCCACTTTCCCGGATGAGCTCGATCGTTCCCGTGAGTCCCTCACCGAGTAGTTCATAGTCGATCGTGTCGGCGGCATACCCTGCGAGCGGCGGCAACCCTTCGGGGGCGTCAACGCCCGGGAGGATCGGGTACTCCTGGATCTCGTCGACGAACTGAGCCTGCGACTCCTCGCTCAGAAGGAAGGCCAGCAGGGCTTCGGCACCAGTCACTGCGTCGGACGACGAGAGAACCGCACCACCCGTGATCACCACGAGCGAACCGATGTCGTCCGCCGCGAAGAAGTGATTGCGGCTGGGCAACGACGGATCGGCTTCGAGGGCACGCACGTTGTAGTAGTGGTTGACCAGACCCATCTCGACTTCGCCGCGACCGACCGCCTCGACGATCGGGGAGTTGCCCGAGTAGTTCGGGGACTCATTGGCCGCCATGCCTTCGAGCCACTCGAGGGTCGCGTCATCGCCGAGTTCGTTGCGCATGGCCGTGACGAAATCCTGGAACGATCCGTTCGTCGGCGCCAGCGCAACGCGCCCGGCATAGGAAGGATCGGTCAGGTCGAGCACCGACTCGGGGAGGTCCGCCTCGTCGACGAGTTCGCTGTTGAAGACGAGGACCCGAACCCGACCGGTGAGACCGACCCAGGTGTCGTCGCTGGCCGCATACTCGGGTCCGACCAGGTCGGTGATCGACGGATCGAGCTCGGCGAGCATCTCTTCACCGGCGAGGAAACCGAGCGCGCCCGGACTCTGCGAGATGAAGACGTCGGCCGGGGAGCTGTCGCCCTCGGTTTGGATGAGCAGAGCAAGCTCGGCGGAGTCGGCGTACTGCGCCTGTACGTCGATACCGGTCTCCTCGGTGAACGCCTCGAGGAGCGGACCGATCAGCTCCTCGTCGCGGCCCGAATACACGGTGATGGAGTCGGCCATCTCTTCCTCGGGCGTGACGCCGTCGGTGGGGTCGCCGTCGCCGGCCGTTTCGCTGTCGTCCCCGCACGCGGCCGCGAACAGCACGAATACGAGAAGCAGGGTGAGTATGCGGAATGGTTTTCTCATGCCGGGCAACATACATACTTCTCGCAAACAGTTAGGTATTCCTAACCTGTGGCGTGTGTCACACCGCCGGGACTCGGCACTCGCGGGAAGGCGACCGTCGCGGCTCCCCGATGGCGAACCCCGACCGTCGTGCCGACGGTGAACGGCGACGACCCCACGACGCGGCTACGCACGACGACGCCACCGTCGAGCCGGATCGTGGAGAGCGCGTCGTGGCCGTGGTACTCGACCTCGGTCACGACGCCATCGGTGCCGGCGGCCAACCCGACCTCCTCGGGGCGAACCAGCACCCGGACCGCACCCGTCGCCGTCGAAGCGAGCGGGATCCGGCCGAGGGCGGTGAGGGCGTGCTCGCCGTGAGCGTCGCCGTCGAGCAGGACAGCCTCACCCACGAACTCGGCGAGCCACACGTCTGCCGGCCGAGAGTAGAGCTCGGTCGGCGACGCCTGCTGCACCACCACCCCATCTCGCATGACCGCGACCTCGTCGCCGAGTACGAACGCCTCGTCCTGATCGTGGGTCACGAAGATCGCCGTGACCGAGAGATCGCGAAGCAGCTGGGCGACCTCGGAACGCACGTCGGCCCGCAGGTTGGTGTCGAGGCTCGAGAACGGCTCGTCGAGGAGGAGCACATGGGGTCGGGGCGCGAGCGCTCGGGCCAGCGCCACGCGCTGTTGCTGGCCACCCGAGAGCGAGCCCGGCATGCGATCGGCCAGATTGCCGATGCCGACCATCTCGAGCAGAGCCGAGATCCGCTGCTCGGCTTCCGCGTTGCGGCGTCCGAAGCGGCGGGGGCGGATCTCGCGCGGGAGCCCGTAGGCGACGTTGGCGGCGACGGACAGGTGGGGAAAGAGAGCCCAGTCCTGGAACACGAGGCCAACCCGGCGGTTCTCGGCCGCCACGCTGACCCCATCACCGGCCACCTTGTGCTCGCCGAGCCACACCTCGCCTCGAGAGACTGCCTGGAGTCCGGCGATGACCCGCAGGAGCGTGGTCTTCCCGCACCCGCTGGGTCCCAGGAGCGCGAGCTGGCTGCCGGCCGGCGCGTCGAGCGAAACCCCGCGCAACACCGCCGCGCCGCCGAGGTCGACATGCACATCACGGATGGCAACCCCCGGCGTGTCAGGCATACTTTACAGATTAGCGGTAGGCCAGATATTCCCAAAACCCGGGGCTGACACGAGCGCTCGCATTCGGAAGAGTCGAAGTGTCGGGATTCAGCCCGATCGGGTGATCGAGCGGACCCGCCACTCGGTGCCCGGCTTCGCGGGCTGACCGCCGGGGGCACCGCAGGCGATGGTCGGCACCGTCCGTCCGACCTCGACCTCGACCCGCCACACACCGGCGTCGGCGGCGACCTCGACGACCGTGGTGTCGTGGTCGCTCACGTCGTCCAGCACCGTCGTGGTGCGCGACATCGAGTCGAATTTCCAGTCGTCGATCTCGGCCATCACCGCGCGTTCGGCGACCTGCTCGGCGCCACCGGCGGCGCCGATCCACCCGCGGCAACGCGTGGCCAGCGCCGCCGGGCTGCCCTCGAGATCGAGGATCGCGACCATCTCACCGATGTCGACCATGCCCCACATGCGCCCGTCGGGCAGTGTGACGCCCGTCGGGGCCATCCGGTGGCCGCCGGTGTGGCTCACCCGCCGGACCGACGCGTCGGGGTTGGCGGCGGCGAGAGCGGTGAGCATCGACATACCGAGCGAACCGCAGCAGATGTCGTGGCTGCCCTGCGTGCACAGCAGGAGTTCACGTACCGGCTCGTGGGAAACGACCGTGGCCGGCGACGATTCGAGGCCGTCACCGAGGAGCCCAGCGAGAAGGCCGGCAACATCGGCTTCGACGACCTGATGCTCGGCGCGTTCGAAGCGAGCGTCGTCGACGAGGCGATGGGTGACCACCCGGCCGATGCCGTCGCCGAGGGGTACGGCGGCCAGCACCCGGACCCGCCGGCCGGCCTCGCCGGCCGCCATCACCAGCTCGGGCACCGCGGTGAAACCGTCCTTGGCCCAGACCGGCTTCGGCCACGGCAACGGCACGTCGACCACGATCAGCTCGTCGACCCACAACGCGGTGCCGCCCGGATCGAGCGCGATGCGTTCGGCATGGGCGGCGCAGCGCTCGGACTCGTCGTCGGGGGGCAGCAGGGACGGGTCGAACGCGAGGGTCATGGTGTGCTCAGGATGGCAGGCAGCGGCTCGCGATGCACGACGGCAATGCGCTTCGTCGCCCGAGTGAGCGCCACGTAGAGGGAGCGGACACCCTGGCGCTCCTCGTCGACGATGCGGGCCGGTTCGACGATCACCGCGGCGTCGACTTCGAGGCCCTTGACCAGGCGAACGGGCACCACGGTGACCCGCTGGTCGAGGCCGTGACGGGTGGGACCGCCCACCGGCATCTCGTGCGCCGCGAACGCCGCGTGGACCTCGTCGACGAGCGAGTCGGGGACGATGACCGCGACATTTCCCTCGGCGACGGCGCCGAGCTCGGCCCGGACGACCTCGACGAGGCCGTCGGTGAATTCGGTGACGGCGACGATGCGGGGCGCATCGCCGTCGGTACGCACCGGTTGCGGCGGTCGGAGCCCCGGCGCGGCCACCGGCAGCACCCGGTTGGCGAGCGCCATCGCCGGCCCGGGGATGCGATAGCCGATCGTGAGTTCCCGATAGCGGGTTTCGCGCTTCCGGGGCAGGGCGTCGACGATGGCGTCCCAGCCGTCGTTGGCCCACGCGCCGGTGGCCTGAGCGATGTCGCCGACGATGGTCATCGAACCGTTGAGCGAACGCCGGGCGATCATGCGCAGCTCCATCGGCGAGAGGTCCTGCGCCTCGTCCAGACAGATGTGGCCGTAGGTGCGGATCGAATCCTTGTCGCGCTGGCCCGGCCGATAGCCGAGCACGGCCCGGGCCTCGTCGAGCAGCGGCACGTCCTGGAAGCGCCAGATGACGTCGTCGGCATGGGTGCCGCGGGGACGGTGGAGCAGCTGGATCTCGTCGTCGGTGAACACCCCCCGGTTGGCCGAGCGCAGCAGGGCACGGGAGCCGTAGAGGTCGTGCAGGAGATGGGCAGGGTCGAGCACCGGCCACATCCACTCGAGCGCCTCGCGTATCGGGAGCTCGTGGCGTATGCGTTCGCGCACGGTGCTCGCGTCGACATGGCGTCGCGCGCTCGCCGCCAGCCGTTGGAAGAACAACTCCTCGACGATCCTGCGGCCGGAGTTGTGACCCCGCGAACGCCGGCGGGCCTCCTTGATCACCGCCGCCGATTCGGCCACCGTGATCCGCAGCTTCTGGAGACCGAAGCCCACCTCGAGGTCGTCGCGGAGCGGACGCTCCCGGTCGGCGGCGGCCCGGGCGATCACCTTGATCATCCGGCTGTCGCCCTTGACCCGGCCGGCCGCTTCGTCGTCGAGCTTGTCCACGCGGACCTTGGGCCGGACGAGATCGGCCAGCACCGCGATGTCGACGCCGGCCTCGCCCAACGACGGCAGCACCTGCTCGATGTAGGCGACGAAGAGCCGGTTGGGACCGACCACCAGCACGCCCTGGCCCTCGAGCGGGAAGCGGTGGGTGTAGAGAAGGTAGGCGGCGCGGTGCAACGCGACCACGGTCTTGCCGGTGCCGGGCCCGCCCTGCACAACCATCACCCCGGGCATGTCGGAGCGGATGATCTCGTCCTGCTCGCCCTGGATGGTGGCGACGATGTCACCGAGACGACCGGTGCGCGATGCCTCGAGCGCGGCGATCAGGGCGCCCTGCCCGCGGGTGGCGATGTCGTCGGCTCCCAGGTCGCGGAGGTCGCCGAAGAGTTCGTCGTCGATCCCGAGCAGCGTGCGACCGCGGGTGGCGAAGTGGCGGCGCCGCGAGATGCCCATCGGGGTGCGACCGGTGGCGCGGTAGAACGGTTCGGCGATGGGCGCCCGCCAGTCGACGACCAGCGGGTTCTGCTCGCGGTCCCACACGCCGAGTCGACCGATGTGGAAGCGCTCGTCGGTGTCCTCGAGGTCGATACGACCGAACACCAGGGAACGATCGCCCAGATTGAGCTGGCTGAGACGGTTGACGGCGCCCTCGATCATCGACTCGCGCTCGAACCGGTGCTGGTTCGTGCCGCCCTTCTGCGCCTCGTGGCCACCCGTGATGCCGTGGGCGCGCTCGCGCGCGTCCTCGAGACACGCATAGGCCCAGTCGATGTGGGCCTGTTCGGCATCGAGATCGGGGTGGCGGTCGGTCACGTCGACGGAGTACTCCGGAAGGGGGAAACACTTGATTCTACCTGTGCCCCCTGCACCTTCACGCCGCGGGAGACCTACCCTCGGCGGGGATGTTCTCGATCGGACTCGTACTCAGCGCCGGCGGATCGCTCGGCGACCCCTGGCATTCGGGCGTCCTCGGCCGTCTCCAGGAGGTCACCGACTGGGACGCCCGCAAGGCCGACCTGATCGTCGGCACGTCGGCGGGGTCCATCACCGCCGTCACCCTGCGGGCCGGGGTGGCCGCCGTCGACCGCAAACTCCACATGACCGGTGGACCGATCAGCCCTGAAGCCGAGTCGATCTACGCCCGCATCGTCACGCCCTACGACGAACCCGAGGTCGAGCGCGACTGGCGTCCGACCTCGCCGATGATGGCGGTCCGCGCCGCCTGGCCGCCATGGAAGGCCGACCCCGTCCGCCTGGCGGCGGGAAATCTTCCCCGCGGCTCGCGATCGGGCGAACCACTCCAGAAGCGCATGAACGAACTGCATCCCGACGGATGGCCTGAACTTCCCACCTGGATCGTCGCCGTCCGGGTGTCCGACGGCCGCCGGGTGGTGTTCGGCCGAGACGACGTGAGGGGCGACGTCGGCCAAGCCGTGCGCTCGTCGTCGGCGGTCCCCGGCTTCTATCTCCCCGGCCGGATCGGCGACCGCGAGTACGTCGACGGTGGTGTGCACTCCTCGACCAACCTCGACCTCACCGCCATGCTGGGATTCGATCTCGTGATCGTGTCGTCGGCCATGACCATCGCGGCGGACAGGCGCAACTGGCTCGCCGACACCAGCCGGGCGTGGTTCAGCCGCAAGCTCGAGGCCGAAGCGACCGAGGTTCGAGCCCGCGGCACGGCCGTCGTCGTCGTCGAGCCCGACGCCGAGCTGGTCACCGCGCTGGACAAGACCGCCGACGACGCACGCGCCAACGCGGCCACCGCTGGCGCCACCGCGGTCGATCGGGTGCTCACCGGTCGCACCGGCGACGGACTGGCCGAGCTCATCGAGCGGGCCGCCGATCGCTGACCGGCGACCAACCTGTTGGCAAGCGGTGCTCAGCAGCCCGAACCGGGCGTGGGGATGTCGGGGATCGAGGGATCGATCACTTCGACGTGCACGTGCGGCGTCGACGGCTCGAAGGCGAACTCGTCGACCTGTGACTCGAACGGCAAGCGGGTGGGTCGGGGTGCGATGACGGTGACGCCCGCCTCGACCCGGTCGCCGGCCGACACCATCACGCCGTCGATGTGGAACACCTTCACTTCCCACCCGGGCGCCGAGTCGGGTTCGATCACCACGAAGTCGTCGGAGTGGTCGCAGTACAGGACGTAGGTCCCGGCCCGAACCACGGTGCCGGTGACCGGCGAGCGGATCTCGGCCTCGGGCCGCACGACGATGTCGGCGGCAGTGCGCGACCCGGTGCTGCGGCTGCGACTCTCGAGCGTCACCGACGGCGCGGCACCCTCGACGGCGGTCTGCTGCTGCGACCCGTCGTGGCCGGCCTCGTGAAAGCCGATCAGCTCGACCTCCGCGGCGGGATGGAACAGTTCGACGGGTCCGGCGGTGGCGAAGCGCGTGTGGTCCTGCACCGTGTAGACGGGCCCGTCCGGCACGGTGGTCGTCGTGCTGGTCGTCGTCGGGGCGCTGGTCGTCGAGGTCGTCGTGCTCGTCGTCGAGCTGGTGGTGGGGCTACTGGTCGTCGGGGCGCCCGTGGTGGTCGACTCGTCGGGCGAGACCAAGGGCGCCACGTCGACATCGCCGTTGTCGCCGATCCCGCACCCGGCGGCCGACAGCGCCAAGGCCGTCGCCACGGTGACGAACCGAACGGCGCGGGAGCGAGAGAACATCGGCGCGAGCGTACTGCTCGGCCACTGCCGTCCCGGACCGTCCCGCTCGGTAGCCTCGCCGACATGTCCGCCGGCCGATTCGACGACCATCCTTTCATCCTTGCCTGCCGCGGGCTCCCTCACGAACGGGTGCCGGTCTGGTTCATGCGCCAGGCCGGGCGCTCGCTTCCCGAGTATCGGGCCATCCGTGGCGAGGGCACGATCCTCGATGCCATCGCCGATCCCGACCTCTCGACCGAGATCACGCTCCAGCCCGTGCGCCGCTACGGGGTCGACGCCGCCATCCTCTACTCCGACATCGTCGTGCCCGCCCACGCCGTCGGGTTCGGGCTCACGGTCACCCCCGGTGTGGGGCCCGAGGTCGAGAAGCCGTTTCGCTCGGCCGCCGATCTCGAACGACTGCGCCCGCTCGACCCCGAGGCCGACACGCCGTATGTGCTCGAGACCGTGCGTCAGCTGGTGGCCGAGCTCGATGTGCCGCTGATCGGGTTCGCCGGGGCGCCGTTCACCGTCGCCTCCTACCTGATCGAGGGGCGCCCGTCGCGCGACTACGCCCACACGAAGAGCCTGATGTTCAACGACGAGGCGCTGTGGCACGCACTGATGGACCGGCTCGCCGACATCGCCATCGCTTCGTTGCGGTCGCAGATCGACAGCGGTGCGTCGGCGGTACAGCTGTTCGACTCGTGGGCCGGCGCGCTCTCACCTCCACAGTACGAGCGCTACGTGCTCCCCCACTCGTCGAAGGTGCTGGCCGGCGTGGCCGACACCGGCGTGCCCCGGATCCACTTCGGTGTCACCACCGGTGAACTTCTCGAACTCATACGCGACGCGGGTGCCGACGTCGTCGGGGTCGACTGGCGGGTGCCGCTCGACCGGGCCCGCGACCGGGTGGGCCACGACGTCGCCCTCCAGGGCAACCTCGACCCCACGATGGTGCTCGCCGGGGTCGATCCGGCCGTCGAGGGCACACGCGACGTGCTGGCCCGCAACGCCGGCCACCCCGGCCACGTGTTCAACCTCGGCCACGGCGTGATGCCTGCCGTCGATCCCGACGTGCTCAGCGAGGTCGTCCGGGTCGTGCACACCGAGGGGACCGTAGGGACCCGACCCGAGGATGCCGAGGGGACCGTAGGGGACCGACCCGGCAATGCCGAGGGGACCGTAGGGGACCGACCCGGGGATGCCGAGGGGACCGTTCGGACCGCAGGGTCGTGACCGACCGGGTGGTGATCGTCGGCGGTGGCATCACCGGTCTGGCCGCCGCCCATGAGCTGGTTCGGCAGGGCCGTGAGGTGGTCGTGCTCGAGGGCGATGAGCGCGCCGGCGGCAAGATCGACGGCGGCCCGATCGCCGACGCGGACATCGACTTCGACGTCGATGCCGCCGCCGACGGCTTCCTCGCCCGCGAACCGGAGATGACACAACTCTGCGTCGAGCTGGGACTCGGGGCCGACCTGGTGTCGCCCCGGCCGGGCGGCGCCTTCATGTGGGTCGACGGTGCGCTGCGGCGGATCCCGCCCGGCGTGCTCGGTGCCCCGCTCGATCCCGACGCGGTGGCGGCGAGCGGCATCGTCGGCGACGACGCCGTCGAGGCGTTGCGGGCCGGGCTGGCCGCCGACATTCCCCCGCTCGTCGGCGACGCGTCCGTCGGCGAGGTTCTCCGGCCGCGAATCGGCGACGAGGTGTTCACCCGCCTCGTCGATCCGCTGATCGGCGGGATCAACGCCGGCTCGGCCGATCACCTGTCGATCCGGGCCGGGGCCGCCGCCCTGGCCGCCGCCGCATCCCGTGCGGTGCCCTTCGGCACCGCCCTGCGCGACCATGTCGCCGCGGCGGTCACCGGCGGACCGGTGTTCCACGCCGTGCGCGGCGGGAGTCGACGCATCATCGACGCGCTGACCGACGAACTGGGCGACCGGGTACGCACCGGCGCCGAGGTGTTCGACCTCGAGCGGACCGGGACGTCGTGGACGGTCCGCACCGACGACGAGACGTTCACGGCCGAGCGGGTGGTGCTGACCACCCCCGGCTGGGTCAGCGCCGCCCTCCTCGCATCGCACGCGCCCGAGGCGGCCGCCGTCCTTGCCGGTCTCGACTACTCCGACGTCGTCCTCGCCACCTTCGTCGCCCACCGCGACCAGCTGGATCACGCACTCGACGGTGCGGGGTTCCTGGTGCCCCGGGACCAGGGGCTCCTCACCACTGCCTGCTCCGTCGCGTCCTACAAGTGGGAGCACTACGACGACGGTGAACATGTCGTGCTGCGGGTGTCCGCCGGCCGCACCGACGACCGGCGCTGGCTCGCGATCGACCCCACCGAGCTCGTCGAGGTGCTCCGCGAGGAGCTGGCGCTCACCGTGGGGCTGCGCGGCGAGACGGCCGTGCGGGTCCGCGAATGGCGTCGTGCGCTCCCCCAGTACCGGCCCGGCCATCTCGACCGATGCGACGAGATCGACACGTGGCTGGCCCGGGACGCTCCCGGCGTGGTCGTGACCGGGGCGTCGATGCGCGGGCTCGGACTCCCGGCCTGCGTGCGTCAGGGTCGGGCCGCCGTGACCGCGTCCCCGAGATGACGGGCAATTGCAACGACGATCTGCAAGACTTCCTTGCGATTACTGTCCGACTCCCTCACAGAACCCACGGTGCACGACATGGTTGACGACACTCCCGCCAAGAAGTCCCGCCGCCCTCGAGCCGAACTCAAGGAGCTCATGATCCAGGGGGGTGTCGACGTGCTCAGGGAGCTGGGTGTCGAGACCCAACTCTCCTCGGTCAGCTACGCGAAGGTGTTCGAACACCTCGAGCAGACCCACGGGATCAAGGTCACCTACGGCTCCGTCCACGAACGCATCTGGAACTCGCTCCAGGAGTATCAGCTGTCGGTCATCCAACGCGCGGGCCTGTGGGACGACCACCCCGGCGATCGCGACGCATGGGTCGACTGGCTCCAGACCATGGTCGCCATGTCATCCTCCGGCGCCGACGAGACCGTGCGCGGGGCAGCCGCCGCCGGGGCGCAAGCGAACTACGCCGCCCGCACGGCGGCATTCGAGCCGGGCGCCACCGAGCCGGCCACTCTGCTCCCCGCCGGAGCCGATGCCGACGAGATCCTCGCCACCCTGTCGCTGGCCGTGGCCGACGGGCTCCGCCTGCGCGGATTTCTCGTCCCCGAAGACTCCTCCGACGTCGACTTGAACGAGCTCGGCACGGCGATCCTCCGCGCCTGGTTCCGAGACCACCGCGGCTGACAACGGCGAGAACCCGGGGAGTCGAGATCCGAATCCCCGCGATGACCCGAATGTGACTTCCGTCTCAACATTGCGGTTGTGTGACGAAGTGTGTCTACCTTGTCGGTCGCTGAGGCGTTGGTGATCGCCCCGCACCCCTGCCCACGACCATCGAGTCGTGTGACCGATCACCCTGCACAACGCACGACACGGGCCATCCGCCCGAGGAGGCAGCACTCTTCATGCGCCGAACAATCCGGTTCATCGCGTTCACCCTGACCGCACTCTTCCTGACCGCCGCCTGCACCCCCGAACAGGTTGCGCTCTATCTCGACTCCACCGCCGAGGTGCGAGACGTACTCTCCAACGAGGACCTCTCCCGCCTGCGTCAGTGCGAATCCACCGACAACTACCGGGCCGTGTCGTCGAGCGGTCTCTACCGCGGTGCCTATCAGTTCGACCAGACCACCTGGGACGACGTCGCCGACCGGTTCTTCCCGTGGCTCGAGGGCATCGATCCGGCTGCCGCCGAGCCCTGGTGGCAGGACGCCATGGCCCGTGCGCTGTGGTCCGAGCGGGGCAAGCAGCCATGGCCGATCTGCGGCCACCGGGTCTGACACCCGCGCCCCTCGCACCACCGCAGAGTTCTGACCGCGAGACTCGGGAAGGTGTGTGGGAGTCTGACGGCGTGACGTCGCCCGACATCCCCACGCCTTCCCCTTCGCCCTCCCGGTCGACCCCCGCTTCGACCCTGCGACGCGTCGACGCGACCGGAGAACTGCTGGTGCCGCTCCTGGCTCGGGACACCGGCCCCGCCCTCGATTGGGCCGAGGCCGCCCAGGCCGATCAGGTGGCGAGCCCGGATCAGTTGACGGAGGGCGACACACATCTCAACGTCACCCGCACGTTCTGCTTCGCCGACCTGAGCGGATTCACCGCCTTCACCCGGGACAACGGTCCCCACGCCGCGGTTCGTCAACTGGGCGAGTTCCGTCGGGTCACGCGAAACGTCGCCGCGAAGCGCGGCGTGCGGGTGGCCAAGTGGCTGGGCGACGGCGTCATGCTCGTCGGCACCGAGCCGGCGCCCACGATCGCGCTCGGCGTACACCTCGTGCACCACTTCTCGGACTCGGCCATCCGCGTTCGGGTCGGGCTGGCCACCGGCATCGCCCTCCTGTTCGAGGGCGATGACTACATCGGCGAACCGGTGAACATGGCGGCCAAGCTCTGCGCCGCCGCCGCCCCGGGCGAGGTGCTCGCGGTCACCGACCCCGAGGGTCTGCCCGACTGGGTCACCACCGACGGCGACGTCACGGTGCGCATCAAGGGCGTCGGGGCCGTCGGCGGCGTGCATCGCCTGCAGGCCGACATCCGTCCGAAGTGAGACACCCGCGCGCCGCGAGCGCACTCGCCGGGTTGCTCATCGCCGCGGGCCTCCCGCCCTGGGGCTGGTGGCCGCTCACCCTCGCCGGCCTGGGTCTCTGGTTCCACCTGCTCGCCGACGTGCCGGCCCGCACCCGCCTCGGTCGGTCGGTGGCGGTCGGCGCCTTCTGGGCCTTTCCCTCGACCCTGTGGATGCTCGATCTCACGCCCGCCGGGTGGCCGGTGGCCGCCGGCCTCTTCACCCTGCTCGTCGCCCTCGCCGGTTGGGCGACCCCCGGGGAGGGTGCGCGCCGTCCGACTGCGTTCGCCGGTGCCGTCGTGCTGGCCGAGGTCGTCCGCTGGCACGTGCCCTTCGGCGGCGTGCCGCTCGCCACCCTCGCGATGGCCTCGGTCGACACGCCCTGGGCCGTCGCCGCTCGCTTCCTCGGATCGCCGTTCCTCGTGTTCGTCACCGTGGTCATCGCCGCGGGCCTGCGCGATGCCGTCGTGCGCCGCCACGTCCCGTGGCGGCCGATCGGTGCGGTGTGCGCCGCCGTCCTGCTCGGCTATCTCGGCGGTATCGGCGTCGACACCGTGCGCACGATCGACGTGGTCGTCGTGCAGGGTGGCGGCCCGCAGAACACGCGGGCCGACACGTGCGAGAACCGCAATGTGTTCGAGCGTCATGTGGCGGCCACCGAACTGATCGCCGCCGACGAGGACGTCGACCTCATCCTCTGGCCCGAGGACGTGATCCATCCCGTCGACGAACTGATCCCCACTCCGACCCGTTGCGACGAGCCCGTGCTGCGCGCCGACGAGGCACTCGGCGAGCTCCGGCGTCTCGCCGCCGCGACCGACGCCACGATCGTGAGCGGCTGGTTCGAGCCGTCCGACGACCGCACCGCCAACGAGAACTACTCGGTCGTCACCACCCCCGATGGTCGCCAGGGCGACCGCTACGACAAGGTCCGTCTGGTCCCGTTCGGCGAGTTCGTGCCGCTGCGCTCGCTGCTCGAGAAGTTCAGCGACGAGCTCCCCGGACGCGACGTCCGGGCCGGCACCGGACCCGCCGTGCTCGACACCGAGTTCGGTCCGCTCGGCGTCTCGATCTCGTGGGAGATCTTCTTCGACTATCGAGCACGCGACGCGATGAACAACGGCGGCCAGATGCTGCTGAACCCCACGAACGGTTCGTCCTACTGGCTCACGATCGTGCAGACCCAGCAGGTCGCGTCGAGTCGCCTGCGCGCCATCGAGAACGATCGGTGGGTCCTCCAGGCCGCACCGACCGGCTTCTCGGCCGTCGTCGGGAACGACGGCGAGGTCCACCAGCGCACCAGCATCAGCGAGCAGACGGTCCTGCGCCAGGCCGTGCCCCTTCGTCAGGGCCGCACACTGGCCACCATCGTCGGACCCTGGCCGATGTTGGCCCTCGCACTGTTCGCTCTCGGTCGCGCCCGGCGGGGCTCAGACCTCGACGGCGAGGGTGACGGGCCCGTCGTTGACGAGCTCGACGGTCATGTCGGCACGGAAGCGACCGGTCGCCACGGTCGCGCCGAGCGTCCGTAGCTCGGCGACCACCGCGTCGACGAGCGGCTCGGCCACCTCGGGACGCGCCGCGTCGGCGTAGCCGGGCCGACGCCCCTTGCGGGTGTCGGCATACAGCGTGAACTGGCTCACCACGAGCACCTCACACGTGGTGTCGGCCACCGACAGGTTCATCACCCCGTCCTCGTCGTCGAAGATCCGCAGGTGCCAGATCCTGGCGGCCAGTTTGGCGGCCTGCGCCGGTGTGTCGTCGTGCGTGACCCCCACGAAGGCGAGCACCCCCGGGCCGATCCGGCCGGTGATCTCCGGGTCCGGTCCCTCGGCGTCCACGGTCACTCTCGCTCGGATCACCCGCTGGATCAGTGCTCGCATGGGCCCGTTCTACCGGCGCGAGACGTGCCCGACGTCACCGTGAGGGTGGAAACGAGCCGATCTCGGGCATCATTTGACGTCCTGACGTACCCCGCGGAAACCTGGTGACTCATGCCCGACGACCGAGATGGCGCTCTGCGTATCGCGCTGCTCACCTATCGAGGCAAGCCGCACGTCGGCGGACAGGGCGTCTACATCCGCCATCTCAGCAAGGCGCTGGTCGATCTCGGCCACCATGTCGAGGTGCTCGGTGGACCGCCGTATCCGATCCTCGACGAGCGTGTCCCGCTGATCGAACTACCGAGCCTCGACATCTGGGGTGACCCGCACCCGATGCGCAAGCCCCGCGTCTGGGAGTGGAAGGACTGGACCGACGTCGCCGAACACGCCTCGTTCAGCACCGGCAACTTCTCCGAACCGATGGCGTTCAGCCTCCGCGCCTGGCGTCACCTCCGGCACCGGCGCGACGAGTTCGACCTGATCCACGACAACCAGACACTCGGATGGGGCCTGCTGAAACTCCAGCAGGAGGGGTGGCCGATCCTCGAGACCATCCATCACCCGATCACCGTCGATCGCAAGCTCGAACTCGAACACGCCCGCACCCCGTGGGAGAAGTTCGGCAAACGCCGCTGGTACTCCTTCACCAAGATGCAGACCCAGGTCGGCAAGCGCATGCCCCGCGTGATGACCGTGTCGGAGTCGTCCAAGGGCGACATCAGCGCCGACCACGGCATCGATCCCGAGAAGCTCCACGTCGTGCCGGTGGGCGTCGACCCCCAGCTCTTCCTCCCGGTGCCGGGCGTCGAGCGTCGACCGGGCCACCTCGTCACCACCGCGTCGGCCGACGTCGCCATGAAGGGCCTGAAGTTCCTCCTCGAGGCGGTCGCCAAGCTGCGCACCGAACGCCACATCGAGCTCACGATCATCGGCAAACGTCGCCCCGACAGCCACGCGAGCACGGTGATGACCCGACTCGGCCTCGACGACTGTGTCGAGTTCGTGTCCGGTGTGCCCGATCAGCGCATCGTCGAGCTCTACAGCGAGGCCGAACTCGCCGTCGTGCCCTCCCTCTACGAGGGCTTCTCGCTGCCCGCCATCGAGGCGATGTCGTGCGGCGTCCCACTGGTGGCCACGACCGGGGGCGCGCTGCCCGAGGTGGCCGGCATCAGCGGCGAGACCTGTTTCCTCACCGAGCCGGGCAACAGCGAGGCACTCGCGGCCACGATCAAGATGGCGCTCGACAACCCGGAGCTGTGCGCCAAGGTCGGCGCCCAGGGTCGCCAGCGCGTCATCGACCAATGGTCGTGGCGCCACACCGCGCAGCGCACGGTCGAGCAGTACCGCGCCCTCCTCGCCGAGCACGAAGCCACCCACGGAGCCCGCTGATGTTGACGGTCGACTACGACAGGTTCGATCTGCGCGCCGGGGATCTCCTGCTCGACCTCGGCTGCGGTTTCGGACGCCACACCTACGAGGCTCTCGTCCGCGGCGCCAGCGTCGTCAGCTGCGACATGGCGCTGCCCGAACTCGAGGCGATCCGCAACACCGGCCCAATCCTGGTCGACGACGGGCTCTTCGACGGGGCCCTGCTGCGCGCCCAGGTGCAGGGCGACGGCACCCGCCTCCCCTACCCCGACGAGACCTTCGACAAGATCATCGCCTCCGAGGTCCTCGAGCACGTGCCCGACGACCAGGCGGCCTACGACGAGTTCATGCGCATCCTCAAGCCGGGTGGCACCATCGCCGTCACCGTGCCGGCCACCCTCCCCGAGAAGATCTGCTGGAGGCTGAGCGACGAGTACTACGCCCCGAAGGCCGAGGGCGGCCACGTCCGCATCTACACCGAGCAGGAGGTGCGCGAGAAGCTGCGCGGCGCCGGTCTCGACCCCGTCGATTCGCATCGTGCCCATGCCCTGCACTCGCCCTACTGGTGGATCCGCTGTGCGGTGGGCGTCAACAACGAGATCGACGACAACTGGTCGGTGAAGACCTACCACCGGCTCCTCGAGTGGGACATCGTGAAGCAGCCGTGGTTGACTCGCACGGCGGAGAAGGTCCTCAATCCCGTCCTCGGCAAGAGCTTGGTGGTCTACGCCACGAAGTCGCCGCTCCGTTCGACGCGCATCCTGGAGGGATCCCATGCCGCCTGACATCCCCGGCGTTCTTTCCGCCCGACAGATCCGCGACACCGCCGACCACATCGCCTCGTGGCAGTTGCCGTCCGGCATGATCCCGTGGTTCCCCGGCGGCCACGCCGACCCGTGGAACCACATCGAGGCCGCGATGGCGCTCGTCATCGGTGACCACCGGGCCGAGGCCGAGGCCGCCTACCAGTGGCTGGTCGACGTGCAGCGTCCCGACGGGTCGTGGCATCAGTACTACCTCGCGGACGGGGTCGAGCAGGACAAGCTCGACGCCAACGTCATCGCCTACATCGCGACCGGCGTGTGGCACCACTACCTCCACTTCCGCGATCTGGGCTATCTCGAGGAGATGTGGAAGGTCGTCGAGCCCGCCATCGACTTCGTACTCGACCTCCAACAGCCCCGCGGCGAGATCCTGTGGGCCCGCCACCCCGACGGGACCCCGTGGTCGTTCGCGCTGCTCACCGGCTCGTCGTCGATCGCCCACAGCCTTCGCTGCGCAGTTGCCATCGCCGAGGAACTGCACCACGAACGGCCCGACTGGGAGCTCTCGGTCGGCCGGCTCGCCCGAGCCATCCGCTTCGAACGCGACGAGGCGTTCTCGCCCAAGCACCGCTGGGCGATGGACTGGTACTACCCGGTGCTGGCCGGCGTGCTCACCGGCGAGGTCGGCCGCGCCCACCTGGCCGAGCGCTTCGACACGTTCATGCTCGACGACAAGGGCATCCGCTGCGTCAGCGATCGGCCGTGGGTCACCACGGCCGAGACCTGCGAGTGCGCGCTCGCCCACCTCGGCGTCGGCGAGACCGACATCGCCCGCCAGCTCTTCGCCGCCGCGCAGGCCACCCGCGAGGACGACGGTCGCTACATCACCGGCATCGTCCACCCGGACGGCACCCTGTTCCCGCCCGAGGAGCGCTCGACCTACTCGTCGGCCGCCGTACTGCTCACCGCCGAGGCGATCGACGGGTCGAGTCCGGCCGCCCGTCTCTTCTCCGACCACGGCTTCCTGCCGGCCATCATCGATGTCGAACCGAGCGATCAGCCCAGCAGCACGCTCGACCAACGCGCCCGGGACTGACGGTCAGACGCTCACCAGGTGGGCGTCGGCCTCCAGCGTCGGTTCCTCCGCCCGGGCGGCTCGTTGACCGCGGATCCGATACCGGCCTTGTCGGCCGGCAGGGAGCCCAGGATCGACTCGGTGGCCGGCGCCGTGGTCAGACCGAGACCCACGCCGAGGAACACCATCTGGCCGACGATCTCCGGATACGGCGTCGTCGCCGACACGACGGAGACCCACAGGAACCCGGTACCCATGAGGGCGAGCCCGACGCTGACGACCCGCTTCGTGCCGATCCGCTCGACGACCTTGGGCGCGACCACTGCGGCGGTCGCGATCGAGAGAGCCACCGGGATCGTGCGCATGCCGGCCTCGAACTGGCCATAGCCGCGCACGAGTTGGAAGTACTGCGTCACCAGGAAGATGAAGCCGAAGAGCATCGGCGAGGGCATCCTCAGCTCCCAGCCGACGAAGGCGGCCAGCGCGACTGCGGCGACCGCGAACCCGGCGAGAGTGGCGCCGCTGGTCCACCCCATTCGCCGACCGTCACAACCCCGCGGCGCCTACTCGCCGAGTGCGATGCGCTCCAGTACGCGGAGGGAGCCCACCGCGGCCAGTTCCCGGAAACCGCCGGCCTCCATGGCTCGGCAGTAGATCTCGTACGGCGGGCGGCCGCCGTCGTCGGGGTTCGGGAACACGTCGTGGATCAGCAGCCGACCGCCGATCACGACATGGGGCACCCAGATCTCGTAGTCACGGTGGGCAGGATCGTGGCCGTGCCCCCCGTCGATGAAGAGCAGCGCCAGCGGCGTCGCCCACACCGACCCGACGGTGGGCGAGTCGCCCACCAGCGCGACGACCGAGCCCTCGAGGCCGGCATCGTGGATCGTGCGACGAAAGGTGGGGAGTGTGTCCATCTTTCCGACGGCCTCATCGACGAGATCCGGCTCGTGCCATTCCCAGCCGGCCTGGTTCTCCTCGGACCCACGATGGTGATCGAGCGCGAAGAGCACCCGCCCCATGGTCTGCGCGGCCGACCCGATGTAGACGCCCGACTTCCCGCAATAGCTGCCGACTTCGAGGAACGGGCCGTCGACGTCGACACCGAGCGCGGCCTCGTACAGGGCGACGCCCTCGTCGGGCGGCATGAACCCCCGGGCGGCCTCGGCGAACGCGCGGCGCTCGGCGTCCATCAGACGGTTTCGACCTCGACGTCGAGGCGGATGCCCCACATGAGCCGCTCGAGCAGGAGGTACTTCGCCACCCAGACCACGCCGAACGCGCCGAGGTTCACCAGGAGCAGCATGAGCGACGAATCGGTGAAGAAACCGGCGACCCACACGCACAGGCCCGAGAAACCGAGGCCGATGAGGGCCAGGACCCAGAAGGGGGCGACCTCGTTGCGCATCGAGTTCGCCCCGGTCTGTTGCCACACCCAGCGACGGCTCAGCAGGTAGGCCGGCACCGTGCTGACCGACCACGCGATCAGGACGGCCAGGACCCGGTGCAGATCGAACACCTCGAGGCACAGGAGCAGCGTCCCGTTGCCGGTGATCACGTTGACCACCGACACGCCGCAATAGCGAAGGAACTTCCGTCCGTGGTCCTCGATGAGGCGGCTGAGCCCCAGACGCTCGACGGTCGACATGGAGGAGGAGGCTAGCGTCATACCCCGACTTGTCGGCCGAACGCCGCCACCTGTTGACCATGCGGCAGAATGTCGTCCATGCAGACCGCAGTGGACGATCTCGTCGACCTCCTGGATCTCGAGTCCATCGAGGTCAACATCTTCCGCGGGGTGTCCCCCGACGAGAGTCGCCAGCGCATCTTCGGCGGCCAGGTGGCCGGCCAGGCGCTCGTGGCCGCGGCCCGCACGGTGAGCGACGAACGTCCGGTGCACTCGCTCCACGCCTATTTCCTGCGACCCGGCGATCCGAGCGTCCCGGTGCTCTACGAGGTCGATCGCATCCGTGATGGTCGCTCGTTCACGACGCGCCGGGTGGTCGCCATCCAGCACGGCAAGGCGATCTTCAACCTCGCCGCGTCGTTCCACATCAAGGAACCCGGCCTCGAGCACCTCGAACCGATGCCCCAGGTTCCGCCGGCCGACGATCTGCCCACCCGGGCCGAGCGCTTCGCAGCCTCCGGCGTCGAGGACCCGTTCGGTGACCATCCCCACCCGCTCGACATCCGCTACATCACCGCCAGCCCCCTCGGCCGGACCGAGCCCCTGCCGCCCGTGCAACAGGTGTGGTTCCGCGCCGATGGCCGCCTGCCCGACAACCAGGTGCTCCACACCTGTCTGCTCACCTATGCGTCCGACATGACCCTGCTCGACACCAGCCTGTTGCCCCACGGCACGGGATCGACCGATCAGACGATCCAGATGGCGAGCCTCGACCACGCCATGTGGTTCCACGGCGGCTTCCGGGCCGACGAATGGCTCCTCTACGACCAGCACACCCCCGCCGCCACGGGCGCCCGCGGACTGGCCACCGGCCGGGTGTTCACCCACGACGGCCGACTCATCGCCAGCGTCGTGCAAGAGGGTCTCATTCGTAGAGTGCCGGCATGAGCTCTCTTCGACCCATCGCCGTGTGCGTCGCCCTCGCGGTCGCGCTGACGGCCTGCGGCAGCGACGATCCCGTCGCCGAGTCGTCGGGCACGACGGTCCCCGTCGTCACCGAGGCACCGAGCACCACGAACGCCGACACGACCATGCCCGACTCCGGCGTCGACCCCGAGTCGCCGGAGGAGACCACGACGACCACCGACGCTCCGGCGCCCGGGTCGGTCGACGGCGACCTCACCCAGGCCGTCGTCGGCGCGAGTCCCCTCGGTGTCTACGACGAACCGGTCGACACGACGGTCGCCGCCAACGGCGAGCTGTGGCTCGCACAGCGCAGCGGGATCGTGGCCGTGCTCGACCCCGCCACCGGCGACCTCGGCGACACCGTGGTCGACCTCTCGGCCGAGACCGTCGCCGGCGGCGAGCGAGGTCTGCTCGGAATGGCCGCCGACGAGACCCACCTCTACGTCAACTTCACCGACCTCGACGGCCACACCAACATCGATGCCTTCGTGCTCGATACCGACGGCCGCCCCGGCGAACGCCACCACCTCCTCACGATCGAACAACCCTTCGGCAACCACAACGGTGGGGGGATGGCGATCGGACCCGACGGCCATCTCTACATCGGCGTCGGCGACGGCGGGAGCGGTGGCGACCCCCTCGGCGCCGGCCAGGACCCGACGCAGATCCTGGGTTCGCTCCTGCGCATCGACCCCACCCCCGGGGCCGCATCGCCCTACGAGATCCCGGCCGACAATCCCTACGCCGACGGGGTCGACGGGCGACCCGAGATCTTCGCCATCGGACTCCGCAACCCGTGGCGGTTCTCCTTCGACCCGCTCACCGACGACCTCTGGATCGCCGACGTCGGTCAGAACCAGTGGGAGGAGGTCGACCTGCTGCTCGGCGCCAATGGCTTCGGCCTCGGCGCGAACCTCGGGTGGAACCTGCGCGAAGGCACCAACGAGTTCAGCGGCGACCGCCCGTCGGGCAATGTCGACCCCGTGTTCGAGTACCCGCACGCAGGCAGCACGCCGAGCGGTTGCAGCATCAGCGGCGGTGAGGTCTATCGGGGTTCCGCGATCCCCGAGCTGGTCGGATCCTACGTGTTCGGCGACTACTGCCAGTCCTCGGTGTGGGCGCTGTCGATCGTGGATGACGACGTCGTGTTCCGCGACCTCGGCGTGCCGATCCAGGATCTCGTCGGGATCACCGCCGATGCCGAGGGCGAGCTGTTGACGCTGTCGCTCGGGGGCGGGATCAGCCGCCTCGTCGCCGGGTGAGCATCCGGCCCCGGCCCCTCCGGGTCGCGCTCATCGCGGCCGTCGCCACCTTCACCCTCGCCTGTTCGGGCGGCGACCAGGGCGAACTCGCCGATCCGGACGAGACACCGGCGACGACCACCCTTTCGGCCGCCTCGAGCACGACGACCCCGACGACGACCCCGACGACGACCCCTACGACAACCACTCCCCCGCACCCGGCGGCCCCGAACGGCCGGGTTTACCCCTCGGTTCCCGGCACCGCCGATGCGGCCGCGGCCCGTGTCCTGGAGGTCGAGCAGCTGCTGCACGACCCCGACCTCGACCCCGGCGACGAACGATGGGCCGACCTCGCCCACGAACAACAGATGCTCTACCGGATCATCGCCCGCGATCCCGAGTGGGTGCAGGCGGCACTCGCCGGCGCGTCCGACGAACTCACACCGGTGATCGCGAGCCACCTCGCGGCCCGCCAGTCGATCGCCGACATCAGCCACGGCGGCGAGCCGCCGGTCAACGTGCCGGCGTGGGAGATCATCGAGCCGCTGCCCGCCGACGAACTCCGGTCGCTCTACGAGGCCGCCGAGGCCGACACCGGCATCGGTTGGTCGTTCCTCGCCGCGATCAATCTGATCGAGACGGGCTTCGGGCGCATCGACGGACTCTCGACCGCCGGCGCGCAGGGGCCGATGCAGTTCCTGCCCACGACCTGGGAGGAGGTCAGCGACGGCGACATCACCGACCCGTTCGATGCCATCCCGGCGGCGGCCCGGTACCTCGTGCGCAGAGGCGGTCCCGCCGACATGCACGGGGCGCTGTTCGGCTACAACAACTCCGACGCCTACGTCGCCGCGGTCACCCACTACGCGAATCTGTTCCGCGACGACGAGCGCTCGTTCCTCGCCACCCACGGGTGGGAGATCCACTACTCGGCCGCCGCCGGCGACCTCTGGTTGCCGGTCGGGTTCCGGGTGGAGGAACCCACACCGGTCGAGGACTATCTGGCCGACGCGCCCTGGTCTGCGCCACCTCCCGTTTCCTGACCTCTACGCTCGGCCCATGGTCGAGACGTACATCGCAACCGAAGTCACCGCCGAACTGCGCGAGGCCATGGACCGGCTCGTGCCCCAGCTGTCCAAGTCGAATCCGCCGCCCACCGACGAAGCGCTGCAGGAGATGATCGACTCCGATGCCTCGATCCTGTTCATGTGTCGCGACGAGACCGGCATCCTCGGCACGCTCACCCTGATCCTCTTCCGCATTCCCACCGGCATCCGGGCGTGGATCGAGGACGTCATCGTCGACGAGGCCGCCCGCGGCAAGGGCGTGGGTCGCATCCTCAACGAGGCCGCGATCGACCATGCGTTCGCCCGGGGTGCCATCACGGTGGACCTCACCTCCCGGCCGAGCCGCGACGCAGCCAACCGTCTCTACCAGCGCATCGGTTTCGTGCAGCGGGACACCAACGTCTACCGCTTCAGCCCCCCCGACCAGCACGACTCCTGAGTTGGGACACCGGGGTCAGACCCCGGTGTCCCAACGTTGGGACGCTGGGGTCTGACCCCCGTCCCAACTAGGCCGGGAGCAGGACGGACTGGATCTCGGTGAAGGGGCCGAAGCCCTCGGGGCCGAGCTCACGGCCGATGCCACTCTTCTTGAAGCCGCCGAACGGGCTGGCCATGTCGAGGATGGCCGCACTGTTGACGGCCACGACGCCGGTGCGGATCTGGCCGGCGATGTGGGCGGCGCGATCGATGTCCTGCGTCCACACCGAACCGCTGAGGCCGTACTCGCTGTCGTTGGCGATCTTGATGGCCTCGTCGACCGTGTCGTACTTGATGCACGACAACACCGGCCCGAAGATCTCCTCACGAGCGATCTTCATGTCGTTGGTGACGTTACGGAACACGGTGGGCTCCACGAAGAATCCCTTGTCGACGTCGGCCAGGTTGCCGCCGGTGACCACGACGGCGCCCTCGTCCTTGCCGGACTGGAGGTAACCGCCGACCTTGTCGTACTGACGCTTGGCGACGAGCGGGCCGAGCACCATCTCGGGATCGGTCGGGTCACCGTAGGGCACCGCGGCGACGGCGGCACCGAGTGCCTCGGTGATCTCGTCATAGCGCCCGGCGGGCACGAGGATACGGGTCTGCGCGCCACAGGCCTGGCCCGTGTTGAGCATGCCCGACATGACGAGGTCGCCCATGACGGCATCGAGATCGACATCCTCGAGCACGATCGCGGCCGACTTGCCGCCGAGCTCGAGGGTGCAGCGCTTGATCTGCTCGCCACAGATACCGGCCACGATGCCGCCGGTGAGAGCCGACCCGGTGAAGCTCACCTTGTCGATGTCGTTGTGGCGCACCAGGTATTCACTGCCCACCCGATCGGCGGAGATGACGTTGACGACACCCTCGGGCAGACCGGCTTCCTTCACGGCCTCGCCGATGAGTCGACCGTGCAACGGGGTCTCCGGGGCCGTCTTCAGGATCATGGTCGAACCGGTCGCGATGACCGGACCGAGCTTCATCGCCGCGATGAACAACGGCACGTTCCACGGCACGATGCCGGCGCATACGCCCACGGGCTGACGGTTGATCAGCACCTTCTGGCCCATCGAGCCCTGACGCTGCTCCTGCCACTGGTAGTTCTTGGCGGCATTCACGTAGTGGTCGAGCACCATCTTCGACGCGTAGACCTGCACCATCATCGACTGGGTGGTCGGCGTGCCGACCTCTGCGGTGATGACGTCGGCGAAGTCCTGCGTGCGCGCCTCGATCGCCTGGGCGAATCGGCTCAGCGCCTCGATGCGATCGTCGGGGGTCCACTTGCGCCACTCGCCGTTGAACGCAGCGACCGAACTGGCGACGGCACGATCGATGTCGGCCGGACCGCAATCCGGCACCGAACCGATCATCTCCTCCGTAGCCGGATTGATGACCTCGATGCGGTCGGAGCTCGCCGCCGTGACGTGGTCGTTGTCGATGAAAATCGTGGTCTGGTCGTCCATGGACCGCGACGTTAGCGACATCCACGATCGGTGCCCAGACGAGCGCCGGTCGTAGATTTCGAAAATATGTCAGTTGGGTGACGGAAAGTCATCACATGACGTACTACTCTGTGGAATGCGGGTCAGGTTGCCTCGTCCCCCGCAGGGCAGCCGCCAAGGAGCTGAAGTGAGTATCCCGAACACCACCGGTGGCTACGTCCTGGCAAACGGCGTCGACCGTTCGACCGCCGACGAGTTACGGAAGCGCAACGACGGCGTCGTGGTCAGCCGCAACGCCGACGGCACCTACCGCGTCACGCGGGCACGCTGATCATCCGCCGTTGATGGCGGCCGCGAACGCAGCCCGGAAGACGGCATCCTGCGCCACCCGCTGACGGATCGCTTCCACTATCGCGGCATCCCTGCGCCGACGCCGATGCGGGCAGCGCGAGCATCGACGCGAGCACCGCCACGACCAGCGCGAGTCGACCTCCCGGTAGGGGTCGTCGTCGACGGCGCATCAGCCCCCCCCCCTCAGTCGCGTGCGTGTGGGCGAACGCTATCCACACCCTCCGGCACCGGTCCACCGGTCCACGGTCGTACAGACCACCGCAAGGTTCCGGGCACGATGAGCCACCGCCCGCCGATAGCGTTGATCGGGTGTCGACGCACGCCGAAACCCCCGCCCACGTTCGCTGGCTCTCGAACGTCCCCCAACTGCGCTCGCCGGTGCTCATCACTGCATTCGAGGGCTGGAACGACGCCGGCGATGCTGCCAGCATCGCTGCTGCACACCTCGCCGATCGTTGGGACGGCACCCCGCTGGCCGAGATCGATGCCGAGTTGTTCTACGACTTCAGCACCACCCGCCCGCTGGTGCAGCTCGACGACGATCGTCAGCGCTCGCTGACCTGGCCGACGAACATGTTCCGGGCCTGCCGAGTGCCGGGCGCTTCGCGCGATGCGATCGTGTTGCTCGGTCTCGAGCCCCAGCTTCGCTGGCGCACCTTCTGCGACCAGATCATCGAGACGGCGAGGGCACTCGACGTGAGCCAGATCATCACCCTCGGTGCCCTGCTCGCCGACGTGCCCCACTCCCGGCCCGTCGAGGTCTACGGCGCCACCGACAACGCGCAGCTCATGGCCGAGCTCGACCTCGAGCCGTCGACCTACGAGGGCCCCACCGGCATCGTCGGCGTGCTGGCGAGCCAGTGCAACGAAGCACGGATGCCGACCGCATCGGTGTGGGCCACCGTGCCGTCCTACGTGCCCGGCGCGCCGTCGCCGAAGGCCGGACTCGCCCTCGTCGAAAGGGTGTGCGACGTCATCGGCACCTCGGTCTACTGCACCGACCTCGAGATCGCGGCGGCCACCTACGAACGCCAGGTCGACGAACTCGTGGCCGAGGACGACGACACGGCGAGCTATGTCGCCGATCTCGAAGAAGCGTGGGACGACGCCGACGAAGAGAACGACGAGCTCGACGCCGAGAGCGACGAGTCGCTCGACGACGACCCCGAGACACTGCTGGCCGAAGTCGAACAGTTCCTCCGCGACAACGAGTAGCGCTCCCAGGCCCTGGTGCTCAGCCGAGCCGGCCGTTGATCCAGGTGATGACGGTGTCGAGGATCTCGAGGCCTTCCGCCTCGTTGAAGAGTTCGTGGCGGAGCCCGTCGTAGACGATGCGTTCGGCGTTGGGCAGCGTGTCGAATATCTCGCTGGCCTCGGCGGGCACCAGCTTGTCGTCGCCGCCGTGGATCACGAACGTCGGAACGGTCAGGTCGGCGATCCGTTCACGGGTGTCGGCCATTGCCTGCATGAGTTCGGCGCCGAGCCGGGCCGTCGGGAAGGGCACGCGATACGGGTCGGCGTAGAAGATCTCGCCGACGGCGGGATCCCTGGAGAGAAACGACGGGTCGCCTTTCTCCTTGATCTCCATTCGGGGGGCGAAGCGTGATACGAGCGGGGCGGCGACCCGCAGGTGCGTCGGGATCTCTGCGCCGAGGGCCGGGCCGCACAGCACGAGCAGGTCCGGTTGGGGCCGATCGGGGTCGACGCAATAGCGGGTCGCCATCAGCCCGCCCATCGAGTGGCCCAGCAGAATCGTCGGCCGGCCGAGCGTGCGGACCTCGGCGAGCTGGTCCTGCACGTCGTCGGTGAACTGCGACCAGCGGTCGACATGGCCACGCCGACCCCCACTTCGGCCGTAGCCGCGATGGTCGATGGCGACGGTGTCGAAGCCGGCATCGGCGAGGCGTCGGCCCACGTGTTCGTAGCGCCCGCCGTGTTCGGCGATGCCGTGGAGCAACAGCACCGCGCCCCGGGCATCACCTTCGGGCTGCCAGCGGCGCCGGGCCTGGACGAGCCCGTCGCGGGTCGTGCCGTGATCCATGGTGGAGGTGACCGGGTCGTACGCGGTCGGAGTGACAGCCTTCATTGTGAGTCCTCGTGGTCGACATCGCCCCGCCATGGCGGGGTGCGCGGTTGGTCGAACTGTACGGGCAGATCCTCACCGCGGATGGCCCGGAACGCCTGCTCGGCCCACAGCGCCGAGTTGGCCGTGGGTTCGGGCAGCGCGTCTTCCGCGAACCAGCCGACGTCGCGACACTCGAGCGGATGAGCGGCCAGACTGCCGCCGGTCATGCGGCAATGGAACACGAGCGAGATGAGGGGGATGCGGGTGAAGCCCCGCCGCTGTCCGTCGAGGATGGCGATGGGACGAACCACCTCGCATTCGATGCCGGTCTCCTCGTGGACCTCCTTCACCACGACCTCGGCCGGCGAATAGCCGACGTCGGCCCAACCCGTGGGATAGAGCCAGACCCCCGAGTCGGCTCGCTGGATCATCAGCAGCTCGCCATCGTCGTTGCCGACGACGGCGCCCACGGTGATCTTCGGTGTGACATAGCCGGCGACACCTGCGCCAACCGCGTCGAGCCATTCCTGCACCTGTTCCTGGGGATGGAACCCGCCCTGGACATGCGATCGAATGTCCGCAGCCACCGCCAGCACCTCTTGGAAGCGCTCGCGCTCGTAGAGGCTGTCGGTGAAGCCGAGACCGGTGCGAGCCGTGGCCGAGAGCGTCTCGGCCCACCGGATCAGCTCGCGCTCGGTGGCGCGACGCGGGTTTGGTGGGGTTGTCGTCACGGCCCGACCCTATGCGGATACGCGTCGGTCAGTGGTTGCGAAGAGCGTCGATCAGTTCGTTCTTGTCCATCCCGGACCGACCGTCGATGCCGACCTCCTTCGCCTTGTCGTAGAGGTCGTCCTTCGTCCACTCCTCGTAGGGCGGTGCGTGGCCACCCTTCTGTCCCACTTCGTGTGCGTCGCTGTTGGCGATTCGCGCCGCCTTCTCCTTGCTCATGCCCTCATCGCGAAGGGCCTCATAGCGCTCCGGATCCTTGATCGAAGGTCCGGGGTCGGGGCTGCGGTCTTTCGGCATCTGTCTGTCCTCGGCTCACTACTGCTCGTCGGTTCCGTCCTTCTCGTTCCGGTTGCCCACCTCGTGGCGGACGGCGTCGGCCGTCGCCTTTCCCACGCGACGGGCGGAGGCCCAGAACATCGCCATCGTCTGACCGACGGTCGATGCCGTGTCCTTCACCCGGGACATGATCTCCGCGCGAGTCTCACCCGCTTCGGTGCCGTCTCGGCCGGAGAACCGTGCGACGAAGGCATCGGCATCGGGTTGATCCTGCTCCGTCTCGGGATGATGGCCGGGTCGATTCTCCGGTGGTACGGGGCCACCCATGTGGTCATCGGCCTGCGGCTGGTCGCGCGCTTCGAGCCGGCCGCCGATGCTGTCGGGGTCGAGCGGCGTGTTCCCGCTGCGGTTCAGTTCTTCGTTCTGTGGGCGGGCCATGAGAGGCTCCCTCTCCTCGTCGTTTCTGTGGTCGGTGTCGCTCGAGTGGTCGGTCAGGTCGTCGTTTCGACCGGAGTCCGAGGCTCGGCGTAGACCGGATCGACCGGGCCGTCGAGGGCCCCGCGCTCGTCGAGCTCGTCGAGAACGGCTTCGAGCAGGTCGGCCTTGTTGAGCTTCGACCGTCCCTCGAGATCGAGTGAGCGAGCCAGTTCGTAGATCCGGCCCTTCGTCCAGCTGTCGTCCGGCGTCGCCGTTTCGGCGAGACGTTCGTCGTCGGACGCAGCGTCGGCCGTGACTTCGTCGTCGGCACCCGAATCGCCGTCGGCGCGATCGGTGAGATCGATGTCGGATGATCGTTCGGTCGCCGGTCCGTTCGCCGCCAGACGTTCAGCCCGTCGGCGGGCCCACTCCTCGAGGAGCCGCATGCCGTCGAGCGTCCGAGTCCGGCCGATCGTGCGTCCTCGGTGGACGACGAACGCGGCACGACCCGGTATCCGGTCCTCGAGGCGGTTGGTGTACAACACCAGCCGGGCCGGCCGGCGATGGGGATTGGTGGGACGGTTCGACATGATTCCCCTCTCGTGGTGGTTGGCAGCGGTTCGCGCAGAAAGGCCTACCCAGATCGATCCATCCTCAATCATCGCAACAGCCGAATGCTGTCGGCCGGCCCGACCGGCATCCTCCACGGAGGTTCAGGCGTCGGCCGCGATCGACGTGAGGATGGCCAGCTCGATCTCGCGCTGATGGGCCGGATCGGTGATCTTCATGCCGTCGGAGTCGAGCACGTAGAACGAGTCGATCACGTCGTCGCCGAGGGTCTGCACCTTCGCCGTGTAGATGTCGAGATCGAGGTCGGCGATCGCCCGGGTGACCCGGTAGAGCAGCCCGATGGAGTCCGGGCCGCGCATCTCGACGACGGTGTGCGACGACGACATCTCGTTGTCGAAGATCACCTGCGGCTCGATCAGGACCGCAGTCGTCGCCCGCTGGTAGCGGTAGTTCTGCGCCCGCTGGATGAGTCGGGCCCTGATGGCGACACGGCCGCGCAGCGCGGCGCGCACCTCGTCCTCGACCTCGCGAGGGCGTTCATCGAGACCGATTCCTCCGTCGAGCCGCAGGACCTCGAGCGCGCGGCCGTTCTCGGTGTGCAACTGTGCTTCGAGGATCTCGACGCCGTGGAGCGCCAACGCACCGGCCACCCGGGAGAACGTGCCCCGGCGGTCCTCGGCCATGACGGTGAGCTCGTGGCCGCGCAGCTCGACGACCTCCTCGCCGCTGAGCAGCCGAGCGACCAGCTCGTCGGAGGGGAAGACCGACTCGATGACCTTGCCGCCGGTCTGGAGGTAGTGACTCGTCCGCTCGACGAGATCGCGTAGGAGACCGGCCTTCCACCCGTTCCAGGCGGCCCGACTCGTGGCAATCGAGTCGGCCTCGGTGAGGGCGCCGAGCAGTTCGAGCGTGTTGACCGATCCGATCTCGTCGGCGACGAACTTGATCGTGTCCTCGTCCTCGAGGTCGCGCCGGCTTGCCGTGTCGGGCAGCAGCAGGTGGTGGCGCACCAGCGCCGCGAGTACGTCGACGTCGGCCGGCGGATAGCCCATTCGGGTGCCGATCCGGCGTACAAGATCCACGCCGACCTCCGAGTGGTCGCCCGGGTAGCCCTTGCCGATGTCGTGGAAGAGCCCGCCGAGCACCAGCAGATCGGGGCGTTCGACACGATCGGCGATGTTGGCCGCCTCGGCCGCCGCCTCCATCAGGTGTCGGTCGACCGTGTAGCGGTGATACGCGTTGCGCTGCGGTCGACTGCGGTTAGGCGCCCACTCCGGCAGCAGCCGAGAGAGCAGGTCGACCTGGTCGAGCGCTTCGAGCGTGCGGATGGCATCGCCGCCCAGCAGCAGCAGGTCGACGAGAACCTCGCGGGCGTCGGCCGGCCACGGGTCGGGCAGATTCGGACTCTCGGCCGCGAGCCGATCGAGCACCGAACGCTCGATGAACGCATCGTCTCGCGCCGCGATGTACGCGACCCGCAGCGGCATAACCGGATCGGTGGACACCGGGGCGTCGTCATCGAGCAGCAGCGTCTCGTCGGTGATCTTGATGCCGTGGCCGACGTCGCGGACCTTCTTGCGCCAACGCCGACGGGTCGACCGCAGGTGCATCCGGTGCAGGACGGCGTCGGTGATCCATGCGACGGTGCGGGCCGCCTGCGAGATCTCGGCCATGAGGTCGTCGGCGTCGCCGTAGCCGAGGGCCGAGGCGACCTCGTCCTGGTCCTGGAGGAGCAGCTGGTTGGAGTGCCGACCGGTCGAGCGATGGAGCTCGACCCGCGCTGACAGCAGCGTGTCGTGCGGGCCGATGAGCCCCTGGCGCTCCGAGTCCTCCATGAGCCCGTCGTCGGCCAGGTCGATCCAGTGCAGCGCGTGGACGTCGCGCAAGCCGCCGCGAGAGAGCTTGAGGTCGGGCTCGAGGAGGAACGCCACCTCCCCGGCTTCGGCATGGCGCTCTCGGGTTCGTTCCGAGATCATGCTCAGCATCTTGTCGGCGTTGTCGCGCCACTGGGCTCGGGACTTCGCGGCCAGCTCGTCGACGAGCCGATGGTCGCCACCGATGAGACGAATGTCGAGCAGCGACGTCGCCGTGTCGAGGTCACCCGATGCCAGATCGAGTGCCTCGTCGATCGTTCGCACGGCATGGCCGAGCTTCATCCCGGTGTCCCAGATCGGGTACCAGATGTTCTCGGCCACCTCGGCGACATGGCCCGAATTGTTGTGGATCAACAACAGGTCGAGGTCGGACCCCATGCTGAGATCGCCTCGCCCGTAGCCGCCCACCGCCGCGAGCGCGACGCCGTGCATCTCGTCGACTCCACCCACCACCCGCTGCAACCAGGCGTCGATCTCGGCCGTGTAGGCCCGCGACAGACCCGTGCCGATCAGCGAGGAATCGGCGAGCACCGAGGACGTGGCGGGAATGGCGTTCATGCGGACCCCATTAGATCAGCCCCACCGTTGCACTCGGGGTCAGACCCCCGTTGCAGTTGGGGTCTGACCCTCGAAGCGCAACGGGGGTCTGACCCCAAATGCAACGGTCAGTCGAGGTAGGCGGTTTCGGCGTGTTGGGTCTGATCGAGGCCGGTCTGTTCGGCGGCGTCGGTGACGCGGAGGCCCACCGTGGCATCGAGGAGCTTGGCGATACCGAAGGTGACGAGGAACGAATAGGCGAGGACGGAGACGATGGCGACGACCTGGCTGACGACCAACGCACCGTCACCGAAGAACAGGCCGTCCACGCCGTTGATCCGGGCGTCGGCGAAGAAGCCGAGCATGACACCTCCGACGATGCCACCGACCATGTGGATGCCGACGACGTCGAGCGAGTCGTCGTAGCCGTACTTCGACTTCAGTTGGATGGCGAAGTAGCAGGCGACCGAGGCGACGAGCCCGAAAAGGATCGGCGCGAGCCCGCCGACATAGCCGGCGGCCGGGGTGATGGCAACGAGTCCGGCCACGACACCCGACGCTCCACCCAGCGTCGTTGCGTGACCGTCGCGCAGCCGTTCGATGGCGAGCCAGCCGATCATGCCCGCGGCAGCGGCCACGAAGGTGTTGAGCAGCGCCTGGACGGCGACACCGTCGGCCGCACCCGCCGAGCCGGCGTTGAACCCGAACCAGCCGAACCAGAGGATTCCCGCGCCCAGCATCACGAAGGTCAGGTTGTGCGGCGGCATCGCCGTGTCGGGCCAGCCCGTGCGCTTGCCGAGCACCATCACCAGGGCCAGCGCGGCAACACCGGCGTTGATGTGAATTGCCGTGCCCCCGGCGAAGTCGATTGCCGCCGGGTCGAGCTTCGAGTGGTGCCACCCTGTGTAGACCCAGTAGGTCACCGGTGTGTAGACGAGAATCGACCAGATCGGGACGAAGACGGCCCAGGCCGAGAACTTCATGCGATCGGCAACGGCACCGGAGATGAGCGCCGGCGTGATCGCCGCGAACGTCATGAAGAACGCCACGCCGATCAGGGCTTCCGGGTTGCCGGCGAGGTCCTTGAGGCCGGCCACGTCGAAGTTTCCGATGACCGCCTCGAGACCGTCACCGTCGCCGCTGTTGCCGAGCGAATAGGTGAACAGCACCCACAGCAACGGCACGATGCCGAGACAGTAGGTGTTCATGTTCAGCATGTTCAGCACGTTCTTCGAACGGACCATTCCGCCGTAGAAGAGCGCCAATCCCGGCACCATGAACACGACGAGTGCCGTCGAGATCAACATCCACGCAATATCGCCTGATTCCATGACTCTCCCCTCGGGACCGCGGGACCGCGGCCGGATACGGGAGGCAACCTACGAACCCACTGTTTCGGCAGTGTTTCTGGCGGCTGATGCGACTGTTACGGCGTCCGACGAGTCGAGCCCTCGTATGGCCCTAATACGGCCAATCGCGGCTGCGATGACCCAATATCCGCGTCAGCGGATACAACTTCGCCGTCAGCAACATCTTGATCGCGACGTTGCGGACGAACCACGGCAACTGGGCGCTCTGACGTGCGAGGTCGATCACCCTCTCGCGGGCGTCCAGTCGCTCGCGACGGAACTCGGCCATCGACTGCGACCTGCCGATGTAGCGCCACTGGCCCGACCAGAAGGTGGTCGAGAGCAGCGCCAGGGTGACACCGATCGAGCTGAACGAGTCGTGGATCAGCATCGTGCCGCCGCCGCTCACCCGATCACCCCAATCGACGATGTCGGCCCGGGCCGGCCCGAAGCGGTGCGCACCGTCGATGTAGAGCAGGTCGATCTCGCCGTCGACGTCGGCGAGGGCGTCATCGCTCATCTTGCGGACATGGGTGACCCGGTCACGGACCCCGGCCTCGGTGAGGTTCCGCACGTAGACCGAGTGGTCGTCGTCACCGCGGGCCTGATCGGCCGCGATCTCCTGCGGGCCACGATCGCTGCCCGCGTGCGGATCGATCGACACGATCTCGACACCCTCGGTGGCCGCCGAGGCGAGCACGATGAGCGAGCGGCCGCGGAAGCTGCCGATCTCGACGATGCGGGTGCCGGCGCCGAGGTCGCGGGCCCGGTCGTGAAGTCGTCGCGCCTGATCATCGGTCATCCAACCTTCGACGCCGGCCACCTGGCGGAGAACATCGACGAAGGGAGGGCGATTGGTCACGGTGCTGGAGCCTAGCGACGGGTCGTGAGAAGTCAGGAAGCGTCAGGCCAGAAGCTCGCCGGCCCGGCGGAAGACCCGGGAACGGGGCACGGCATCGGCACAGCCGGCCGCCACTGCGTCATCGAGCGCGTCGGTGTCGACGTGGGCCCCGTAGGCCACCACCGGCGGGCCGATCGCCACCACTGCGGCGACATCGGCGCCCAGTGCGAGGTCGAGCAGGATCAATGTGGCCTCGGCGAGCGCCGGGGCGTCGATGTCGCGGACGACGACCGCGTCGGGGATGGCGGCCCGGAAGCGACTCCCGTCCATGAGGTCGCGGGTGAGCAC
This sequence comes from Acidimicrobiales bacterium, assembly GCA_040219515.1. NCBI lineage: Bacteria > Bacillati > Actinomycetota > Acidimicrobiia > Acidimicrobiales > Acidimicrobiales bacterium. The sequence goes on from JAVJSI010000018.1 coordinate 61,379, forward strand.
CACCACACTCATCCGGCCGTCTCCCGGCGCCGACGAAGGTGCACGTGGGCCCGAGCTGCGCCCCACACCAATCCGGGCTCGTGCAGCGACGGATCGATGTCGGCGAACGAGGCGGGACCGAACCCGAAGAGGTCGTCGGGAAACGCCCGCACGTCGAACTCGTCACGAGCGGCCGGCTCCGCCCCGGCCTCGACGAGGAGGGAGGTGATCGGGCCGGTGCCGGCGCGCACGACGGCCAGCGGATTGCCGGCTCCCGCGTCCACATCGGCACCGAGCACGCGCGCGAGCTGGGGTGCGAGGCAGGCCATGGTCTCGTCGATCGCCGCAGCGAGATCCGACTCGTCGATGGCCGGCCCGGGCCTCGTCGCCATCGTTCGCAACCACCCGGGCAGCGCGTCGAGGAGCGCGGCTTCGAGCTCGGCGGCGATCGTCGACAGCCGGGCCTCGTCGTCGGCGAGAGTCGGCTCGGAGGTCACCGTCGGAATACTACGGTGGGTCCTGTGCCGCTGCTTCTCTGCTGAACCGAGGGACACGATGACAACGGGAACCATGACGACCGGATACGAATCGCTCGGTGACAAGGTCGTGCTGGTCACCGGCGCGGGAAACGGCATCGGTGCCGCGCTCGCCCGACGCTTCGCCGGGGTCGGCGCCCGCGTCGCCGTCAACGATGTCGACCGGGATTCGGCCGACACCATCACTGCGGCCATCAACGACGACGGCGGCACCGCCTTCGCCATTGCCGCCGACGTGGCCGACGGCGGCGAGGTGGGTGCGATGTTCGAGACGCTGACGGAGCAGTTCGGCACGATCGACGTGCTCGTGAACAATGCCGGTCTGGTCGGGCCGATGCTGCACTTCTTCGAAGCCGACGAGGCCTGGTGGCGCAGGATCGTCGACGTGAACCTGACCGGTCACTTCCTGTGCTGCCACCAGGCCGCCCGCATCATGGCCAAGGCCGGTGGCGGTTCGATCATCAACATGTCGTCGGGCGGCGCCACGCGCGCCCATCGGTCGTTCACCGCCTACGACGCCACCAAGGGCGGCATCGAAGCCTTCACCCGGGCCCTCGCCCTCGACCTCGGTCCCTACGCCATCCGGGTCAACGCCCTGATGCCCGGCTCGATCGACACCAGCGGCCTCACCGTCGAGGAACGCCGGCTGCGGGGCGAGAACGTCCCCCTGGGCCGCATCGGCGAACCGTTCGACATGACCGGTGCCGCCCTCTTCCTGGCCTCCGACGACGCGTCCTACATCACCGGCGACGTGATCCGGATCGACGGCGGCATGCTCGCCCAACAGCGATCCGCCACCGTCGACATCATGCCGCCGTCGGGCTTCCCCCGGGTCGAGGACCTGTAGCCATGGGCGCCCGCATCGGGGCCGACGTGGGCGGCACGTTCACCGACATCGTTCTGGAATCCGACGGCGCGCTGCACAGCACCAAGGTGCTCACCACCCACGATGCGCCCGAGCGCGGCATCCTCGACGGAATCGCCCGAGTCGCGACTGAGGCCGGGGTCGACCTGGCCGACGTCGAGCAGGTGATCCACGGCACCACGCTGGCCACCAACGCGCTCATCGAACGCCGTGGCGCAACGACCGCGCTCGTCACCACCGAAGGGTTTCGCGACGTCATCGAGACCCGCACCGAGAGCCGCTACGAGCAATACGACCTGAACATCGTGCTCCCGCGCCCGCTCGTCGAACGCAAGGACCGCTTCGTCGTCGCCGAGCGGCTCAATGCCCGCGGCGAAGTACTCGTGCCGTTCGACGAAGCGGGGGCGCGAGACGTGATCGGCCGGCTCCGTGACGGCGGCTACGAGGCCGTCGCCGTGGGGTTTCTGCACAGCTATCGCAACCCGGTGCACGAGCAGCGTTTCCGTGACCTGCTGCTCGCCGAACTCCCCGACATCGCCGTGTCGATCAGCAGCGAAGTGTCACCGCAAATGCGTGAGTACGAGCGCTTCAACACCGTGTGCGCCAACGCCTACGTGCAACCGCTGATGGCGTCCTACGTCGTGCGGCTCCGCGACCAGCTGCGCGAACGGGGAGCCACCTGCCCGCTCCATCTGATCCACTCCGGTGGCGGCCTCATCGACGTCGACACCGCAGCTGCCTTCCCGGTCCGCCTCGTCGAATCGGGCCCAGCCGGCGGCGCGATCTTCGCGGCCGACCTCGCCCAGCGCTACGGCCGCGATCGGGTGCTCTCCTACGACATGGGTGGCACCACGGCGAAGATCAGCCTGATCGAGGACTACACGCCGCAGACGGCGAAGACCTTCGAGGTCGATCGCACGGCCCGCTTCAAGAAGGGCAGCGGCATGCCGATCTCGATCCCGGTGATCGACATGATCGAGATCGGTGCCGGCGGCGGCTCCATCGCGAGCGTCGACGGGCTCGGTCAGATCCGCATCGGACCCAGGAGCGCGGGTAGCGAGCCAGGGCCCGCCGCGTACGACCGCGGCGGCACCGAGGCCACCATCACCGACGCCAACGTCGAGCTCGGTCGGCTGCACCCCGACACGTTCGGCGCCACCGACATCACGCTCTCGCCCGACCGGGCGCTCGAGGCGATCGCCGCGGGCGTCGGTGCGCCCCTCGACATGGAGGCCCACCTCGCCGCCGTCGGCATCGTCGAGGTCGTCGACGAGAACATGGCCAACGCAGCCCGCGTGCACGCCGTGGAGAACGGCAAGGACCTCGCCGGCTACTCCATGATCGCGTTCGGTGGTGGCGCGCCGCTCCACGCCGCCCGTCTGCTCGACAAGCTCGGACTCGACGAACTGATCGTGCCGCCCGGCGCCGGGGTCGGTTCGGCCATCGGGTTCCTGCGGGCGCCGTTCAGCTACGAGGCCGTGCGCAGCTTCTACACGACCACGACGGACTTCGACGTCGTCGGCGCCAACCGGGTGCTCGACGAGCTGACCCGCGAAGCGACCAGCTTCGTGCGGGCCGGCACCGACGCCGAGGTGACCGTCCAGCGGCAGGTGGCGATGCGCTACAAGGGCCAGGGTTGGGAGATCCCTGTCACGATCGAGACCGACACCTTCGACGACCTCGCCGCCGAATCGCTGCGCCACGCGTTCACGAAGGCCTACGTCGAGTTCTTCGGCCGGGCCATCGACGACGTGGTCATCGAGGTGGTGAGTTGGGCGGTGCGGGTCGCGTCGGTCGTAGCGGCCACTCCCCCGATCGAGCTCACGACGAGCCACGACCACGACATCGTCCCCGATTCGACCCGCCCCATCCACGACGCCGTCCTGGGGCACGATGCCGACGCCGCCATCGTCCAGCGCGACGCGCTGCCCGCGGGCGCCCGCCTCGCCGGCCCTGCGGTCATCGTCGAACCCCAGACCACCACCGTGCTGGCCGGCCATCACCAGGCCGTCGTGCAGACCGACGGCTCCCTGCTGATCACCACCCAGCCGCGAGCAGCGACGATGCCCCGATGAGCGAACGCGAACTCCAGAACCAGGTGATGTGGAACCGGCTGATCTCCGTGGTCGAAGAGCAGGCCGTCACCCTCGTGCGCACCGCATTCTCCACCTCGGTGCGCGAGGCCGGCGACCTCAGCGCCGGTGTGTTCGACCGCGACGGCCGCATGATCGCCCAGGCCGTCACCGGGACACCCGGCCACGTCAACACGATGGCGGCCGCGCTGGCCCACTTCATCGACGACATCGGGCTCGAGCGGATCTTTCCCGGCGATGTCTACATCACCAACGATCCGTGGAAGGGCACCGGCCATCTCCACGACATCACCGTGGCCACCCCCGTGTTCCATCGCGACACCATGATCGGTTTCTTCGCCTCCACTGCCCACGTCGTCGACGTCGGCGGCCGCGGCTACGGGCCCGACGCACACGAGGTCTACGAGGAAGGCATCTGCATCCCGATCATGAAGTGGGCCGAACGGGGCGCACTCAACCACGACCTCGTCACGATCATCCGCAACAACGTGCGCGAGGCCGACCAGGTCGTCGGTGACGTCCACGGACTGGCGGCGTGCAACGAGACCGGCCGACGACGGCTGCTCGCCATGCTCGACGAATTCGATCTCCCCGACCTCGACGAGCTCGCCGACTTCGTCTTCGAGCGCACCCGCCGGGCCACGCTCTCCGCGCTCGCCCCCGTACCGAAGGGTGTCTATCGCAACGAGATGACGGTCGACGGCTACGACCACACCCTCACGCTTGCCGTCACCTTGACCATCGACGACGACGGCATGCACGCCGACTTCACGGGCACCTCCCCCACCAGCGCGTTCGGCATCAACGTGCCGCTCACCTACGCCCAGGCCTATTTCACCTACGGCATGCTCGTGGCCCTCGCCCCGGAGCTGCCCAACAACTTCGCCTCGCTCGCCCCCTTCACCGTCTCGGCCCCACCCGGCGTGATCCTCAACGCGCAGCGCCCCGAACCGGTGGCGGTGCGCCATGTGATCGGCCACTTCGTCACCGACCTCTGCCTCGGCGCCATCGCCCAGGCGCTTCCCGACATCGTTCCCGCCGAGGGCGCCGGGGCCCTGTGGAACTTCCAGGCCAGCGCCCGCAGCGCCTCGGCCGACGACCCGCAACCGCCCGTCGAGATCCTGATGTTCAACAGCGGCGGCACCGGTGCCCGGCCGACGCTCGACGGCCTCGCCGCCACGGCGTTCCCCTCCGGCGTGCGCACGATGTCGACCGAGGCCACCGAACAGGTCGGACCCATCATCGTGTGGCGCAAGGAGCTACGCCCCGATTCCGGCGGCGCCGGACAGCACCGGGGCGGGCTGGGCCAGATCATCGAGGTCGGGCCGGCCGACGGCTACCTCTTCGAGTTCTCGGCCATGTTCGATCGCGTCGCCAATCCCGCCCGGGGTCGCGCCGGCGGCGGCAACGGCGCCCCCGGCAATGTCGCGCTCGACGACGGCACCCCGTTCGCGACGAAGGGTCGACAGACCGTGCCCGCCGATCGCCGTCTGGTCATGCACCTGCCCGGCGGTGGCGGCTTCGGCGATGCCGCCGACCGCGACCCCGACGACATCGCCCACGACCGCCTGCAGGGCTACGTGACCGACGACGGCTCAGGATGAGCCGATGGTCGGGTGGTCGGGCCATCGCCGAGAGCCTGGTCGTCCACGGTGTTCGGGCCACGTTCGGCGTACCCGGTGAGAGCTACCTGCCGGTGCTCGACGCGCTGGTCGACACCGACATCCGCGTGGTCACGTGTCGCCACGAGGGCGGCGCGGCCTTCATGGCCGAGGCATGGTGCAAGCTGACCGGCGAGCCCGGCGTGTGCCTCGTCACCCGGGGACCGGGAGCGACCAACGCCGCCATCGGCGTGCACGCCGCCCGTCAGTCGTCGACCGCGATGGTGCTTCTCGTCGGCCAGGTCGCTTCGGCGTTCCACGGCCGCGAGGCCTTCCAGGAGGTCGACTACCGGCAGATGTTCGGCGGATTGGCGAAATGGGTGACCGAGCTGCGGTCAGCCGACGATGCCGCCCCGATGATGGCCGAAGCATTCCATCGCGCCCAGGAGGGCCGCCCCGGACCCGTCGTGGTGTCGTTGCCCGAGGATGCGCTCGCCGGTGAAACCGACCCGACGGCGGCAGCACCCATACCGGTCGTCAGGGGCCGACCCACCGGGACCGAGGTCGAGGCGATCGCCGCCCGCCTGACGGCGGCTCGGCGGCCCGTGTTCCTGGTCGGCGGCGGCGCCTGGACCGACGACGACCGTCGAGTCCTCACGCGTCTGGCCGAGCATCTCGAGGCGCCGGTGGTGGCCGCTTTCCGCCGCAACGACCTCATCGACAACCACAGTCGTGTCTACGCCGGTGAGGCCGGCACCGCGATGCCCACGGCCGTGCGCGACACCCTGACGAGCGCCGATTGTGTCGTGGCGCTGGGCGTGCGCTTCGGCGAGATCACCACCTCGTCCTGGACTCTGTGGCCGGCCCCTCGGCCCGACGTCGACCTCATCCACGTCCATCCTGATGCCGACCAGCTCGGGAAGATCTACGAGCCGGCACTCGGGGTGGCGGCGCACCCGGGCGCGGTCCTCGCCGATCTTGCGAGCCGCGAGATGACGCCGGCGGACCCCGCATGGTGCCGGGACCGGCGACGCGCGTTTCTTGCCACGCTCGACGTGCCGGCGCGGCCGGGCTCGCTCGACATGGGAGAGGTCATCGCCCGGTTGCAGGGGCTCCTCCCGGGTGACGCCATCGTCACCAACGGGGCCGGCAACTTCACGGTCTGGCCGAACAAGTACCTGCTCTACGGGCCCGACGGCCGGCTCCTCGCGCCGCAGAGCGGCGCGATGGGCTACGGACTGCCGGCCGCGATCGCGGCGAAGGTGGCCCACCCCGACCGCACCGTCGTGTGTTTCGCGGGTGACGGTGATCTCCAGATGACCATCGCCGAGCTCGGCACCGCACTCCAGGCGGACGCGCAGCCGATCGTGCTGTTGATCGACAACGGCATGTACGGCACCATCCGCATGCACCAGGAACGGCAGTTCCCGGGTCGGGTGATCGGTACCGACTTGGAGAACCCCGACTTCGTTGCGCTCGCACGGGCCTACGGCATGCACGCCGAGAGGGTCTCGCACACCCCCGAGTTCGCTCCGGCCTTCGCTCGAGCGGTCGATTCGTCCAGTGGCGCGTTGCTCCACCTCGTGGTCGATCCACGACAGCTGACGCCCACGCAGTCCGTCGAGCAGGCACGGGCGACCGCCACGAAGTGAGCATCGGTCCACTCGTCGGCCCCGTATCGAGAGATGTATGCTCCGGCCGAATGTCACGCGCCCTGTCTGCCCTCTTGTTCGTCCTCGGCGTGCTCCTCGTGTTTCCCGGCCACGCCTCGGCTCAGGAAGAGGAAGGGGAAGAACCTGCGGCACCGGCATTCAGCGGGGTGCTCCTCAACGGCGAGGACCCGGTCGAAGGGGCCACGATCGACGTCCGCGGGAGCGACGGTGATTTCACCGGGAGCGTCGTCACCGAGGTCGACGGAAGCTGGCGGGTCGAGCTCCCGCCGCGCGGCGGCGTCTACGAGGTCGAGCTCGACCTGACCACCCTGCCGGAGGGCGTCGAGCTCAGCAACGCCGCGAGCGCCATCGCCTCCCCGCGCATCTCCCAACCCGGCCAGCAGCGGGTGGTGAACTTCCTGCTCGGGTCCGGGCTCACCGGGGGGACCTCGAACGCGGACCAGTTCGCCCAAGCCCTCGTCAACGGCCTGAAGTTCGGCCTGATCATCGCGATGAGTTCCATCGGACTGTCACTCATCTTCGGGACCACCGGTCTCATCAACTTCGCGCACGGTGAACTCGTCACGTTCGGTGCCGCGCTCGCGTGGTGGCTCAACACCCAGACGATCGAGGCCACGCTCATTCTCGCAACCGTCATCGCGGTGATCGGTGGTGCGGCGCTCGGCGGTGTCGCCGAGCTCGGACTGATGCGACCGCTCCGACGACGAAAGCTCGGTGCGTTCCAGTTCGTCGTCGTCACGATCGGCTGTTCACTGGTCGGGCGTCAGCTCATCCAGATCTGGATCGGCGAGGGCAACGAGAGCTATCGGCAGTACCAGATCCAGAAGCCCTGGGACATCGGCCCATTCGACCTCACCCCGCGCGACGCCTCGATCATCGGCGTGTCTCTGGTCGTCCTGATCGGCGTCGCCACCGTCCTCCAGCTCACCCGGATGGGCAAGGCGATGCGGGCGGTGTCCGACAACGCCGACCTCGCGTCGTCGTCGGGCATCGCGGTGAACCGCGTCATTCTCAGCGTGTGGGTCTCGGGCTCGGCGTTGGCCGCACTCGGCGGCGTGCTCTTCGGTCTGTCCGAAGTGGTCGAGTTCGACATGGGCTTCCGCTTCCTCCTCCTCATCTTCTCGGCCGTCGTTCTCGGTGGACTCGGCACCGCCTACGGGGCCATGGCCGGCGGCGTCGTCATCGGCCTCGTCACCGAGGTCAGCACCGTGTGGGTGCGTCCGGACCTGAAGTTCGTCTGGGCCCTACTGGTCCTCATCATCGTGTTGCTGGTGCGACCGCAGGGCATCCTCGGGAGCAAGGAGCGGGTCGGCTGATGGACATCGTCACGATTCTTCTCGATGGGCTTCGCGCCGGGGTCGGACCCAACGCCGCGATCTTCGCCCTCCTCGCCATCGGCCTCAACATCCACTACGGCTACACCGGCCTCAACAACTTCGGCCAGGTCGGCTTCATGATGGTCGGTGCCTACGGCACCTCGATCGCCGTGGTCACCTGGGGATGGAGCCTCTGGATCAGCATCCCCTTCGGTCTGGTCGCGGCCGCCGGGTTCGCCCTCCTCCTCGGCATCCCCACCCTCCGACTGCGCTCCGACTACTTCGCCATCACCACCATCGCCGCGGCCGAGATCATCCGATTCCTGATTCGTTCTCCGGCCTCGACCGACCTCACCGGCGGCCCGTTCGGCCTCCAGGGGGCCGCCGGGGCCTTCCGCGACATCAACCCCTACCCCGAGTCCTGGGCGATCCGGTGGCGAAACTTCAACTTCGCCAACCCCGACCTGTGGTTGCTCACCGTCGCATGGATCACCGTGATCGTGATCACGATTCTCCTCGCTCGCCTCACCAGCAGCCCGTGGGGCCGGGTGCTCCGTTCGATCCGTGAGGACGAGGACGCGGCGCGCAGCCTCGGCAAGAACGTGGTCGGCTACAAGATGCAGGCCCTGGTGCTCGGCGGGATGATCGGTGCGCTCGGTGGCGTGGTCGACGTTCTCCAGACGGGCGGTGCGGTGCCCGAGGGGTTCCGGGCCGAGACCACGTTCTTCGCCTACGCCGCGCTGATCCTGGGTGGTGCGGCGAGCCGACTCGGCCCGGTCGTGGGGGCGATGCTCTTCTGGTTCATGCGCATCGGGATCGAGAGCATGGTGCGCGACGTGTCCGAACGGTCCTGGCCTCCCGACTTTCTCACCGATTTCCTGGCCGGGCGCGAGGGTCTCATCTCCATCACCTGCATGGGGATCATGCTCGTGCTCCTGATGGTGTACCGACCGCAGGGACTGCTCGGCAACCGCGAAGAGGTGGTCCTCGATGCCCGCTGACACCTTCGCCGGCGTTGCGCCCGAACCGGGGGTGGCCAAGCCCGATCCGATCCTCGTGGTCGATGGGGTCGTTCGCCGCTTCGGCGGGCTCACGGCCGTGGACGTCGACCATCTCGAGATACCCCGCAACGCGATCACGGCGCTCATCGGCCCCAACGGCGCCGGGAAGACGACGTTCTTCAACCTCCTCACCGGGTTCGACACCGCCGACGAGGGCGAATGGTCCTTCGACGGGATCCCGCTCGCCGGCGTGGCCCCCCATCGTGTGGCCAAGCACGGCGCCGTACGAACCTTCCAGCTCACCAAGGCGCTCACCCGCCTGTCGGTGCTCGAGAACATGATGCTCGGCGCGGTCGATCACCCGGGCGAGCGATTCACCCGGGCAATGTTCCCCACCACGTGGCGTTCGACCGAACACCGCGTCGAGCAGCGGGCCGAGGCGATGCTCGAACGCTTCAACCTCTCACACATGCGCGACGAGTACGCGGGCACCCTCTCCGGCGGACAACGCCGGCTGCTCGAGATGGCTCGGGCGATGATGACCGAACCGACGCTGCTCATGCTCGACGAGCCGATGGCCGGGGTGAACCCTGCGCTCGTGCAGTCGCTGCTCAGCCATGTCACCGACCTTCGGGATCAGGGCACCACGGTCGTGTTCGTGGAACACGACATGGACGTCGTGATGAAGATCAGCGACTGGGTCGTGGTGCTGGCGCAGGGTTCGGTGATCGCCGAGGGCACGCCGGCCGACATCGTGACCAACGAGCGGGTGATCGACGCCTATCTCGGCGACCCCACGGAGGACAGCTGATGGCGCTCATCGAAGCAACGGATCTCGTGGCCGGCTACGTGCCCGATGTCAACATCCTCAACGGTGCATCGCTCACCCTGAACGAGGGCGAGATCGTCGGCATCATCGGTCCGAACGGCGCGGGCAAGTCCACCCTGCTCAAGTCCATGTTCGGCCTCGTCGACATCCGCGAGGGTGAACTGACCCTGCGGGGACAATCGATCCGCCGGAAGCGGGCCGACGAACTCGTGGGTCTCGGAATCGGCTACGTGCCCCAGAGCGACAATGTGTTCCCCCGTCTCACGGTTCGCGAGAACCTGGAGATGGGTTGCTTCCAGAAGCCGAAGATCTTCGTCGAGCGCTTCGCGGCGGTCGTCGAGCTCTTCCCCCTCCTCGCCGACCGAGCGGGCCAGCGCGCCGGGTCGCTCTCCGGCGGCGAGCGGCAGATGGTGGCGATGAGTCGCGCCCTGATGATGGATCCCTCGGTGATCCTGCTCGACGAGCCGTCGGCCGGTCTCTCTCCGGCCTTCCAGGCGCAGGTCTTCAAGCAGGTGACAGTGATCAACGCGGCCGGGGTTTCGGTCATCATGGTCGAACAGAACGCGCAGCGTTGCCTCGAGATCTGCGACCGCGGCTACGTGCTCGATCAGGGTCGCAACGCCCACACCGGCAGCGGTCAGGAACTGATGCACGACGAGAAGGTCATCGAGCTCTACCTCGGGTCCCTCGCCGCCCGAGGCTGACGCCGGCGATCCGCCCAACACGCGAAAGAGCCCGGTGGCGAACCACCGGGCTCCTCTCGTTTCAGTCGATTCGGGCCGACCGCAGCCGGCCCGTCACGATCAGAAGTTCAGGTCGATGTCCTGGGAATCGACCGCGGTGAGGACGCCGTCCTGGAACTCGGCGATGGCGTAGCGCCCGAAGGTCGGGTCGCCTCCCTCGTCGAGATCGATCGGACCGGCCACACCGTCGTAGTTGATGCCTTCGCCGGCCTCGATGGCTGCAGCACAATCGGCATAGGTGGTGCAGGTGGTGTCGCCACCGTCGTCGTTGGTGACCTCGATGGCTGCGGCGATGAGCGCATCACCATCGGTGCTGCCGGCCTGGGCGTAGGCGAGGGCCAGCGTGATCACACAGTCGTAGACCTGACCGCCGTAGATCAGGTTGCCGTCGGTGCGCTCGGTGAGACGGGCGTTGAAGTCCGCACCACCAGAGGCGCCGATGAGCGTCATGCCGTCGATGACGTTCGGGTTCGACTCGTCGATCGAGGCGTTCAGTGTGTTCGAGAACACGCCGTCGGCGCCGTACATGGCATCAGGGGTGACGCCCGCCTCGAGGGCGGCCTGGATGATCGGGAACGCCTCGTCGAAGCCGATGATGACGACGGCATCGGCGCCGGCATCGCCGACCTGACCGACGACGGCGTCCGATGCGACGTTCTCCGGGTCGTAGCTGACCGTCGTGTTGGCCACGCCGAGACCGTCGAGCTCACCCGCAACGAGGCCGGCGAGCGCGTTGCCGTAGTCGTCGGCGCGCGCCACGATGGCCACGTTGGTGTGACCGGCACCGGCGACGACGTCGGCGATGATGGGCGAGACAGCCTCGTCCGGCGGCACGGTACGGAAGTAGTAGCCGGCGTTCTCCTGGCCGGTGAAGGCCGGCGACGTGTTGGATCCCGAGCACTGCGGGATCTTGTTGTCGAAGAGCGTCTGGATGATGTCCTGGGACACACCCGAAGCCGCGGCACCAACGATGGCGTTGGCGCCTTCGCCGAGCAGTCGGGCCACGGTTTCCTGGGCGACGGCACCGTCGGTGCCGGAGTCACCCGTGATCAGACGAACGTTGGCACCGGCCGCAGCGAGGTCTTCCGCGGCGAGCGCAGCACCCTCGGTCTGGGGTGGGCCGAGGAACGCGAGTCCGCCGGTCTCGGGCAGGACGGTGCCGATGACGAACTCGTCGCCGGAGGCCGTGCCCTCGTCGTCCATGTCGCCTTCGTCGTCGGCCATGTCGCCTTCGTCGTCGGTGGCGTCCTCGTCGGTGGTGTCAGTGGTGTCGTCGCCGGTGTCTGCCTCGTCGTCATCGTCGCCACATGCGGCAGCGATGAGCGAGAACGAGAGCAGCACGGCAAGCAACATCAACAGCTTGCGTGAAAGCTTCATAGTGATTCCCCTCCATCGGGATCTTGCGCGGAAGGTCGGCTCCGCGCGGCCGTGTATCTGGTGTCGAGAGTGTAGGGCAGCCCGATCACGATCAACGCGCACTGTCACTCTCGCCGCATGCGTGTTCACGCAGTGCGCGCAACGATTTCCTCGACCGACCCGACCATTCCCGTGTAGAACGCGCCGAACTCCGCGTAGATCGCCGACGCCGTGTCGTAGCGCATCGTGTAGACGGTGTCCTTGAGATCGTCGAGGTGGACGCCGAAGAGCGTGACGCCCCATTCGAAGTCGTCGAGGCCGGTCGACGCGGTGATGAGCTGCACGATGCGGCCGGCGAACTTCCGACCCGACGTGCCGTGTTCCATCATGAGCGCCTTGCGGTCGTCATAGGGCAGCTCGTACCAGTTCTGCTCGACGTTGCGTCTCTTCGTCATCGGGTAGAAGCACCACGCGTCCTTGCCCTCCGGTGGCAGATCGGGATGGAGGCGCATCCTGGCCATCTCCTCGGGGAGACCCTGGGCGTACTCGGAGAGCTCGGTGATCGAGACATAGCTGTCGATCACGAACAGCCCGGCCCGCACGAGACCACTCTGGAGATCGCGCAGTCGCCACCCGTCGGCGTGCAGCGCCATGAAACACAGCGAGGCCTTGTGGCCGAGAAGGGCAACGGTGACCACCTGGACATCGGCAGCCTGCGCCTCCTTCACCGCGGCGATGACCGCCGCCTCATCGGTGTCGGGGGTGCGCTCACAGAACAGATGGACGACGGCGACGCCCTCGGACGTGGTGACAGGTTCGAGCATGCCCCCCAGCCTACGAAGTCGAACCCCCACCCGTCCCTGCGGTGTCAGACACCCGTCCCGACCGGGGGACGGGTGTCTGACACCGCAGGGACGGGATCAGAGAATCTGGTCGAAGAACGCCTTGGTCCGGGGTTCGGCGGGATTCTCGAACACCTCGGCGGGCGGACCCTCTTCCACGATCTGACCCTCGTCGATGAACACCAGCCGGTCGGCAGCGGCGCGGGCGAAACCCATCTCGTGGGTGACGACCACCATGGTCATCCCCTGTTCGGCCAGCGCGAGCATGACGTCGAGCACTTCCTTGATCATCTCCGGATCGAGAGCCGACGTGGGCTCGTCGAACAGCATCACCTTCGGGTTCATGGCCAGCGAGCGGGCGATGGCCACACGCTGCTGCTGCCCCCCACTCAGCTGCCGGGGGTACGCGTCGATCTTCTCGGGGATGCCGACTGTCGCGAGTTGTTGCTGCGCGATGACGAGGGCCTCGTCCTTGTTCTTGCCGAGCACCTTGCGCAGTGCCAGCGTGATGTTGTCGCCCACCGTCAGGTGAGGAAAGAGGTTGAACTGCTGAAAGACCATCCCCACGTCGGTGCGTACACCGTTGATGTCGGTCGTCTTGCTCGTAAGCGTGGCGCCCTCGAAGACGACCGTGCCCAAGGTAGGGATCTCGAGGAGGTTCATGCACCGCAACAGCGTCGATTTCCCGCAACCACTCGGCCCGACGATCACCACAACCTCTCCTGCGTCGACGGCGAGGTCGACGCCGCGCAGCGCGTGGATGTCATCGCCGAACCATTTGTGAAGGCCGCTGACCGAAATGATGCTCATCGCGCCCCGACCCGATCGCGGGTCATCCACCGTTCGAACTGGGTGAGCGCAAGCGACAGGGCGATCACCATCACGATGTACGTGAACGTCAACACGATGTACGTCTCACGGGGCTGGAAGCTCGTGTTCACGTAGAGCTTCGAGTTCTGCGTGATCTCGCGGATGGCCAGCAGCGAGAGGAGCGACGAATCCTTCAGCATGGCCACGAAATCGTTGCCGAGCGGCGGCAGCACATTACGCACGGCCTGGGGCAGCACGATCGAACGCATGGTGGCCCCGTACGACAGGCCGAGACTGCGACCCGCCTCCATCTGGCCGCGATCGATCGACTGGATACCGCCGCGTATCACCTCGGCGATGTAGCCGCCGTACACCATCGCGAGCCCGGCGATGCCCCGCCATTCCTTGTCGATGCTCTTGTTGTCGATCCCCAGGGCACCCGCACCGTCGGGCACGATCACGAAGGCGATGAAGAAGAGCAACGGCAATGTCGGCACCCCCCGGATGAACTCGATGTACGTCCGGGACAGGTTGCGCGCGACGACATTGCGGGACACCCGCCCGAACCCGGCGATGAGTCCGATGATCATCGCGAACAGGAACGCCCACAGTGTGGTGGTGATGGTGATCCCGATGCCCGGCGAGATCGCCTTCCATGCCCGGTTGTAGTCATCGACGAAGAACGTGAAATAGCCGAACATGCCGATGATGCTGCCGAGCAGGATCGCCCACCACGGAAACGAGTCCCACCACGGTGATCGGTCCTGGCGTCGGTCTCTTGACGCGGCGGCCGCGCTCGGTTCGGTGACCGTCATCGTCGAATCCTCGCAGACGCGGGACGGGGGCGCCCTGGCAGCGCCCCCATCCTCACGTACTCATGCACCGATGTTCACGGTACGGAAACGATCACCCGTCGTACTCGACCTCGGCGATGTCGTCGGAGGTGATGGTGAACGAGTCACCGAAGTACTCGGTGGAGATCGACTCGAGGCTGCCATCGGCCTTCATCGCCGCGATCGCAGCGTTGAACGGTTCGACGAGGTCAGATCCCTTCGGGAAGATGAAGCCGAGCTGGTCGGAGGAGAGGCTCTCACCGATCAGTTCCACATCGTCGGCGTTCTCGCCGACGTAGCCCTGGCCCGCCGTCTCGTCCATGATCACCGCATCGACGTCGCCGGCGATGAGGGCCTGGACGGCGAACCCGAACTGCTCGAAGGCATCGACGCGGTCTTCGCCGGCGAGTTCGACGGCGGTGTCGTAGTTGGTGGTGCCGACCTGGCTGCCGATGCGCAGCGAATCGTCGGCCGCCAACGAGGCCGAATCGGTGAAGCGGTCCTCGCCGACACGAACCAGGATCCGCTGATCGAGGTTGATGTAGCCATCGGAGAAGTCGACGACCTCGGCGCGTTCGTCGGTGATGGTGATGCCGTCAGCGGCCATGTCGTACTGGCCGTCCGCGACGGCGACGATCATGCCGTCCCATGCGGCCGCCACGTACTCGGGGGTGCAGTTGATCAGCGCGCACATCGCATCGATGGCGTCATAGTCCCAGCCACCCGGCTCGCCGGTCTCGGCGTCGATGTAGTTGAACGGCAGGTAGGCGTTCTCGATGGCCACGGTGACGGTGCGGCCTTCGAGATCGGGAAGTTCACCGTCGGCCAGATCATCGCTGTCATCGCTGTCATCGCTGTCATCGCCGGCCGCGGTGTCGTCATCGTCACCGCAGGCTGCGGCGAGCAGACCGAACGTGAGCAAGAGCGCGAGTAGCGCCAGTAGTCGCTTGGACATGGTGATTCCCCTCCAGGAACGGATCAGTTCGTTTCGAACGATCCAAAAGCGTACCCATTCACCGCCGCACGCGTGATTGCGATACGAAAACCAGTGTCTGACGCCATCCGTCAGATTCGTGACCCTACGCAGGACAGGTGTCTGACACCGCAGGGAACCGCAGGGACGGGTGTCTGACACCGCAGGGACGGGGGACGGTCGGTCGAGGGCGACTACTGCGCGTAGATGGTGAGGCTGCCGTCTCGGGCGAACCCGGCGAGTTGCAGGCCGGCCCGTTCTGCCGTCGCCACCGCCAGGGCTGTCGGCGCGCTCACTGCCACCAGCGCCCGACATCCTGCGGCCCAGGCCTTGTGCACCAGCTCGAAGCTGGCCCGCCCGCTGACCACCAAGCCGCAACCGGTGAGCGGGAGTCCGGCATCGAGCAGTCGCCGCCCGACCAGCTTGTCGACCGCGTTGTGCCGACCGACGTCTTCGCGAACGAGCGACACCGTCCCGTCGGCTTCGATCACCCCGGCTGCGTGCACGGCACCGGTCTCGTCGAACAGGTCCTGTTCGGTGCGAAGCATCTCCGGCGCGGCGGCCAGGTCCGCCCACTCCAACGGTGGTCCCGACACCGGATCGAGGCGCGCCGCGAGCTCGTCGATGTCGTCGGTGCCGCAGAAGCCGCACGACGACGTGGTGGTCGCCAACCTCGGTACCGGCGCTGGCGCCGAGCCCCCGGTCGACACCGTCACGATGTTGAACGCCGTCGACGCGGCCGACCCGTTGGCGCAGTACTTCACCTCGGTCACCGGATGACCGTCGAGGAGTCCCTCGCCGTGGCAGAAACCCACCGCCAACTCGAAGTCGTGGCCCGGCGTGCGCATCGTCGTGGCGACCCGCACGCCGTCGAGCTCGATGGCCAGCGGTTCCTCGGTGGCGAGCATCGCCGGCGCCCGTCCTGCATCAGGCGCGGCGGGTGACCATCGCCGCACGAGGCGCTGTTCGCGACGGGCGCGGGAGCTCACGCTCGTTCGAGCTCGGCGCGCAGATGATGGGTCAGCGGTTGGCCCATCGCCGCCATCCACATCTCGGTGACGAGCCGGTCGCCGTCGACCTCGATCCGCCGACGAACCTCGGTGATCGGCTTCGCCGTGCGGGTCCCCTCCACACGTTCGGTCCGCAGATCGACCACGAGCTTGCCGCCGACATCGGCCACCGAACCGATGTGGATCTCGACGACACCCGTCGGCTGGGTGAGCACGAGCTCCATCGCCGCGTGCGGTTGCGGCCGTAGATACCCGACCTCGGTGTGTAGCGGCGCGTCCGACTTCGGATCGCGGGTGCGCTGCATCATCGACAGGAACGGCTTGCCCACGTGACCGAAGGTCAACTCCTCGAGATACGAGAAATCCGGGATCGTCGGATAGTGACCGTCACCCGGGCCTCGCCATGTCCCCACCAGGGGAGCCAGGGCCTCGCAGGCCGCGTGCAGTTCAGCGCCGGTACTCATCACCCAGCACGCTACCGAACGCGACGCCCCCAAAACGGCGAACGGCCCCGCCGCAGCGGGACCGTCCGTATTCATTCCGCAGATGCTGCGGGACTTCTTCGCAAGCTCAGAAGTCCATGTCGGGCATGGCCATGCCGCCGCCCTCTTCGGGGGCGTCGGCGATGACGGCCTCGGTGGTGAGGAACAGCGCCGCGATGGACGCCGCGTTCTGCAGCGCCGAACGGGTGACCTTGGCGGCATCGATGATGCCGGCCTCCATGAGGTCGACATACTCACCGGTCGCCGCGTTGAGACCGTGGTTGCCGTCGAGGTTGCGCACCTTGTCGACGATCACGCCACCCTCGAGACCGGCGTTGACCGCGATCTGGGTGAGCGGCGCCTCGAGCGCCTTCGCCACCATGCGAGCGCCGACCTTCTCGTCGGCTCCCTTGATCTTGGAGACCCCGGCGAGGACCGCGGTCTGCGCCCGGATGAGGGTGGTACCGCCGCCGGCGACCACGCCCTCTTCGATCGCGGCCTTGGTGGTGGACACGGCATCCTCGATGCGGTGCTTCTTCTCCTTGAGCTCCACCTCGGTGGCCGCACCGACCTTGAGGACGGCGACGCCGCCCGACAGCTTGGCGAGACGCTCCTGGAGCTTCTCGCGGTCGTAGTCGGAATCGGTGTGCTCGATCTCGCCCTTGATCTGGTTGATCCGGCCGCTGACGTCGGCGGCTTCGCCGGCGCCCTCGATGACCGTGGTCTCGTCCTTGGTGACGACGACCTTGCGGGCCTCACCCAGCATGTCGAGGGACACGCTCTCGAGCTTGAGGCCGACCTCTTCGCTGACGACCTGGCCACCGGTGAGAATGGCGATGTCCTGCAGCATGGCCTTGCGGCGCTCGCCGAAACCGGGAGCCTTGACCGAGACCGAGGTGAACGTGCCACGGATCTTGTTGACCACGAGGGTGGCCAGCGCTTCGCCTTCGATGTCCTCGGCGATGATCAGCAGCGGACGACTCGACTGCATGACCTTCTCGAGCACCGGCACGAGGTCGCGCACGGCGGTGATCTTCGAACCGACGAGCAGGATGTAGGGGTTCTCGAGCACGGCTTCCATGCGCTCGGTGTCGGTGACGCTGTAGGGCGAGATGTAACCCTTGTCGAAGCGCATGCCCTCGACGAAGTCGAGATCCAGACCGAAGGTCTGCCCTTCTTCGACGGTGATGACGCCGTCCTTGCCGACCTTGTCGATCGCTTCGGCGATCGTGGCGCCGATCTCGGGATCGGCCGACGAGATCGCGGCGACGTTGGCGATCTGGCCCTTGTTCTCGGAGACGTCCTGCGCGTTCTCGCGAATCGACCCGACGGCGATCTCGACGGCGGCTTCGATGCCCCGCTTGAGTGACATCGGGTTGGCCCCGGCGGCGACGTTCTTCAGACCTTCACGAACCATCGACCAGGCGAGGACCGTGGCCGTGGTGGTGCCGTCGCCGGCGACGTCGTCGGTCTTCTTGGCGACTTCCTTCACCAGTTCGGCGCCGATGCGCTCGAAGGGATCCTCGAGATCGATCTCCTTGGCGATCGACACACCGTCGTTCGTGATCGTGGGGGCACCCCACTTCTTCTCGAGGACGACGTTGCGGCCCTTGGGGCCGAGGGTGACGCGTACGGCGTCAGCCAGTTGGTTCATTCCTCGTTCGAGGCCGCGGCGGGCCTGCTCATCGAACTGAATGGTCTTTGCCATCATTCCTCCGGAAAGCGTGTCGTTGGCACTCTCATGCCGAGAGTGCTAATTCAACCCGCCGGAGGACGGTTTCGCAACCAGATCGCGCGAACAGATCGCGCGATCTCCGACCGTTTCAGCCGCCGGCGACCGCCGGAACGATGCTGAGGGTCTCGCCCGCCGGCACGGGGGTGCCCAGGCCGTCGAGGAAACGAACGTCGTCGTCGCTCACGAATACGTTGACGAAACGACGCAGCGACCCGTCGTCGGCCAGGATCCGCTCCTTGAAGCCGGGGTGGGCGCCTTCGAGGTTGTCGAGCACGGCCGCGACGGTGTCGCCCTCGACCGCGATCTCGGACTCGCCGGCGGTGAGGGTACGAAGGGTGGTCGGAACTCGGACGGTGACGCTCATGTTGTGCTCCATCTCGTTACACGAAGGGTGTCGCTGGAGGGCGACATGATCGACGAACAGGGAAACCAGTAAATCCCGACCAACTTTATCGGGATAACTCCGTCGACTCCAACCACCTGCTCGACAACGGGACAATTGTCACTGCTGGTCGGGAGAACACACAATCGACTTCAGGAGGGCGTCAGATGTCCCGATGCCACTAGTGACCGCCGGCTGATGCCACGGTCGCAAGCACCCCGCCCCACCCGAGTTCCCCCGTACCCAGGAGATCGAAATGAGCACTGATTCACGCGCCCTCGTACACGACCGCCTTGCCGAACTCGTCGTCGAGCTGAGCGGCGCCCGCCACGCGAACGCCCGCGTCGCCCTCGAGGACGCCCTCGCCCGCAATGGCGACACCGGCGACCAGCTCCTCAACATCGCCGACGCCATCATCACCCTGCGCAACGGCACCGCCGAGGTCACGACCGAGTGAGCTTCGTCCGCCGAGCGGTCTAACCTCGGTTGCGTGGCAATCGAACGGCAAGAGAACTCACCACAACGACAGGGCCTGCCGCTGCCGGCGCGGGTCGCG
Source organism: Acidimicrobiales bacterium (assembly GCA_040219515.1). Classification (NCBI taxonomy): domain Bacteria; kingdom Bacillati; phylum Actinomycetota; class Acidimicrobiia; order Acidimicrobiales; species Acidimicrobiales bacterium. The sequence continues at coordinate 80,994 of JAVJSI010000018.1, forward strand.
CTGGGCGCGGTGGCCATCCTCGCGGCCATCACGGTCGTGCAGTGGGTGATCGGTGCGCTCATCGCCGTCGTGAAGGTCGCGTTGGTCGTCGTGGTCGCCGTGGCCGTCGCGGTGTGGGTCGTCGGCGCCAAGAGCTCACGCTGAGACGAGGGACGACACCACCTCGGTGATGCACGCCCGGGTGTCACCCATCGCCCGCTGCGCACCGAATCGTTCGCTGAGATCCACGATCGGGATCGGTGACGTGATGCCGTCATCGGCCCGCCCCACGATCGCGATCGCGTCGACACCTGCGGCGGCCGCGAGGTCGGCGACCCCGCCGACCACCTTTCCCTCGAAGGACGTGGCATCGAGCCGACCCTCGCCGGTGATCACGAGATCCGCGGTCTCGATGAGGTCGTACAGCTCCACTGTGTCGGCGATCAGTGTGAAGCCGTCGGCCAGCGTGGCACCGATCGCGGCAAGGCCTCCGGCGAGACCGCCGGCCGCGCCGCCGCGCTCGAGCGCCGTCACGTCGACGCCGTGTTCGGTGGCGTAGACCTGCGCCAGGCGTTCGAGCCGACGTTCGAGCAATCGCACCTGGGCGGGAGTGGCCCCCTTCTGGGGCGCGAAGACCGCGGCCGCATCGACGAAACGGGTACGCACGTCGCACGCCACGTCCAGGCTCACACCTCGATAGCGGGCCAGCGGGGCCATCGCCCGGAGCGCCCCCAGGCCGCCGTCGGTGGTGGCCGACCCGCCGAGGCCGACAATGACACGCTGGGCGCCACTCTCGGCGGCCGCCGCGATCAGCTCGCCCGTGCCGGCGGTCGTGGCCTCCATCGGGTCGTTGCCCTCCGCGCCACCGGCGAGCTCGAGTCCGGAGGCGCGGGCCATCTCGATCACCGCGACCCCGTCGCGAAACGCCCAGTCGGCATCGACGGGCGCACCGAGCGGACCGGTCACCGTCGAGGTGCGGTTGGGGCCGCCGAACGCGTCGAGCGTGCCCTCGCCGCCGTCGGCCATCGGCTGGACGATGCACTCGCTGCCGGCGGCGTGCACCGCCACGGCGACCGCGTCGCCGACCTCGCGCGCGGTCGCGGTGCCTCGATACTTGTCCGCGCACACGACAACCCGCATCCGCCCATCGTGGCCCACAAGTCCCGGTCTGCGACAACTACCGTGAACGTCGTGTCTGCTCCTGTCGTGCTCGTCTCCAACCGCGGCCCGCTCTCGTTTCGCGACGACGGCGGGGAGCTCGTGGCCACCCGGGGCGCCGGCGGTCTCGTCTCCGGTCTCGCGCCGCTCGTCGCCGGTACCGGCGCGGTCTGGATCGCCGCGGCCCTCAGCGACGCCGATCGCACTGCGGCCGCCCGCGGAGTCATCGAAGCCGACGGCATCCGCGCTCGCACCCTGGCGATCGACCCCGACATCCTCGCCCGCGCCTACGACGGGGTCTGCAACTCGATGCTGTGGTTCCTCCACCACGCGCTCCACGACCTGAGCCGACGGCCGGTGATCGATGCCGGGTTCCGCTCTGCGTGGGACGCCTATCGCACGTACAACCGGGCCTTCGCCGACGTCGTCGCCGACGAGGCGCCCGACGGCGCCGTGGTTCTCGTGCAGGACTACCACCTGTCGTTGATGGGCCCGCTGCTGCGAGACCGCCGTCCCGACGTGCGGGCCGTGCACTTCTCCCACACCCCGTTCGCGCCACCACACCTGATGCGGGTGCTGCCCGACGACCTCGCCGTCGAGCTGCTCGAGGGCATGGCCGGCCACCATGCCTGCGGCTTCCACTCGGCCCGCTGGGCCAATGATTTCCAGCGGTCGTGTGAGGAGATCGCGGGCATCGAGCCCCGGACCTTCGTCGCTCCACTGGCCCCCGACGCGACCGACATCCGTGGCGTCGCGTCGGGCGAACGCTGCAACGCGGAGGTCGAGGCGATCGAGCGCGAACTCGGCGATCGCCGCCTCATCGTGCGGGTGGACCGCATCGAGCTCTCCAAGAACCTGCTGCGGGGCTTTCGCGCCTACGACACCATGCTGCGCGACCGGCCCGACCTGCGCGGCACCGTCGTCTTCCGGGCCCTCGGTTACCCCAGCCGGGAAGGGCTCCCCGAGTACCTCGCGTATCGAGCCGAAATCGAGTCGCTGGCCGACGTCGTCAACCGCCGCTGGGGCACCGACGACTGGCAGCCGATCGAGCTCGACCTTGTCGACGACTTCCCGAAGTCGGTCGCCCATCTGCGCCGCTACGACGTCCTGCTAGTGAACCCGATCCGTGACGGCCTCAACCTCGTCGCCGAGGAAGGTCCGCTCGTCAACGAACGCGATGGCACCGTGGTCCTCAGTCGCGAAGCCGGAGTTCACGACGTGCTCGACGGCGCGGTGCGTTCGGTCAACCCGTTCGACATAGAGGATCAGGCCGCGGCCCTGGCCGAGGCGCTCGACCTCGATGCCGACACCCGGCGCGACCGAGCGGCCGAACTCCGTCGGCGAGCGGAAGCGCGGGGACCGGGCGACTGGCTGGCCGACCAACTGGCTGCGGCCGAGTCCTGACTCGTCTCAGCGTCCGGCTGCGGTGGCGGCCCGGTCGAGGATCTGCCGCAGCAGGACCTCGGCACCGGCGGGACCGCCCACGACGAGATCGGCCCGATGCCGGAGAACCGGCGGTGCCTCGGCGGAGTCCACGGCGACCCGGAGCGTGGTCACGCCATCGGCCGCCAACCGGTCGAGTCCGTCGAACGCGGGGAGATCGCCGAGGTCGTCACCGAAGTACGCAACCGGATCGAGGTCCTCGGCCAACTCCACGAGGGCCGTGCCCTTGTCGCGCTGGATCGGCGGGTGAAGCTCGTAGGACCGCTTGGCCGGGCGCGACTCCATGCCGGTGCGCTCGGCCTGGTCGTCGACCCATTCGCCCATGGGCGCGGCGAGCGACTCGTCGCTGCGATAGTGGATCGTGAGCGAGAGCCCCTTCGGCTCCACCACCGCGTCGCCGAACCGGGATGTTGCGTCATCGACGAGGTCGTGGACGATCGCTCGAAACGCCTCGGCCTCGTCGAGGGTGCGGTGCACGGTGTCACGGCGCCACTCGAGTCCGTAGAGACCCACGATGTCGACCTCGGCCGGCACCATCGCATCGAGATAGGCGACCGGTCGACCCGAGATGACGGCCACTCGCCCGAGGTGGCCACTGAGGTCGACGAGCAGGTTCGCGATGCCTGGTCGGATGCGGGCTGCGTCGGGCTCGGGCGCGATGTCGGCCAGCACCCCGTCGAAGTCGAGAAACAGTCCTGCCCGGGCCGGCGCCCGCCCGAATGCCTCGAGCGGGTCTGCGTGCACTACAACGCTTCGTCGGTACCGAGCACGACGATGATGTTGGCCGTGCCGGTCTCGGCCTGGGTGCCGTCTTCGAGCGCGGCCGGGTCGGCCGGGGCGAGTTCGAGCACGCTCGGTGCGCCGCCCAGGGCCTCGGCGACGACCTTGGCCTCATCGCCGTAGCCGGTGGCGAAGTAGACCTTGGATTCGGCGATCGGCGTTCCGGCGGCATTGCCCGCCAGGGTGACGTAGTTCAACGCACCGAGTGTCGTGGCCCGCGTGCCGGCGAGACCGGCGACCTGCGCGCCGTTGAGCACCGAGATCTTGATCGTCGACGGGTCGTCGAGCACGACGTCGTCGGTGCCGGTGCTGTCGGTCGGAACCGAGTCGCCGGTGCTGTCGGTCGGGACCGAGTCGTCGGTCGCCCCGTCGGTGCTGTCCGTCGGGTCGGTGCTGTCGGTGGGCGTGGTATCGGTGCCGTCGCCGGTGTCGCCGCCATCGTCGGACGAACTCGTGTCGGGCCCGACCGCCGCATCGGTGTCGCCGCCATCGAATCCCCAGGCCAGCAGCACGAGGCCGATGACGATGGCGATGGCGATCAGGATTCCCCCGCGGGCGGCGGCTGAACCAGCCGATTTCGCGAATGATCCGTCGGATGCGGCATAACGCCCTGGTGAAGTCATCGGCTGTGTTCCTCGCTGGTCGCGCCCACGTGCTCGGCACGTGATCGGCGACGCCGGTCACGCATGCGCCGGAGTCTACGGACCACGAGCGGATCGTGGGCTTCGGCTTCGGGTCGATCGATGAGGTCGTTCAACAGCTCGTAGTAGCGCGTCGTCGACATTTCGAGGTGCTCGTTGATCGCCGTTTCCTTGGGACCGGGCTCGGTCCACCACGATCGCTCGAAATCGAGCATTGCGCGTTCGCCCTCGTTCAGCTCCATCGGCACAGCCTTGCAGAAACCGGGGCATGGGTGGAGCCGGGCACGCTCTAACCTGTCGGGCACGCCCGAGTAGCTCAGTTGGTAGAGCAGCTGTCTTGTAAACAGCAGGTCGCAGGTTCGATCCCTGTCTCGGGCTCGCAGCGTCGTTCAGGTCGACGTCGCGGCTCGGCGGCGGGCGACCTCGAAACAGGCCACCGCCGCGGCGGCCGAGACGTTGAGCGAATCGAGTACGCCGAGCAGCGGGATCGAGGCGACGGTGTCGCAGCGCTCACGCACGAGCCGTGACAGGCCCGGACCCTCCGCGCCCAGTACGAGCGCGACGGGTTCGGCCGCCACGGCCAGGTCGTGGATCGGACGATCGCCCCCCGCGTCGAGACCGACGGTCCACACGCCCGCGGCCTTGAGGGTCTTCATGGCCGACGGCAGCCCGGCCACCAACGCCATGGGCAGGTGCTCCACCGCACCGGCGGCCGCCTTGGCGACCGTCGGCGTGATGTGGGCGGCCCGATGGCGCGGCAGCACCACTCCGGTGACGCCGGCGCACTCGGCGGTGCGCAGGATCGCGCCCAGGTTGCCGGGGTCGGTGATGCCGTCGAGCAGCAGGAGGAAGGGCAGCGTGCCGTCGAAGCCGGGCACGAGCAGGTCGTCGAGCGGGGTGGGGCGCAGCGGTTGAGCGAGCGCCATCACCCCCTGGCTGCCCTCGGTGCGCGTCATCGACTCGAACTTCACCCGGTTGATCTCGGTGATGGTGACCTTGGCCTCGTCGGCGAGGTCGATGATCTCGTCGAGGATCGGGGCCGGGTCGAGGTCACCGGCGAGCACGACCTCGCGAGTACGACGGGTGCCCGCCATCAGCAGTTCACGCACGGCGTGACGACCCTCGACCTGGTCGCCACCCAACGACTCGCCCTTCGACTGGCCCGCGTCGCCGTCACGGATCGGCGTCGTGCCCCGTTGGCCGTCGCGGCTGCGGCCGCCCTTGGCGCCGCTGCGGGCGCGAGGGTTGCGGGGCTGCCCCTTGCCGCGACCGCTCGACTTCGGACGACGGGGCCCGCCCTTCGGGCCCTTCTGCGGTCCACGGGAGCTCATCGCGCCACCAGGGCCACGGCCCACGCGACGATGCCTTCGCCGCGACCGAGGGCGCCGACGCCTTCCGTGCGCCGACCGGTCACGGTGACGGGTGCGCCCGCGGCGGCCGACAGGTTCGCTTCCATCTCGGCCTTCACCGGCGCGAGCTTGGGTCGATCGAGCACGACGGAGCAATCGACGTTGCCCGGGCGCCATCCCGCGTCGCGCACCGCGGCGGCTGCTCGCCGCAGCAGTTCGATGCTGTCGGCGCCGGCGAGGTCGGGATCGGTGTCGGGGAACATCTCGCCGATGTCACCCAGACCGGCCGCGCCGAGCAGCGCATCGATGCACGCGTGGGCGACCACGTCGGCATCGCTGTGACCGGCCAGGCCGGGTTCGTCGGGAAATGACACCCCACCGAGCACGAGGGAGCGGGCCGGGTCGTCGGCGCGGGCGTGCACGTCGAAGCTCTGCCCCACCCGGAAGGGGATGGTGTCGGTCATGCCGTGTCGTCCTCGAGGAAGTGGAGAGCAAGGTCCATGTCGAGCGGCGTCGTGAGCTTGAGATTGCGTCGGTCGCCGTCCACGACCACCACTGTGCCACCGTCGTTCTCCACAACGGTCACGTCGTCGGTGGCTTCTTCGCCGCCGGCATGGGCTCGGCGCAGCGCCTCGGCCGCGAAGCCTTGCGGTGTCTGCACGGCCACGACATCGTCACGGTCGACCACTCCCCCACTGCGGCGGCGCAACGAGTCCGCCACCGACACCGCCGGCGTGACCGCATCCGCGCCCCCGGCGACAGCCGCGATCACCCGCGCATAGACGGCGTCCGAGGCCAGCGGACGTGCCGCGTCGTGGACCAGGATCACCGCCGCCGACTCGGGCACCGCGGCCAGTCCTCGCCGAACCGATCCGGTCCTGGAGTCGGCACCGGTGACCGAACGGAACTCGACCCCGGGCGGCGCGGTGATCGGGGTCATCCCCTCGGGAGGTTCGACGGGGGTCACCACGACGACACCGTCGCTGTGTCGGGCGGCCGTGGCGACCGACCGTTCGACCACGGGGATCCCGGCGAGGTCGAGAAACTGCTTGGGTGCTCCGAAGCGGGCACCCGACCCCGCCGCCACCACGATCGTCCACACCGGACCCGGCGTACGGCCACTCTTCGGGTTGACTGATGCACGCGGTGAGGTCACCTGTCTAGTGTGGTGCTCGCTCATGTCTGACACCAGCACTCTCCGCGCCACGTTGCTCTTCTCCGAGGTCGGAGAGGCACAGCTCACCACGATTGCCGCCGCCGCCGAGGAGCGAGCCCTGCGGCGGGGTGACGTGCTCTTCACCGAAGGCGAGGAGCCCGATCAGATCTACATCGTCACGTCCGGACGCATCGCCATCGCGAACAAGTCCATCGACGGCCGCGAATCGGTCGTCGCTCTCATGGAGTCCGGCGACCTGTTCGGCGAGATGCCGTTGTTCGACGGCCTGGGTCGATCGGCCGAAGCCCGCGCCCTCGAGCCCTCGTCCGTTCTCGCCATTCCCTACGGCCCGGTGCGAGCGCTCTACGAGAACGAACCGGCCGAGCTCTGGAACGTGGTCAAGCTGCTGGCCAAACGCCTGCGGTCGATGGACGAGACCCTGGCCGACAGTGTGTTTCTCGATGTCACCGGTCGCACCGCCAAGCGGCTGCTCGAACTCGCGGGCGACAGCGACGAGTTCATCCTGCCGATCACACAGGAGGAACTCGCCGGCATGGTCGGCGCCAGCCGCGAACGCGTCAACAAGGCCATCGCGTCGTTCGTGAAGTTGGGCTGGCTCGATCAGAGCGACCGGCGCTACGTGATCACGAACCGCGAGCAGCTCTCGATCCGTTCGCGGTAGCCCGGAGCCCTACCCCCCAGAGTTCTTCACCCCCAGAGCCAGTCGCCCACCCGTCGCCAGGCGTCGGCGGCGTCGGCGGCGCGATGGGCCGGACGATCGGGGTCGTGCACGAACCCGTGATCGGCCCCCTCGTAGGCGGCGATGGACGCGCCGGTCGCGGCCAGCGCAGCGACCTCGTCGGGCCGTGTGTAGGGATCGTCCGTCCCGATCACCGCCAGCAAGGTCCTCGGATCACCCTGGCCGAGGTGGTCGAGCGGCTCACCCTGTCCGTCGGCGACCCAGCCATCGGGCACGTGGATCATTCCGTAGAAGGACGCGAGCCGGTCGAAGCGACCGGTCGATACGGCCTTGTTGACGTACATGCCACCCATGCAGAACCCGATCGCGCCGACGCTCGCCGCACCGGTGGCATCGGCCGCGGCGACCATGTCACCGAGCACGTCGTCGTCGCGGAGACCGGACGCGGCCGCGAATCGGCCCTGCAGGTCGAGATCGGTCTGACCCGCGTAGAGATCAGGGGCAACGACGGTGCAGTCCCACTCGGTGGCGAGTCGTTCGACCAGGTCGTCGAACAGCGGACGCAGACCCATGATGTCGGGGACCACCACCAGGCCCCGCTCGGTGGATGAGCCCGCGGTTTCCGCGAGGTTGCCGGACGGGAGAGTGATGCGCATCGGCGCATCTTCGCATGCGGGAACCGGTCGGGGCTACGACGGCCCGACGTCGGCCAACTGCACCGCGGCGGCGAGCGTGGGCGCTCGCAGCACGGTGAGACCGGCCGGCGCCTCGCCGGTGGCGTGGGGAACGATGGCTCGCCGAAACCCCATCCGGGCCGCTTCACCGAGCCGGCGGTTGATGTGGCTCACGTGGCGCAGCTCGCCACCGAGACCGACCTCTCCGACGACGACGAGATCGTCGGCCAGCGGGTGACCGGTGAGTGACGACGTGATCGCCAGCGCCAGACCGGCATCGGCTCCGGGGTCGCCGATGCGGGCACCGCCGACCGCGAGGGCGTAGACCTCGGCGCCCGACACCGGCAGCCCGACCCGACGCTCGAGTACGGCCAGGAGCATGGCCAGCCGACCATGGTCGAGGCCCTGGGCGCTGCGCCGCGGGGTGGCGAGCTGGGAGGGGGCCACGAGGGCCTGCACCTCCACGAGCAGGGGACGGTTGCCGTCAACCGTGGGCACCACCGCCGAACCCGACACGCCGGTGACCCGGTCGGCCAGGAAGAGCCCGCTCGGGTCGTCGACCGGCGCAAGGCCCAACTCGTCCATCTGGAGCAGGCCGACCTCGGACGTGGGGCCGAAACGGTGCTTCGACGCCCGCAGGAGCCGGAGCCCGTGCTGGCGGTCGCCGTCGAACTCCAACACGGTGTCGACCACGTGTTCGAGCACACGCGGCCCGGCCAGCGTGCCCTCTTTCGTGACATGACCGACGAGCAACAGCGCGATGCCGCGCCGTTTGGCCTCCTGCACCAACGCATGGGCGCATTCACGGACCTGCGACACCGAACCGGGCGCCGAGGTGAGATCGGGATTCACCAGGATCTGTACCGAGTCGATCACGACGACCTCGGGCTTCACTTCATCGAGATGACCGAGGACGTGCGGCAGTACGGTCTCACCCACGAGCCACAGGTCGTCGTGGAGAGCGCCGAGACGATCGGCCCGACTCCGCACCTGCGAGGCCGACTCTTCGCCCGACACGTAGAGCGCCTTCTGCCCGCCGCCGGCCACCGAGCCGACGAGCTGGAGCATCAGCGTGGACTTGCCGATGCCGGGTTCGCCGCCGACGAGCGTGACCGAACCAGGGACGAGCCCACCACCGAGCACCCGGTCGACCTCGGCGAGACCGGTCGGTCGCAGCAGGTTGGACTCGTCGGGAACGTCGGCGATCGGCATCGCCACGCTGTTGGCGCCGGCCACGATGGTCGACGGCTCGCGCACATCAAGCTCTTCCACCAGGGTGTTCCACTCGCCGCAGCCGTCGCAACGCCCTGCCCACTTGGGTGCCCCTGCGCCACACGACGTGCAGCGGTGAACCGTTCTGATCCGTGCCATGCGAGCACCCTAGGTGCCGGGTGTGACACCCGGGTGAGGCGGTGGCTGACGTCAGCTGGTGCGGCTGCGGAGCAGGTCCTCGAACCCTCGCACGACCGTGTGGCTCGTGTCGGGCGCCTCTTCGTCGCCGGCGACGAAGAGACCCGTGGCCATGCCCAGCTTCTCCGCGACGTCGAGATGCTCGGGCACGTTCGAGAGATAGAAGCAATCGAAGAGATCGACGGACAGTGTGCGACGCGTGGCCTCGAACAGCGCCGGTTCGGGAAGGGCCGAGCCCACATCACCGCTCACCATCCACGACGCGATCGAGTCGTCGAGCGCCGCCATGCGCCGGAGTCGGTCGCCCCAGGCTCTCGGCTGATTGCCCACCGCCGCCACAGGGAGACGGCTGGCCGCCATCCGGTCGAGGAACGGATGGAGCCCGGGCACCAGACGGAACGTGGACAGGTATTTGGTCTCGATCTCCTCGGCGATCGGCCCGAGGCCGACCTCGGCCCAGAACTCCTCGACCGACATCCGCCCCAGCGTGAGGCGCCGGTGCAGGTCGCGCACCCGTTCGGCGGACGCGTCGGGGCGTTCGGCCAGAATCAACGGGAGCAACACTCCCTCGAGCGGGTCCGACGGTCGCACCAGTACACCGTGGACATCGACGATCAGCAGACGGAGCATCCGCCGACGGGGACGGTTGGCCTCTTCGGCCCGGCTGGCCGCGTTCTGTTGACGGCGGCGCACATCACGACGGCGGCGACCCTTCGGCGTGCGCAGCTTGGCCAGCAACAGGCCGGCGAGACGCGAGAGCAGGATGCCGGCGAACAGCAGGAATGCCAGCAGCGCGACCATCGCCCAGACCCGCGGCAAGATGTCGTCGGTCGTCGAGGTGGCATCGAGCTGAATGGTCGAGGTGGCGCCGAATACCGTCTCCCACGCCACGGCCTCGGGCTCTTCCACGCCCGTCTCCGACGATTCGCGATCGGGTAGCCGCACCCGCACGATCACCTGGTCGTCCCCGTTGCGCTGCTCGTCGATGAGCCCCTCGCGGGCATCGATGCCGACCAGCTCGAGGAGGTCCGCGTCGGCGAAGGCGGCCAGGTCGGGGTTCGGGTCGACCGTGCCGGTGAGCCGGTACTCGGTGTGCGCCGGACCCAACCCGATCCGGTCAAACGAGTGCATCTTCTCGAGCGTGACGCCATCGAAGATCACGCCCTCGCCCGCGATCTCGGCCAGGACGTCGGGCAGCGCGTCGGCATTGACGAACGGCTTCGACAGGGCGACGGTCATCGCCCCTGATGCATCGATGTCGGGCCCGTCGACGACCCAGCCGGAGGCCTCGAGGTCGTCGAAGCGCAACCCGTCGGGCGCGTCCGGTACTGCCGCGACCGCGGCGGCGTCGGCCACCACAGTGACGGCGACGACACCGGACCCGTTCTCTTCGACGGTGATGTCGACCGTGGTGTCGACACGACACGCGCTCGCCACGAGGACGAGTATCCCCAGAAAGAGCAGACGGACCCGACGCATTGCGACGACGCTAGACGCCAGAGGCCGAGCGCGGCGACCAGGATCGATCACGACCCCGGCCGACGCAGCTAGAAGGATTCGCCGCCGTCGACCGCGTCGGCGAGCTCGGGCTCCGGTGGCTCGAAGCCCTCGATCGCCCGGAAGACGACCATGAGTTCGTTGTCATTCTCGGGGTCGGGCTCGACGTCGACGATGATGATCTCGCCGGCCCGGAACTCCTTGTAGAGGAGCTTCTCGGACAACGGATCCTCCACGAGACGCTGAAGGGCACGCCGCAGCGGGCGAGCACCGAGGGTGGGGTCATAGCCCTTGTCGGCCAGATGGTCCTTGGCGGCATCGGTGAGCTCGAGGCCCATTCCCTGCCCACCGAGCTGGATCGCCGTGCGGCCGACCATGAGGTCGACGATCTGGCGAACCTCGGGCTGGCTCAGCTCGTGGAACACGATCGTGTCGTCGATGCGGTTGAGGAACTCGGGCCGGAAGTGCGCCTTGAGCGCGTCGTTGACCTTTTCCTTCATCTTCTCGTAGTTGACCGCCTCGCTGCCCGAACCGAACCCGATCTGCGCCTTGCGCAGGTCGGCGGTGCCGAGGTTGGAGGTCATGATCAGCACGGTGTTGCGAAAGTCGACCGAGCGACCCTGCGAGTCGGTGAGACGACCCTCCTCGAGGATCTGCAACAGCGTGTTGAAGACGTCGGGGTGGGCCTTCTCGACCTCGTCGAAGAGCACGACGGAGAACGGCTTGCGGCGCACCTTCTCGGTGAGCTGGCCACCCTCTTCGTAACCGACGTAGCCAGGGGGCGAACCCACCAGGCGGCTGACGGTGTGCTTCTCCATGTATTCCGACATGTCGAGGCTGATGAGGGCGGTCTCATCGCCGAACAGGAACTCGGCGAGCGTCTTCGCGAGCTCGGTCTTGCCGACGCCCGACGGGCCCAGGAAGATGAACGAGCCGCTGGGGCGCTTGGGGTCCTTCAGACCGGCCCGGGTGCGACGGATCGCCTGCGACACGGCCTTGATGGCGTCCTGCTGGCCGATGACCCGCTTGTGCAGCTCGTCCTCCATGCGGAGGAGCTTCTCGGTCTCTTCCTCGGTGAGCTTGTAGACCGGGATGCCCGTCCACAGCGAGAGCACCTCGGCGATGGCCTCTTCGTCGACCTCGTCGAACAGATCGAGACCGGACGCCTTGGCTTCGCCTTCCATGGACTCGCGGCGAGCGAGGAGTTCCTTCTCCTTGTCGCGCAGGCGGCCCGCCTCTTCGAACTGCTGGCCTTCGACGGCGTCCTTCTTCTGGCCGACGACAGCGGCGATCTCGGCTTCGAGTTCCTTGTATTCCGGCGGGGTCTCCATGCGCTTGATCCGCAGACGCGAACCGGCCTCGTCGATCAGGTCGATGGCCTTGTCGGGCAGGTGACGATCGGCGATGTAGCGATCGGCCAGGTTGGCCGCGGCCACGAGCGCCTGATCGGTGATGGTGACCCGGTGGTGCGTCTCGTAGCGATCGCGCAGACCCTTGAGGATCTCGATCGTGTGGCCCACGGTCGGCTCGTCGACGACGACCTTCTGGAAACGGCGCTCGAGGGCGGCGTCCTTCTCGAGGTGCTTGCGGTACTCGTCGAGCGTGGTGGCACCGATGGTCTGGAGCTCACCACGGGCGAGCATCGGCTTGAGGATCGACGCGGCGTCGATGGCTCCCTCGGCCGCACCGGCACCGACGAGCGTGTGGATCTCGTCGATGAACAAGATGATGTCGCCGCGGGTCTTGATCTCCTTGAGCACCTTCTTGAGGCGCTCCTCGAAGTCGCCGCGGTAGCGGCTGCCGGCGACCAGCGCGCCCAGATCGAGGGTGTAGAGCTGCTTGCCCGTGAGGGTCTCCGGCACATTGTCCGCCGCGATCGACTGGGCGAGGCCCTCGACGATGGCGGTCTTGCCGACGCCGGGCTCACCGACGAGCACGGGATTGTTCTTGGTGCGGCGCGACAGGATCTGCATGACCCGTTCGGCCTCGCGGCTGCGACCGATGACCGGATCGAGGCCCTTCTCGCGTGCGAGCTGGGTGAGGTTGCGGCCGAACTGGTCGAGCACGAGCGAACCCGACGCGCTGTCCCCACTCGAACCGCCGGCGGTGGCACCGGCCTTGTCGCCGCCGCCACCACTGCTGCTGCCGGCTTCGCCGCTGCCGCCGGAACCCGAGTAGCCCGAGAGCAACTGGATGACCTGCTGGCGCACGCGACTCAGGTCGGCGCCGAGCTTGACGAGCACCTGCGCCGCCACGCCCTCGCCCTCACGGATGAGGCCGAGGAGGATGTGTTCGGTGCCGATGTAGTTGTGGCCGAGCTGCAGTGCTTCGCGCAGGCTCAGCTCGAGGACCTTCTTGGCGCGAGGGGTGAAGGGGATGTGACCACTGGGCGACGAGCCGCCCTGACCGATGATCTCCTCGACCTGGTTGCGCACCGCCTCGAGGCTGATGCCGAGCGACTCGAGTGCCTTCGCGGCAACTCCCTCGCCCTCGTGGATCAGTCCGAGAAGGATGTGCTCCGTCCCGATGTAGTTGTGATTGAGCAGACGCGCTTCCTCCTGCGCCAGCACCACCACTCGTCGAGCCCTGTCGGTGAACCGCTCGAACATCGGTATTTCCCTCCCACATCTGGGTCGTCCAAGTGAGTGTACCGGGGTGACTCGGCCTGAAACGGTCGAATCCGGCAACTACTCTCGTCACCATCGGCAGGTCGGTGGTCCACGTGAACCCCCCCACTGCGTCTCCACTGCGTCGTGGGCGGTGTTTTTCACGTAGCCTCACGACGTGGCTGCGTCTCCACTCGCCATCCTCCCGAGCATGGAAGCCGACCTCGATCGGGTCGAGCAGGAACTGTTGCGCGTCGTCGCCTCCGACGGCGACTTCCTCACCGAAGTCGCCAGTCACCTGATCCTCGCCGGCGGGAAGCGGGTCCGGCCCGGCTTCTCGATCGCCGCATCATCGGTGCTCGACCCCACCGGCTCGGCCGCCACGATCGACGTGATCCGCGGCGGTTGTGCCGTCGAACTGGTCCACATCGGCTCGCTCTACCACGACGACGTCATGGACGAAGCCACCAGTCGACGCAGCGTCAAGAGCGTCAACGCCCAGTGGGGCAACCTGCGGGCCATCCTCGCAGGCGACTACCTCCTCGGTCGGTCGTCGGAGATCGCCGCGGGCCTCGGCACCGAAGTGGCCGGCATTCTCGCCACCACCATCACCGAGCTGTGCGAGGGCCAGATCCTCGAACTCGAGTCGGCCTACGAGCCCGATCGCACCATCGACACCTACGAGCGGTCGATCTCGGGCAAGACCGCCTCGCTCCTGGCCACGGCCTGCCGCATCGGGGCGATCGTCGGCGACCTGCCCCGCCCGGTGGTCGAGGCGATGACCGAGTTCGGCGCCGCCTACGGCATGGCGTTCCAGATCGTCGACGACATCCTCGACATCATCGCCACCGACGAGCAGATCGGAAAGCCCGCCGGCAACGATCTCATCGAGGGGATCTACACCCTGCCGGTCATCCACGCCCTCGGCGAACCGGCCATCGCCGCCGAGCTGCGACCACTGCTGACGCCCGACATCACGATCGCCGATCGCGACCGGGCCCGCGAGCTCGTGCGCCGCAGCGACGGTGTACGTCTCTCGCTCGACGCGGCCCAGTCCTGGGCCGACAAGGCCGCCGCCACGCTCACCGATCTGCCCGACACACCGGGTGCCCGGGCGCTGCGCGCCGCCGCCGATCACCTGATCGAACGAGCCGCCGCCCCTCTCGGCCGCAAGCGCTTCAGCCGCAAGCCCCGCTGACCCTCACCCCAACCGTTCTCGGTGGAGTTGACCACCGCAGAGGTGGCTAGTCCGCCTCAATTTCGGGGGGTTCGGGGGGTTCGGGGCGCAGGGTGGGGAACAGGACCACGTCGCGGATGGTGGTGGTACCGGTGAGGAGCATGATCAGACGATCGATGCCGATGCCGAGACCGGCGGTGCCGGGCAGGCCGTACTCGAGCGCCCGCAGATAGTCCTCGTCGACGACCATCGCCTCGTCGTCGCCCGCCGCGCCCTCGGCCTCCTGGGCCTCGAAACGTTCCCGTTGCACCACGGGGTCGGTGAGCTCGGAGAAGCCGTTGCACAGTTCACGACCGGCGACGATGGCCTCGAAGCGCTCGGTGTAACCGGGACGTTCCCGGTGCTCGCGCGACAACGGCGACACTTCGACCGGATAGTCGGTGACGAAGATCGGACCCCACAGCTCGGACTCGGTGGTCTTCTCGTAGATCTCGAGGATCAGCTTGCCCGGGCCGTAGTGGTCCTTCACCTCGACGCCGAACTTCTCGCACAGGGCGCGCAGCTCGTCGATCGGCGTGTCGAGGCTCACCTCGACGCCGGCGTGTTCGAGGATCAGCTCGTCCATCGTGGCCCGTCGCCAGGGAGTCGACAGGTCGACGTCGCGACCGTCGTAGTCGATCGTGGTGGTGCCGATGACCTCGGTGGCGGCAGCCGCCACGAGCTCCTCGGTGAGCGTCATCATGTCGTGGTGGTCGTGGTAGGCCCAGTAGAGCTCGAGCATCGTGAACTCGGGGTTGTGCCGGGTCGACATGCCCTCGTTGCGGAACACCCGACCGATCTCGAAGACCCGTTCCATGCCGCCGACCACGAGGCGCTTCAGGTAGAGCTCGGGGGCGATGCGCAGGTACAGCTCGGTGTCGAGCGCGTTGTGGTGGGTCGTGAACGGCTTGGCCAGCGCGCCACCGGGTATCGGGTGCAGCATCGGGGTCTCGACCTCGATGAAGTCGCGCTCGCCGAGCCAGCGTCGGATCGAGGCGACGATGGCCGACCGCTGCCGGAACGCCGTGCGCGCTTCGTCGGTGACCCACAGGTCGACATAGCGCTGGCGGTAGCGGACGTCGGGGTCGCTGATGCCGTGCCACTTGTCGGGGAACGAGCGCTGCGCCGGGGCCAGCACCGTCCACTCGTCGACGCGCACCGAGAGCTCGCCACGCTTGGTGTTCATCACGATGCCGGTGACCAGAATCCAGTCGCCGATGGACAGACCGGTGAAACCGTCGAAGTCGGGTGTGCGCTTCGCCATCGCGAAGAGCTGGATGCGGCCAGTCGGGTCCTGGAGCACACCGAACGCGAGCTTGCCCTGATCGCGCCGCAGCATGAGA
Organism: Acidimicrobiales bacterium; assembly: GCA_040219515.1. NCBI lineage: Bacteria > Bacillati > Actinomycetota > Acidimicrobiia > Acidimicrobiales > Acidimicrobiales bacterium. The sequence continues at coordinate 96,946 of JAVJSI010000018.1, forward strand.
CGACCGGCGATGGACACGACGACGTCGGTCTCGGCCCCCGCCTCGAGATCGGCATGGTCGTGAATGATCTGCGCGGTCGTGGCAGTGACGTCGGCGCGGTACGGGACGGGATCGGTCATCGTTCGTTTCGTTGGTGGACGATCCGGAGACCGTGGAGGGTGAGGAACGGTTCGACGTGTTCGATCGAGTTGGCGACCGGGGAGATGAGGTGGGCGAGACCGCCGGTGGCGACCACGTTGATGTCACCGAGTTCGCCTCGGAAGCGCTCGACCATGCCGTCGATCATCGCCGCGAATCCATAGACGGCGCCCGACTGGATCGACTCGACGGTGGACTTGCCGATGACACTGCGGGGTTCGACCAACTCGATGGCTCGCAGCTGCGCCGCCCGTCCGAACAGCGCGTCGAGGCTGACCTCGATGCCGGGCGCGATCGCCCCGCCGAGGAACTCGCCGTCGGCCGAGATCACGTCGAAGTTGTTGCCGGTGCCGAAATCGACCACCACGGTGGGGCCGCCGTAGAGGTCGTGGGCGGCGATCGCGTTGGCAATCCGGTCGGCGCCGACCTCCTTGGGGTTGTCGTAGAGGATCGGCATGCCGGTCTTCACTCCGGGCTCGATCACGATCGGATCGAACGACAGGTAGCGGGCCACCATCTGGCGCAGGTTCGCGAGGATGCGCGGCACGCCGGAACAGATGGCCACGCCGATCAGGTCGTGTTCGAGGTCGACGTCGGCGGTGTCGAGCAGCGAGCGGATGGCGATCGCGTACTCATCGGACGTGCGGGCCGGATCGGTCGAGAGTCGCCAGTGGTCGACGAGACCGACACCCGCCCCGTCGCCCGACTCGCTCTCGAGGTCGTAGAGGCCCAGCACGTTCTGCGTGTTGCCGACGTCGATCGTGAGAAGCACGCCGAAACGCTACCGGGTCAGCCCAGGCCTCGTGAATCCTGTTTCAGGGCGAGGTCGACCGACACTGCGGATGCCACCACGAGGCTGCGCAGCGGCTCCTCGAGCGGACGGTGGATCTGCAGCACATAGTTGTCGGCGGTCGTGAACATGGTCTTGGCCAGGCCTTCCCAGGTCTTGGTGATCCGGGCGACCTCGTTGCCCTCGGCGTCCTGCAGGTTGAAGTTCCAGGCCCGCCAGTTCTCGCCGTTGAGCGTGCCGATCTCGCCCTGCGGACCCTCGAGGGAGAAGCGGATCTTGCCGATCATGTTCTTCTGCACGATCGACCCCACCGGATTGCCCGACGCGTCGGCGACGTGCACCTTCGACTTCGCGAACTTGGCCGGCCGGGTGACGGTGAGTTGCACCGCGCCGCCGGCGTCGACGAGCTGCAGCGAATGGGTCATGAACTGATCGAGGCTGCTGACGAACCGGGCGACCTTCTTCAGGTTCGACTGACCGACCTGGCGGATGGCGCCGATCTGGGTGCCGTGCTGGTCGAAGACCGCATACTCGGTGTTGATCTCGAGCAGCTTGGCCTTCTGGTTCACCACCAGGACGGGCTCGCTGAACATCGTGCCGCCGCCCGCGCCGGCCGAGACCACACCGGCCTTCTCCGCCACCTGGCGTTGGATCTTCTCGGTGCTCATGCCGGTCGTGGGAACTGCGCCCGGCCCGGCCAGCGGCTCGACGGACTGGCGTCCGTGGTCCGAGACGTGCTCGGTCCACTCGGTACCGTCGTGATAGCGCAGCTCGTGCTTCCCGCCCGGATCGGGATACCAGTCGGCCTTGTAGTCGGTCATGTTCCCGAGGATACGCAGGCGGGAGCGATCAGTTCCCGACGGTGGCGCCCAGATTGTCGATCAGCCGGGCCTTGCTGAACCTCACCGCCACCAGCAGTCGGACCTCGCCGGTCAAGGGGCCGGCGGCCACGAGCGAGTCGGCCGGCACCGCGGCGACATAGTCCGGCGCTCCGAGGGACGCCTCGGCGAGCACGCCGCGCATCACCGCCTCGACGGCGGCCGGGTCGCGCTCCCCCGCGTCGATCGCGTCGAAGCCCGCGCCGAGCGCTCGTCGCAGCGTGGGCGCCTGGGCCCGCTCCTCGGCGGAGAGGTAGACGTTGCGGCTCGACATCGCGAGACCGTCGGGCTCCCGCACGATCGGACACGGCACGACCTCGACGGGCATGCTCAGGTCGTCGACCATCCGGGTCACCACGGCCACCTGCTGCCAATCCTTCGCCCCGAAGTAGGCCCGGCACGGACCGACGATCGCGAAGAGCTTCGCGACGACCGTGGCGACGCCCGCGAAGTGGGTCGGCCGATGCTCCCCTTCGAGGGGCGCGGCGACGCCGGGGACCGTGACCACGGTGTCGATCGGTCGGGGATACATCTCGTCGACCGCTGGCGCGAACACATAGTCGACCCCCGCCCCCTCGCATCGGCGCCGATCGGCGTCGAAGTCGCGTGGATAGTCGGCCAGGTCCTCGCCCTCGGCGAACTGGAGCGGGTTCACGAAGATCGACACCACGGTGCGGTCGTTGGCGGCGACCGATGCCTCGATGAGTGACTCGTGACCGTCGTGCAGGTAGCCCATCGTGGGGACGAACCCGACGGCACCGCCCGCGGCGCGATCACCATCGAGCACCATGCGAAGTTCGGCGATCGTGCGGAGGACCTGCATTGCTATCCCTCGAGTGGTTGCGGACGTCCGGCCAGCCGACGGGCAGCCGCGGCCAGTGCTTCATAGCCGGTGCGCTCGTCATCGCCCAACGCGGCGAGGTGTCGCCGGATGGTGGCCTCGTCACCCCGGGCGGCCGGTCCCGTGAGCGCGGCGGCCGGGCCGAGGGCTCGCACGTTGGCGAGTGACCCGTCGGCCAGATCAAGCAGCGCGTCGAAGGGCACACCGATACCGGCGGCGATCACTTCGACCTGCCCGAGCAGGGCCACGAGATGATTGGAGGCCACCACTGCGGCTGCGTGATAGCGCGCCCGGTCGGCGTCGGCGACGGTGAACGACCGCCCCGCGAGCGCGTCGACGATCTGCTGGACGGCCTCGTCGCCCGCCGTGGCGAACCAGGCCCCGACGAGCCGGGCCGCCCCGGTCTGCGGGTCGGGAAGCGCCACGAGCGGGTGCAGCGCACCCACCCGCCGGCGGTCGCCGAGCTCGCCGAGTCCGCGTGATCCGGCGAGGTGCACGACCAGCGCGTCGGTGTGGGGCAGCGCCGACGCGACCTCGGCGATCACGTCATCAGGCGTGGCGATCACGACCATGTCCGCGTCGCGCCCGGCCGGACCGAGGTCCTCGCCACGGCCGAAATACCTCGGTTCGGGCCAGCCCGCGTCCTGCAGCGCGATACCGAGCGAACGACCGGCCCGCCCCGGTCCGACGATGTGGATCTGCACCCATTCACGGTAACCGGTGGTCATCGACGGATGGTCCGTTCGAATCATCAGGCCCGGCTCGGGCGCCGCCGATGGAACTACATGGGGACAGCACGACGGCCCCGCGACCGGTTTCGCGACGCATTCACGATTCGACGTCGTCTTCTCGCGTTCGGCGTGACCGCGATCGCCTTCGCCGGTTGGGCGTCGTGGAGTTCGATCCAGGCCCTGCAGACCTCCGGTGCGGCCACCGAGGACGCCGCTGCGCTCGCCAGCCTCCAGACCTTCCACCAGGACTCGGTGATCCAGCTCTCGATCATGCAGAGCGCCGTACTCGAATCGGTGCTCGCCGCCCAGGGAGTGACGGCTCGCACCCCCGCCGAGGTCCGGGCCGACCTCGACGATGCGGCCGATGCGCTCACCCGGAACGAGGAGGCGATCTCGGCCCTCGATCCGGCGGTCTCGCCGGGGCTCGCGCTTCCCGATGTGGAGCTCGCCACGGCGCGCTACGTGGAGGACGCCGCTCGTCTCAGTGCGCTCGCGGCCGACGATCAGGCCACTGCCGTCACCCGGCTCGACGCCTTCCTCACGACGGCCGAGCCCCTCTTCGCCGACATGGCCGAGATCACCTCGATCACTTCAGGCGCGGCCGAGCGTGCCGCGATCACGGCCGAGAACGCCGAGCAGTCGGCGACGGACGGCATCCTCGTCACGTCGGCCTTCGGCACGGCGATGATCATCGCCATCACGGCACTGGTGGCCTACTCGATCGCCAAGCAGCTCCGACAGCTCTCCAAGATCGCTCGTGCCATGGCCGCCGGCGAGCTCCACGTGCGCAACGAGATCCGCAGCGCGGACGAGCTCGGCGGACTGGCCCGGAGCTTCGACGCGATGGCCGACAGTTTCGAAGACCTCGTCGGGAAGCTCGAGCGCGAGGCATCGCAGGATGCGTTCCGTCGCCAACTGTTCGACGCCTTCGACATGGCCGCCGATGACAGCGACGTCCAGCACATCGTCGAGGAGGCCATGGTGCTCATCGGCGAGCACCCGAGCGAGATGCTCCTCTCGGACTCGAGCAAACACCACGTGACACAGGCCGTCACTCATCCCGAAGCCGGTGCACCCGACTGCCCCGTCGGTTCCACGGGACAGTGCGTCGCCGTCCGCCGCGGGCACCGCCTCGTGTTCGAATCCAGCAACGCAATCGATGCGTGCCCTCACCTCAAGCGGCGCGGGGAACCGTGTTCGGCGGTCTGCGTGCCCGTGACGTTCAACGGACAGGCGATGGGAGTGATCCACGCGACCGGTCCGGACGGCGAGAAGCCCGACGCACTCACCGTCGACCGTCTCGCGGCGCTGGCCAGCCAGACCGGGGCGCGGCTGGGCACCATCCATGCATTCCAGGGTGCTCGAGAACAGGCATCGATCGACGGGTTGACCGGGCTAGTGAATCGGCGGACGCTGGAGAACGAGGCTCGCGCCTTCGCCGCCGCCGACATGGACTACGCCGTCATCATGTGCGACCTCGACCACTTCAAGAACCTCAACGACCACTATGGCCACGAAATGGGGGACCGGGCTCTGCGGCTCTTCGGTCAGGTCCTGCGGTCGAGTGTGCGGGAGGGCGATGTCGCTGCCCGCCTCGGCGGTGAGGAATTCGTCCTGCTCCAGCCACGGATGACCGCCGTCGACGCAGTGGCCACGATCGAACGGATCCAGCTCTCGCTGGCCGCCCGTCTCGGGGTCAGCGACGGTCCGAGCTTCACGTCGAGCTTCGGCGTGAGCGACACACTGATGGCGCCCGGTTTCGATGCGGCGCTGCGGGTCGCCGACGCCGGCCTGCTGGCCGCCAAGGATCAGGGGCGCAACTGTTGGGTCATGGGCGACCCCGAGATGGCCAACGAGCTCGCGGGCCGCGGTCGGCCCCGGGGTTCGGCCGGCGATCTGATGACGTCGCCCCACGGCCCTACCGTGCTGCCCGAGCGCATCTGACGCCCGGCCCGCATCAGAGCTCGGCGAGCTCGCCCACGTTGGCGATCTCGTCGGCGGCCGCCACCGCGGCGACGTCGTATCCCTCGGGGAGCAAGTCGGCGCCCACGTCGGCGAGGGGCACGAGCACGAACGACCGCTCGAACATGCGGGGATGCGGCACCAGCAGGTCCGGCGGGTCGTCGACGGTCTCGCCGTCGACCCACAGCACGTCGACATCGAGCGTTCGGGGCCCCCAGTGGACGACCCGCACGCGGTTGGCCGCGGCCTCGCGCTCGCGACACACCTCGAGCAGCTCCCGGGCATCGAGCGTCGTGCGGAGCCGGACCACCATGTTCAGGAACCGATCCTGCTCGACCTCGCTCACCGGCGGGGTCTCGTACACGGACGACACCGCGTCGAGATCGGGCAACGCCTCGACCGCCGTGCGCAGGTGCGCCACCCGGTCGCCGATGTTGGAGCCCAGCGCGAGAAAGGCCCGATGCGACTCGGTCATCGCCGACGGGTCAGGCGCATTCCGCTCGACGCGACGTCCTGCGGCACCGGCGGACGGAGCTTGCGCACCTCGACCGTGACCTCTTCGATCCGTGGGTCGGTGAGCACGGCGTCCGCGACCCGCTGCGCCATGCGTTCGAACAACTGGAACGATTCGTCGCGGGTGACCGCCTGGATGCGGTCGAGTACTGCGCCGTAGTCGATGGTGTCGTCGAGCACGTCGGTGTCGGTGGCCGGGAGGTCGGCCACGATGTCGATGTCGAACTCATAGGGCTGGCGACGATCCTGCTCCTCGGGCAGCGCGCCGCAGATGCAGAGGGCGCGGATGCCGCGGAGCTGGATGACGGCATCGTGCGAGGCCACGGCCCTGCGCTCAGTCGCTCTCGCCGTCGGCGGAATCGGGCGAGCCGGCGTCGGCAGCCTCGTCGTCGAGCGGCCCGGCTTCCACGGTGAACGCGTCGACTTCGACCTCGGCCGACGGTGCGCACTTGGCCACCATGGCCACGAGTTCGCGAGCCACCGGACCCAGTTCGCGCTCGAACAGCCGCTCGGTGACGTTGACCGCCCGGGGGCCGTCGGGCACGAGACCCATCCAGAGCAGGTAGGCGGCCATCAGGCCCGACACACGCTCGCCGAGTTCCTCACGGTGCACGACGATCCTGTGGCCGCGATCGACATGGTCACGAATCGAGGCCATCGCCCGCGTGAGGCCCAACGGACCGTCGCCCGGCCCGGAGAACGGGACGTGATGGAACGGAAGGCCGAGCTCTTCGTAGTTGTGGAGATTGTGGGTGGAACCGATCAGTGAGACGACGAAATCGAACTCGTGTTGCCGCAGCCAGATGATCTCTTCCTGGCGGCGCACCTTGCGATGACTGTCGCCGTAACCACCGGGCCGTTCACAAACGGCGATGCGATCCTTGATCACCCACCGAAAGTGTCGGGGCTGGATGCCTTGGGCCCATTTGCCCCTCATGACTGCACAACTCGCACGGCGTGGACCGTAGCCCGCACATCGTGCACTCGGACGATGTCGGCACCCAAGTGTGTGCTCCACGCGGCCAACGCGACCGATCCGGCCAGTCGATCGTCGGGTGGCGTCACCGGCGTTTCCGGCGCTATTCCGTCGCTCCGGGCATGGATCTCACCGATGAACCGCTTGCGGCTCACGCCCACCAGCACCGGCGCAATCTCCGAAAAACGATCGAGATTCCCGACCAATTCGAGGTTGTGATCCGTCGTTTTCCCGAAGCCGATGCCCGGATCGACCCAGATCCGGTTCACGCCGGCGGCTCGACCCCGGGCCGCCGCGTCGGCGAGATGGGCATGGATGTCCTCGACAACATCGTCGTAGTGCGGGTCGTCCTGCATCGTCGCGCTCGGCCCTGGCGAATGCACGGCCACCCAACCGGCGCCCGTCTCGGCCGCGATGCCCTCGAGGCGGGCGCTCACGTCGTTGATGATCGTGGCCCCGGCGGCGACCGCGGCGACAGCGACGCCGGGCTTGGTGGTGTCGATCGAGATCTCGACCGCGCCGATCGTGCCGGCCAGCGCCTCGATGACCGGGATCGTGCGGGCCAGTTCGGTCGACTCGTCGACGGGCGACGAACCGGGCCGGGTGCTCTGGCCACCGATGTCGATGAGGTCGGCTCCCTCGTCGATCAGCGTGCGGGCGTGACGGACCGCCTGGTCGGGATCGAGCCATCGACCCCCGTCGGAGAACGAATCGGGCGTGACATTGACGATGCCCATCACGCGGGTCATGGCGGAACCCTCAGCGCCGCTCGAGGAAGCGCATGGCCTCGGCCCGCGTGGCGGCGCTCTCGCGGAAGATGCCGGTGACGCTCGAGGTGACGGTGCTCGACCCCGGCTTGCGCACGCCCCGCATGGACATGCACAGGTGCTCGGCCTCGATCACCACGAGCACGCCCTGGGGCTCCAGGCTGATCTCGATCGCGTCGGCGATCTGGCGGGTGAGTCGTTCCTGCACCTGCGGACGCTTGGCGTAGCCGTCGACGAGGCGAGCCAGCTTCGACAGACCGGTGACGCGACCGTTGCTGTTGGGGATGTAGGCGACGTGGGCCTTGCCCAGGAACGGGATGAGGTGGTGCTCGCACAGCGAGTAGAGCGGAATGTCACGGACCATCACCATCTCGTCGTGACCCGCTTCGAAGGTGGTGCTGAGATGCTCGGCCGGCTCCTGGTGGAGCCCCGCGCACACCTCGGCGTACATGCGAGCGACGCGAGCGGGGGTGTCGTGCAGGCCATCCCGGGACGGGTCCTCGCCGATCGCTTCGAGGATCTCGCGCACGGCGGCGGCGATCCGGGGTTGGTCGACTTCGGCGGCGTGCACGCCCGGGATCAGCGGGCGGGTGGCGTCGAAATCGTCATCGTGTGTGTGGCTCACGCATCGCAAGCTAGCGACTGGGAATCACTCTGCGGGTTCGAACACCCGGATCGAGTCGAGCTCGCGATAGTGCTGGGCCACGTCGAGGCCGTAACCGACCACGAAGTCCGGAGGGATGGGGAACCCCACGTAACGCACGTCGTCGGAACGGGCGCCCTCTCGCACGAGCAACGCGCACACCTCGAGGCTGGCCGGCTTGCGGTCCTGCAGCAGCTGGCGCAGATAGCGCAGCGTGAGGCCGGAGTCGACGATGTCCTCGACCAGGATGACGTCGCGACCGCGGATGTCGGTCTCGAGGTCCTTGACGATGCGGACGATGCCGCTGGTGGTGGTCGAATCGCCGTACGACGACACCGCCATGAAGTCGAACTCGACCGGCAGGTTGATCGCCCGCCCCAGATCGCTCATGAAGATGAACGCGCCCTTCAACACGCCGACCAACAGCGGCTGACGGTCGGCGTAGTCGTGGGTGATCTCGGTGCCGAGATCTCGCACCCGCGTGGCGAGTGCGTCGGCGCCGATCACCGTCTTGCCCAGCGTGCCCTTCGGAATGCTCATCGGCGCCGACCCTACCTGCGTCGTCGAGCGAGTGCGGCTGCCGCGTAGGCCGCATGTTCATCGCCCAACTCGAGCACGAACATCTGTCCCCAGATACCGCCCCAGGCCTCGCGTTGCTCGACATGCTCGGCCACCGCTGCACCGTCGACATCGATGCCGAGCCGTTCGCCGGCGACCATTCCCGCGGCAGGCCACGAGCGGAACAGGGTCGCCACGTCGACGAGCCTCGAGTCGCACACCGCATCGTCGAAGTCGAACCACACGAGCTCGCCATCGGCACGGCGCCCGATGTTCCTGCGATGCGGATCCGCATGCACGGGCTGGGCGTCCTCCGCAGCAGGGAGGAACGCCTCGTCTCGCCATTCGAGCAGCAGTTGTCGGTCGCCCTCATCGATACGGCCCTCGAGGCGAGCGAGCACCACGTCGGCCTCGTCGGCCAGCGAACGATCGAAGAGTCCGTCGGGATCCTGGAACGTCGCCATGGCCTCGATCACGTCGGCGAGCGCGTCGCCGGCTCGCGCTGCGTCGTCGTCGACGACCGGGGCGAGCGACACGTGCTCGATGAAGCTGACCCATCGGCCCCCGATCTCGTGGGGACCGGGCGGGAGCTCGGCCGACGGCGCCGTGGTCGGAATGTGGAGCGACGCGAGGTGGGCGGTGAGGGCCAGTTCCCGGGCCAACGAGCGGTCGGGCCGATCTCGGCCGGCGGCGGTGACATTGGCGATCCGAGCCACCACCGGCGCCGGCGCGAGGTGCACGACGATGTTCGACGAGTGCGACATGACCACCGGTGCCTCGGCCCGCACGCCGTGGCCCGCAGCGAACCGGGCGACGGCGTCGAGCACGCCGGCCACGTCGTGCGTCACGTGGCTCGCTCGATGCGCAACACCCCTGCGGTGCGGGCGACACGGTGGCCGCCCGGCAGCTCGGCCGCGATGTGGGTGCCGTCGGCGACCAGGAGGACCCGGTCGATGGCGGCCCGATCGATCCCGTCGGCCGATCCGAGCTCGCGGGCCATCCAGGATCGCAGCGCCTCGCCCGCCACCGAGCGGGGGGCATCGCTCACCGCTGCCGCATCGGTCGCGTCGAGGGCGGCGGCATCGCGCTCGATCACGACCAGCGCGTCGGCCACCAGGTCGGCGTGGCGGTTGAGCAACGGCACCGGGTCGCGTCCGAACTCCGCCTCGATCGCCGGCAGCAACCGGTCGCGCACTCCCACGCGCCGATAGGCCGGGTCGTGGTTCATCTCGTCGTCACGCGCTTCGATCCCGGCAGCGGCACACACCGCGACGGTCTCGTGACGACGCAGCCGGATGATCGGCCGGGCCACACGGGCCATGCGCGCCGCGACGCCGGCCAGGCCCGCGCCCCGGAACAGGTTGAGCAGCACCGTCTCGGCCCGGTCGTCGGCCGTGTGACCGACACACACATCGGCCGGCAGTGCGTCGTAGCGGGCGGCCCGGGCCCGCGCCTCGAGATCGCCGCCCGGCGCCAAGTCGACGCGCCGGAGCTGGAACGTCGCGTCGAGCCCGTCGGCGAACGCCCGCACGAACTCGGCGTCGTCGTCGGCCGCGGCGCGAAGGCCGTGGTGGACGTGCCACACCACGATGTCGCGGCCGGCCTTGCGGGCCAACAACGCCATCGCGACGCTGTCGGCTCCCCCGCTCACGGCCATCGGCAGCGGCGCGTCACTCGCGGGAAACGAACACCGGTCGAGCATCTCGACCGCGCCCACGTTCAGGCTGCGGCGTCGGCGCCCACGCGAGCGATCCACAGGGTGGGCTCGCGGATCTCGTCGATCGACGGCACGTTGGCCGGCTCGGCCCACGCCCGGTCGAGCAGGGCCGCACCGCCGTGGTCCTCGACGACCGAGATGAAGTGCTCACCCTCGGCATACTGCTTGAGCTTCGCTTCGAGTCCGGCCAGGCGCTGGAACACCCGGGTGAAACCACTCGAGTTCTGGCGGCGTTGGCGCAGCACCCGGGCGAAGCGTTCCTGTGAGGGCACCAGTCCCTTGCCGGCGCGGTCCATCGTGACGTCGCCGTGACCTTCGAGCAGGCTCATGAGACCGGCGACCTCGTTGATCACCGAGAGCTGATCCTCGGACGCGAAGAGCGCCATCATGCCGCCCTGGTCCATGGGGTCCTCGCCCCGCTTGCGGGCCTCCATGAGGCGCTGCACGGCGGCCACGAAGCGCTGCGGATCGGGGTCGACCGACTCCATCGTGGAGTTGACCAGACCCAGGAAGTGCTCACGCATCCAGGGCACGCCGGTGAACTGCGCCCGGTGGGTCACCTCGTGCAGGGCCAACCAGAGCCGGAACTCCTGCTTGGGGAACGCGTAGCGGCGTTCGAGGGCCAGCACATTGGGGGCGACGTAGTAGACGATGTCCTGCTCGTCGGGGTTCTCGTCCTCGATCACGAGCAGGTCGTACTGACCGAGCACGCGGGTGGACATCCAGCCGAGCATCATCCCGAGCTCGGCACCGGCGACCTTGCCACCCAGGTTCGGGCCGGCCCCCTCGTCCATCTTCTCGCCGAGCTTCGTGGTGATCGGACGCAGCAGCCGGGCGAACGAGTTGAGGTTGGCGTCGATCCAACCATTGCGATCGGTGACACGACCGCGAGCGTTGCCGCTCAGCGAGCGCAGGCCGGTCTCGGCTGCGACCAGGTCCTCGGCCATCGCCGTGTAGCGGTCGAAGTCCTCTTCGAGGCCGTCGCGGTGCTGAGCACCGGTGAACGGCTCCTTGCCCGCGACACGACGCGCGACCTTGCGCGCGATCTCCCAGTCGACGGGGTCGGCCGCCAAAGGATCCGCCTCAGTCCCGCGGGTAGCGGGCGCGGCTGACCGTGCCCACATAGCCGGCGATGAGCATGATGGCGACGAGCAGCGCGCTCGCCGCGAGCGGAACCGCGATCCAGAAGTGCCACACAACAGCAGTCATGACCCCGAGTGTAGAACGTCCGGCACCGGTGTCCGCAGCCGGGTCGGTTCGCGGGCGGCGGGGTGTCACACCCCCTCCGCATACTACGAACATATGTTCGATCTATCCGAGGAGCCCGAGAGCATGGAGGCGGCACTCCACGACGCGCTCGACGCCATGCTGCGGGAACCGGTCTCGCTCGGATCGGCCCGTGAGGCGGCTCGTTTGATTCGTTCGCTCGAGTCGTGCGGTCGTCGTCTTCGGGCCGTGCAGCTGCAGGTGCAGGCCGAGCTCGATGCGTCGGGCGTCTACGCGGGGGACGCCCACGCCTCGGCCAAGGTGATGACTCGCCATTGCGCCCGGCTGTCGCCGGCCGCGGCAGCTGCCAGAGAGCGCGGCGCGCGCATGTGCAAGGGGCTGCCCGACGTGCGCGATGCCCTCGAGCGAGGCGTGCTGGGTGTCGACCAGTTCGACCTGCTCGGGCGGGTGTGGGCCAATCCCCGGGTGCGCGACCACATGGAGGCCGCCCAGGGCTGGTTCCTGCGAATTGCGGCTCGCTTGTCGTACCGGGACTTCGAGACGGAAGTCCGCACGTGGGAGCGACTCGCCGACGAGGACGGGGCCGAGCCTGCGAACTCACGCAACCACGACAACCGCGACCTCCGTCTCGTGCAGGATCCGGTCGACCTGGGGTGGCAATGGGGCGGCGGCTGCGGCGCGATGCAGGGCGCCCAGATGTCGGAGATCCTCGAGCACTACCTCTCGGCCGAGCGCCTCGCCGACTGGGAGAAGGCCCGCGCCGAACTCGGCGACGCGACCACGGCCGCCGATCTGCCCCGCACCGAGGCCCAGCGCCGGGCCGATGCCGTCTGGCAGGTCTTCCAGGATGCGGCCGCCAGCCCCGATTCCGGCTGTCCCGAGATCGTGCACAACATCGTGTGGGACGCCGACACCATCACCGAACTCACCCGCCGGTTCAGCGGCGAGGGCGCCCAGCCGTTGGATCCGACCTCCTCGGTGTGTCGCACGCTCGACGGTGTCGCGCTCGATCCGACCGAAGCGTTCACGTCGGTGTTCGTCGACAAGCTGCGCCGGGTCGTGGTCGACGCGTCCGGTGTCGTCATCGATCTCGGCCGGGCCCGGCGTTTCACCGGCGGGGCTCGCCTCGCCGCGCGGCTGTCCGACGCCCACTGCACCTGGCCGGGCTGTGGGGTGCCAACCTCAGGGTGTGAGATCGACCACTCGATCGACCACGCCGACGGTGGCGAGACCCATCCACACAACGGCGGCCCGCTCTGCGGGCGCCACAACCGCCACAAACAGAAAGGGTTCGCCGTATGGCGCGACCCCGAAGGGGTGTGGCACACCTACCGGCCCGATGGGTCGGAGATCTGAGCGCCCGGGCCGGGTGCCCTAGGCGGCGAACACCGGCGTGGGGGGATTCGCCGCGGCGTCGCGCTCGCGGGGCTGGCCGGTGAGAACCGCGATCGTGTCCATCACCTCGTCGGTGATCTCGCGCTTCACCGCGCCGGTGGGGCGGCAGCCGGTCCAACGACCGAGATCGATCGGAGCGCCGAAGCGGACCGTGATCGGCGAGCGCCGTGGCAGCAGCGAGTCGGCCGGCATCGCCGCGTCCGAGCCGATGATGCCGACGGGAACGATCGGCGCGCCGCTCTTCAGCGCCAAGTGGGCAACGCCGACGTGGCCCTCGTGCAGCAGGCCGTCGCGGGAGCGTGTGCCCTCGGGGAAGATCCCGACGATCTCACCGGCCTTCAGACGGTCGATCGCGAGTCCAAGGCTGCGACCCACGCTCTTGCCGGAACGATCGACGGGGATCATCCCCGCGGCCGGGAAGAGTCGCCGGGTGGCCGGCATCGTCAGGTACTCGGCCTTGCCGAGGAAGGTCACCTGACGGCGGCACGAGTACATGAGCAGCACCGAGTCGATGAAGGACAGATGGTTGGCGGCGAAGATCACGCCACCGTGGGTCGGCACGTTGGCGAGACCCTGTCGGTCGACGTTGAGCCAGCCTCGATGAAGCGGCGCCGTCGCTCGGCGAACACTCCAGTAGCGCCGACCGATCCGGTCATTCTCGAGCACACCGGTGAGTTCCATGGGCCCACCGTGACGGCTCAACGTGGCGGGCGTATCGCCGCCACATGAACAACAGATTTCAGCTCGCTGTCACCCGGTCTCGGGCGGGCTCAGTCGTCGAGGATCTTCCCTCGCATGCGGGGTACGACCATGACCGCGTGCAACGCGCAGAACTCCTGCTCGTTGTAGACGCTGAGCTGGGTCGTGCAACCCGCTTCGTCGCACACTCGGCCACCGTCGGCGAGGGGGAGATTCCGTTCGATACTGGTGAAGCGCTCGGCTTGAACTCGCATACCGTCGACAACGTCACGAGCCGCCGAAGAGTTCCCCTCGAGCGAGAAAAAGTCGGGTCAGCGACCCATCTCGTTGCGGATGGCCTCGGCGATACGGAGACGCAGCGCATCGGGCACCCTTTCCTGACAGCGCATCGAGATGACCTGGCGTAGCTCGGTCTCGAAAACGTAGCGATCACCGCAGGGCGGACAGCGATCGAGATGCGTGCGGATGATGGTGCGACGATGCACAGTCAACTCGCCGTCGAGATACGTGTAGAGCTCGGCCAACGCCTGCTGGCAGTCGGGGTCCCCCGCACACGGATCGGGCTCTGGAGTGTTTGCCATGATCAGTTCTCGTCGCTCGACTCGGCACCGACGGCGGCGGGCTCCGGATCATCCGGGAGCAACCTTCGCTGTGCGGCGAATTCGTACAACCGCTTCTGGAGCTGCTTTCTTCCACGATGCAGACGACTCATCACCGTGCCGATCGGGACATCGAGGATCTCGGCGATCTCCTTGTAGGCGAAGCCTTCGACATCGGCGAGCAGGATCGGCATCCGATAGTGCTCGGGGAGGTCCTCGACCGCGTCCTTCACCTCGGCTTCGCCGAAGAGATCCATCAGCTCGTCCTCCGCGCTGCGTCCGAGCGCGGCGCCTTCGAGTCCACCGATGCGGCGGTACAGGTAGAGGTCCTCGACCTCGCCCAGGTCCTGCTCGTCGGGACGACGTTGCTTCTTGCGGTAGGCGTTGATGTAGGTGTTGGTGAGGATGCGGTACATCCACGCCTTGAGGTTGGTGCCCGCCTCGAAACGCTCGTAGGCGCGATAGGCCTTGAGATAGGTCTCCTGCACGAGGTCCTCGGCATCGGCCGGGTTGCGGGTCATGCGCAGGGCCGCGCCGTACAGCGACGGCATCAAGTCCATCGCGTCGTCTGCGAAGGTGGCTGGATCAGCCACGGGGGCCTCCTCAATGCTCCCGAGGGAGCGAGTGGAGCCCGAGACGAGAGTTGAACTCGTGACCTACGCTTTACGAGAGCGTTGCTCTACCAACTGAGCTACTCGGGCAGGACACAGAAGGTACCAAAACCGCCTCGCCGATCCTCCTCGGAACTCGGGGCGCGGCGTCGTCAGCCGAGGGGCGCGAGGCGGACGAACAAGGCCTGCAGTAGCAGCGCTTCGTTGGGGTTGCGGATGAGCGACTCGGCGGTGTGGCGGATGCGATCGACGGCATCGAGCGGGCCCTGGCGGGGGTCGCCGGCGGCGATCGCCTCGTGGTAGCGGCGGGCCAGTGTGGCCAGTCCGAACCGGAGCTCGTCGGTGCGGTACTGGCGGAGCTCGCGCCGGTGGCGCGTCTCCATCTCGCGACGACCCGACCCCCGGGTGCCGAGCTGCTCCTCGCGCGCATCGAGCGCGGCGAGCTCCTCGTCGTGGCGGGCGACCCGGGCCGTCGCGGCATCGTCGATCATCATCCGCAGCTCTTCCACCAGGGCGCCGGCCGCCGCGCCGGTGCCGTCGAGGCGGTCGGGCACGGACCACCAGGCGTCGCGGCGTGCCGCGAGTCGTTCGTCGAGCACCAGCACCCGGGCGCGGCCGAGATCGCCGTTGGCCGCCGCGGCCACCACCCGGGCCCGTTCGGGGTCGGCCAGACCCTCGACCACCAGGGCATCCGCGATGGCCTCGACCGACAGCGCGGCGAAGTCGACCCGGGTACACCGCGACTCGATGGTGATCTGATGTGGTGGTACGTCGGTGCCCAGCAGCACGAAGATCGTGCTCGCCGGCGGCTCCTCCACCAGCTTGAGCAACGCCGACGACGCGACCGCCTCGGCCGTCTGGAACTGTTCGACCACGACGATCTTTCGGGTGCCTTCGGTGGGCGAACGGCTCGCTTCCTTGATGATCGCGGGGATCTCCCCGGGGTCGGTCGACGACCCGATCCGCAGCGCGTTGCCGCTGGGTGCGAAGACGACGATGTCGGGGTGGATCAGACCGGCGGCCAGACGGCGATGGCGCTCGGCGCCCGCCGGATCGGCCGCGGCGAGCACCTCGCCGCCGAAAACCCCTGCCGCCTGACGCTTCCCGGCACCCGTCGGGCCGACGAACAGATACGCATGGACCGGCGACGCGGCGGCCGCCGCCAGTCGTCGGACCGCGTCGGGCTGGCCGACGACGGTGGCCCAGGGATCGGTGGTGATCTGGTCGCTCATGTCGATCGAGCCAACCAGCCGTCGAACGCGTCGTCGACCCGGGCCTCGACCTCCTCGACGGTGCCATCGGCGTCGACCACGAGCCACCGGTCCGGGTCGGCGGCCGCCATCTCCAGATAGCCGTTGCGCACCCGCTGATGGAACGCCGCGCCGGCGCCCTCGATGCGGTCCATACGGTCGCCGAGCCGGGCGCGGGCGACGTCGAGTTCGACATCGAGCAGCACCGTGACATCGGGCTCGGTGCCGTGGGTGGCGAACTCCATCGCCGTCCGCAGGAAGTCGAGGTCGAGGCCGCGGCCGTAGCCCTGATAGGCGAGCGCCGACGCGGTGAACCGGTCGGAGATGATGGTGCGACCGGCAGCCAGCGCCGGACCGACGATCTCGGCGACGTGCTGGGCCTTGTCGGCGATGATCAGCAGCGCCTCGGCCCGGTCGTCGAGATGGTCGTTGGTCGGATCGAGAACGACGGTCCGGATCGCCGCGCCCACATCGGTCGCACCGTGCTGGAAGGTGACCTCGACGTCGAGCCGCTGTCCGAGCCGGCGGGCCTGGGTGGACTTCCCCGATGCATCGGCGCCCTCGAAGACGATGAGCCGTCCGCTCACGAGCGATCCTCGACCAATGGCGGCGCGTCGACCGGATCGGCGGGCTCCGGCGCGAGGTAGGCACCGCTGCCGGCTCGAAGGCTCCACGACGCGAGAAGCCCCGCACCGATGATCGTCAGCGACGACAACCAGAGGGTGAGCCGCACGCCCGGGGCCAGGACGGTGAGACCGAAGATGTGGATGTCGCCGTCCCACCAACGGTTGGACAGGGTGTCGAGGCCCTCGGAGACGAGGGGCGCCACCGCCAACGACAGGAGCATGCTGAAACGCACCAGCACCAGCAGGGCCGAGAAGATGCGGCCCCGGAGCTCGTCGTCGACGTTCTCGTGCAGCAGGGTGAAGCCGAGCACGTAGATCGGGCCGGCCGCGAAGCCGACGACGCCGATGACCGGCACGACGACCGAGAGATAGGGCGACGAGGACGCCACCAGCAATGCGCCGCCGGCCAGCACGAGGACCGCCGGGAAAACGGCGGCGCGGTTGATGCGGTTCTGCAGCAGTGACGCGGTGATGACGCCCAGCGCCATGCCGAGGCCGAGCGCGAACAGCACGAGGTTGAAGTCGGCGTCGTTGCCCACGATCAGCTCGTCGACGTAGAGCGCACCGAGCGGGACGAGCATGCCGCCGCCGATCACCCCCACGCCGAGGCCCACGTTCACCGCCCTCACGATCGGGTTCACGGCGATGAACCGCCAGCCCTCGCGCAGCTCGCGCCAGGCGCCGCCGAGATCGAAGCTGCCATTTTCGCGACCGCTGCGTTCTGCTCGGGAACGCACGGGAAACGAGATGCGCCAGATGATGAGCGCGGTGATCAGGAACGAGATGCCGTCGACGTAGAACGCCAGGCCTTCCTCGTTGAGCCGCCAGGTGTCGACCCAGCCCTCGTCGGCGAGCGAGTCGGCCGCCTTGGCGAGTAGTGCGGCGAGACCGGCGGCCACCGGGAACATGCCGTAAGCGGCCGCGACGTTGAGCGAATTGGCGGTGGTGAGCTTCTCGTTCGGCACGAGGTTCGGGACGATCGCCTCCTTCGCCGGCGACCACAACATCGTGAACAGCTCGAGGAGGAACGACGCGATGACCAGCCCGAGCAGTGAGTCGACGAACGGCAGGGTGAAGAGCACCAGCGCCCGACCGATGTCGCACACGAGCAGCAGGCGTTTGCGGTTGAACCGATCGACGATCACGCCCGCCGCGGTGGCGAGGAAGAACCCCGGTGCGATACGGGTGGCCAACACCAGCGCGATGGCGGTGCCCTCCGTGCCCTCGCTCAAGCGGCTGGCCAGCGAGATCGTGGCGATCAGGCCGAGCCAGTCACCTGTCGCGGAGATGACCTGAGCGATCCAGAGACGAAAGAATTGCTGCGAGCCGAACCATGACTCGATGCGCCCACTCGGTCGCGTCTGCGACATCGCCTGGTCCATACGGGACGCGCTGTTCGACGGCCGGTTCCCCACCAGGATCACCCTAGGCGGAACCAACCCCGCCAATGCGATGGCTTATTCGGCCGACTTCTTCTTCGTGGCCTTCTTCTTGGCCGACTTCTTCTTCGCAGCCTTCTTCTTGGTGCTCTTCCTCGCCGACTTCTTCTTGGCCTTCTTGGCCGGACCCTTGGCCCGACGGTCGGCCAACAGCTCGGCGGCACGATCCACCGTCAGCTCCTCGACCGTGTCGCCCTTGCGCAACGACGCGTTGTACTCACCATCGGTGACGTAGGGGCCGAAGCGTCCGTCCTTGACGACCATCTCGTTGCCCGACTCGGGGTCGGGTCCCATTTCGCGCAACGGCGGCTTCGCCGTCTGCCCCCGCCCGCGCTTCGGCTCGGCCAGGATCTTCAGGCATTCCTCGAGCGTGATCGTGAGCATCTGCTCCTCGGTCTGGAGGCTGCGGCTGTCCTTCCCCTTCTTGAGATAGGGGCCGTAGCGGCCGTTCTGCACGGTGATGACCTCGCCGTCGGCGGGGTCGGCGCCCACCGTGCGGGGCAGGGACAGGAGCTTCAGTGCGTCCTCGTAGGTGACCCCCTCGAGGGTCATCGTCTGGAAGAGCGATGCCGTCTTCGGCTTCTCGTCGGTGCCGTCGAAGTCCTCGAAGTTGCCCACCTGCACGTAGGGCCCGAATCGTCCGGCCTTGGCGTAGATGTCCATGCCCGTCTCGGGGTCCTGGCCGAGAACGCGACCCTCCTTGGGCTGCGACAGGTACTCCATCGCCTTGTCGAGGGTGAGCTCGTCGGGCGGGATGTCGTCGGGAATCGAAGCGGTGTCGTTCTCGTCCTTGTTCTCGCTGTCGCCCTTCTGCACGTAGGGCCCGAACTTGCCGACACGCGCCACCACGGGTTGACCGTCGTCGGTCATCCCCAACGGGATGGTGTTGACCAGGCGAGCGTCGATGTCGGGCAGACGGTTCGACACCTTCTCCTTGAGTCCGGGCTCGCCGTCCTCGCCGCCCTCTCCGAAGTAGAAGCGGGTGAGCCACGGCTCGGTGAACTCGGTGCCGCTGGCGATCTTGTCGAGGTCGTCCTCCATCTTGGCGGTGAACGCGTAGTCGACGAGGTTGGGGAAATGGCCCTCCATCACGTTGACCACCGAGAACGCGGTGAACGACGGCACGAGGGCCGAACCCTTCTTCCACACGTAGCCGCGGTTCTGAATGGTCTCGATGATCGACGCGTAGGTCGACGGACGACCCACGCCGAGCTCCTCGAGCCGCTTCACGAGCGATGCCTCGGTGAAGCGGGACGGTGGCTGGGTCTCGTGACCCTCGAACTCGAGCGGACCGGCGGCGCGGGCCGCGTCGCCCTTGTCGAGCGGCGGCAGGCGGCGTTCGTCGGCGGACTCCTCTTCCGCGCTGTCCCGGGCCGGCGCCGCAGCGGTTTCTTCGTAGACCTCGCGAAAGCCTCGGTGCGTGATGACGGTGCCGCTGGCGCTGAACTCGACGTCCTTGCCGCGAGCGCTCGTGGCGCCCAGTCGGAGCTGCACGGTCTCGCCCGTGCAGTCGGTCATCTGTGAGGCGACGGTGCGCTTCCAGATGAGTTCGTAGACCCGCGCTTCGGAGACGGGCACCTCGTTGGCCACGTCGTCGGGCAGCCGGAACGCGTCGCCCGCCGGCCGGATGGCCTCGTGGGCCTCCTGGGCGTTCTTCGACTTCTTCGTGTAGAGGCGGGGCCCGTCGGGCAGGAACTCCTTGCCGTAACGCTCGGTGATCATCGTGCGGGCGGCTTGCAATGCGGTGTCGGACAGCGTGGTGCTGTCGGTTCGCATGTAGGTGATGTAGCCCTTTTCGTAGAGCCCCTGGGCCGCGCGCATCGCCATCGCCGACGACAGGCCGAGCTTGTTGCCCGCCTCCTGCTGGAACGTCGAGGTGATGAACGGGGCAGCCGGACGGCGCCGGTAGGGCTTCGACTCGCGGGACCGCACTTCGTAGGGCACCCCGTCGAGATCGCCGACCAGTTCGGTGGCGCCGGCCTCGTCGAGCACGACCACGTCGTCGCGCGAGAGCCGTCCGTCGTCGCCGAAGTCACGGCCGCTGGCGAGGCGGACACCGTCGATCTGGACGAGCGCGGCCGAGAACTCGGAGGAACGCGAACCGTTCCCGGTGTCAGCCTCAACCGCGGCGAACTGTCCCTTGACGTCCCAGTAGCCGGCCGACACGAACGCCATGCGTTCACGCTCGCGCTCGACCACCAGACGGGTGCCGACGCTCTGGACTCGGCCTGCCGACAGCTGCGGCATGATCTTCTTCCACAGCACCGGCGAGACCTCGTAGCCATAGAGGCGGTCGAGGATGCGGCGGGCTTCCTGGGCGTCGACCATCTTGCGGTCGAGTTCACGGGGGGAGTCGATGGCGGACTGGATGGCCTTCTCGGTGATCTCGTGGAACACCATGCGCTTGACCGGCACCTGCGGATTGAGCACCTCGATCAGGTGCCAGGCGATCGCCTCGCCCTCGCGATCCTCATCCGTTGCGAGATAGAGCTCGTCGGCGTCCTCGAGCAACGACTTCAGCAGCCGGATGTGCTCCTTCTTGTCGGCGTTCTCGACGTAGAGCGGCTTGAAGCCGTTGTCCACGTCGATGCCGGTGCGCGCCCACTTCTCGCCCTTGAAGGCCTTGGGCACGTCGGCCGCGTTGCGCGGAAGGTCGCGGACGTGCCCGATCGACGACTCAACGGTGTAGCCGTCGCCGAGGTACTCGGCGATCTTCTTGGCTTTCGCCGGGGATTCGACGATGACGAGAGCATTGGCCACGGAGGGGAACCAAACCTGTTCTTTGGAGGGCTGTCAACTGAAGCTGTCGACCCATACTGGCCGCAGTTGAACGAAAACCGTCATGAGGGGGTCGGGACCAGCTCGTCCATCTCGACCTCGGGGACCACCTTCGAGCGAGAGAGAATGGCTGCGCCGAACACCGCCGCGATGGCCGAGGCCGCCAGGATGCCGATGCGTGCCTCGTCCGCCAACAGCGGCTCGTCGAACGCCAAACCGGTGACGAACAGCGACACCGTGAACCCGATACCGGCCATCGCGGCCAGGCCGATCACGTCGACCCACGAGGCGCCCCTCGGGAGCGACGCGAGACCGCTCCTGATGGCGACCCAGGTGAAGAACGAGATGCCGATCAGCTTGCCGAACACGAGGCCGATGACGATGCCGAGGGTGACCGGCGACGTCACCGCCCCGGAGAGCGTGTCGGTCGAGAGCATCACGCCGGCATTGGCCAGGGCGAAGACCGGGATGATGATGTAGCTCGAGAAGGGGTGCAGGACATCATCGAGCCGGGAGGCCACGGAGACCTGCTCCTTGAGTTCGAAGTTGACCCGCCGCACCACCGGTGCCGAGGCGGTGCCGGCTGCGACTTGGCGCACCAACTCGTCGGCTCCGTCCTCGATGGACGATTTCAGCGGCACGGCGGGGGTGATGAGTCCGAGGATCACGCCGGCGATCGTGGCGTGGATGCCGGACTCGAACACGGCCAGCCAGATGAAGGTACCCGCAACCACGTAGGCCGGGATCCACCAGATCTTCACGATGCGCATGGCCACCACGACGAGGATTCCGGCGATGGCGAGCAGGAACCAGATCGAAGAGAAGTCATCGGTGTAGAAGAACGCGATCACCGCGATCGCGCCGATGTCGTCGACGATCGCCAGGGTGAGAAGGAACACCTTCATGGCGCTCGGTACGCGATCGCCGAGCAGCGACACGACGCCGACGGCAAAGGCGATGTCGGTGGCCATGGGAATGCCCCAGCCCTGGGCGCCGTCGCCGCCCGCATTGATGAGGAGATAGATGAGCGCGGGCACGGCCATGCCACCCACCGCAGCAATTGCCGGGAGCGCCGCCGCTCGTGGGTCACGGAGTTCGCCGGTGACGAGTTCGCGTTTGATCTCGAGGCCCACCACGAAGAAGAAGATCGCCATCAACGCGTCGTTGACCCAGTCGAGGATCGACTCGTCGAGCTCGAGGAGATCGCCGACCTGGAAGCTGATGTGCGTCTCGAGGATGGTGTGGTACGACTCGCTCCACGGCGAGTTCGCCCAGACGATCGCGACCAACGTCGCGATCAGCAGCAGGATGCCGCCGGCCGCTTCGACGCGGAGAAAGTTGCGCACGGGTCGGCCCACTCGGCGGGCGAGCGTGCGGTCGCCGCCGAGCCAGGTCAGCGTGGAGAGTGGGAGGTCGTTGCCAGCCATAGACGAGACGAGACGCTATCCGTGGGAATCGCGTCGCCGACGCTTCGACGAATAGACGACCAGACGGACGTCGGTGCCATCGTCGGTGGCCGAGAATTCCGACTCGTCGGCGAGCATCCGTATCAGGTGGACGCCCAGGCCCGATTCGTGGAGCAGGCGCTCGGGCGCGTCGGGCTCGGGCAACTCGGGAACGGCGTCGGGCTCGAAGCCCATCCCCATGTCGTGGACGACGACGGCGATCTCCTCGTCGGCGAGATTGCACTGGATGCGGATCCGATCGGTGACGCCGTGAAGGTCGTGCGACTCGATCGCGTTGGTGGTCGCTTCGCTCACTGCGACGCGAAGGTCGTCGATGCGCGACGACTCGATGTCGGGTTCGATCTCGGCGGCGGCGGCAACCACCACGCGAACGAGCGAGACGTACTCTGTGCGGGCCGGGATCTCGAGCACGATCTCACCGGGACGGAAGTCCGCCACCGCCATCTCGTCGCCCGACGGCCCGTCGCCGTTCACGCTGATGCCACCGTGCCGGCCACCGCATCGTCGACGGT
This sequence comes from Acidimicrobiales bacterium, assembly GCA_040219515.1. Classification (NCBI taxonomy): domain Bacteria; kingdom Bacillati; phylum Actinomycetota; class Acidimicrobiia; order Acidimicrobiales; species Acidimicrobiales bacterium. The sequence goes on from JAVJSI010000018.1 coordinate 120,062, forward strand.
CGGGTGCAGCACGAAGACGCGGTCGAGGTCGCACACCTCGAAGACGCGGCGGACCCGGGGTTCGGGCACCACCAGCCGCACGTCGCCGTCGAGAAGCCGGGAGCGTTTGAGCGCCCCCACGACCACGCCGAGCCCGAACGAATCGATGAAGTCGACACCGGTGAGATCGAGCACCAGATGGTGGTGTCCGGCCCGCACTTCTCCCATCACGACCTGACGGAGTTCGGGACCGCCGACCACGTCGAGTTCGCCCGCGATCGTGATGACGGTCCACGAACCCTCACGATGCGAGTGCGTCACGATCTGCACAGAGGTGACGGTAATACGGCCAGCCGGCGGAGACACCGAACCCCCGACCAAACCCCATCGTTGTGATTCGGCCACACCCGACCCGTAGTCTGCGGGCATGGCCCTCGCTCCCGAGCCGCTTCCGCATCCCGCGGATGTCGCCCCGGAGCGCGACGCGGCCGGCCTGCGCATCGCCGCTCCGCCGCTGCCGCGCACGCCCGCCTTCGAACAGCTGCTCACCGAACTCGCCGACGACGGCCGTCTCGTGCATGTCGAACATCTCCCCGAGCGCGCCGAACGCTTCGCCGCTCTCGAGCGACCCCTGCCGCCGGCACTGCTCGCCGCGGTCGGCGACGAGCCGTTGTGGAGCCACCAGGCCGAGGCCATTGATCTGGCTCGGCGGGGCGAGAACGTCGTCATCGCCACCGGGACGGCGTCGGGCAAGTCGCGCTGTTTCCAGCTGCCGATCGCCGAGGCGGTCATCGATCCCATCAAGCCGGGCACGGCGATGGTCCTCTATCCCACCAAGGCACTGGCCCACGATCAGCTGCGGGCCCTCAGCGCCATGGGTTTCCCCGAGCTGCTGGCCGGCGCCTACGACGGCGACGCCACCCCCGAGGAGAAGACGTGGATCCGCGACCACGCCAACGTCGTGCTCACCAATCCCGAGATGCTCCACGGCGGGCTCCTTCCCCGTCATGGCAAATGGGACGGGTTCCTGATGCGGCTTCGCTATGTGGTGGTCGACGAACTCCACGTGCTGCGGGGCATCTTCGGCACCCATGTCGCGCACATCCTCCGGCGGTTGCGGCGGATCTGTCGCCACTACGGGAGCGACCCCACGTTCATCTTCTGTTCGGCCACCATCGGTGATCCCGCTCGTCTCGCGTCGGCGTTGTGCGCCGCACCGGTCACCGCCGTCACCGACGACGGGTCGCCGGCCGGCCCGCGCCGCTTCGCCCTCCTCGACCCGCCCGTCGTCGACGAATCGACGGGCGTGCGTTCAGCGGCCAACTCCGAGTGCGCGTCGGTCACCGCCGCCCTCGTCGCCTCGGGTCACCGCACCATCACCTTCTGCCGCTCGCGCAAGGGAACCGAACTCGTTGCCGGTGATGTCCGGGGCCGGCTGCCGGCCGAACTCCGCGAGTCGGTGGTGGCGTATCGTGCCGGCTACCTGGCCGACGAACGCCGAGCGATCGAACACGAATTGTTCGGCGGCGACCTCCGCGGGGTGGTGTCCACCTCCGCCCTCGAGCTGGGTGTCGACATCGGCGGGCTCGACGCATGTGTGATGAACGGGTTCCCCGGCACCATCGCCTCGATGTGGCAGCAGGCCGGCCGGGCCGGGCGGCGCAGCGCCCCGTCGGTCACGGTGCTGGTGGGCGGCGACGACCAACTCGACCGCTACCTGATGGCCCACCCCGACGAGGTGTTCCAGCGCCCGCCCGAGCCATCGGTGGTCAACACCGCCAACCCGTTCATCCTCGACCCTCACCTGGCGTGCGCGGCCTACGAACTGCCGATCAGCTACGACGACCGGCGGTGGTGGACCGAGGAAGAACTCCACAACGGGGTCCGCGACCTCGTCCGGGCCGACGAACTCCGGCTGCGACGGCGGTGGCGCAACGGCACCGAGGAGCCGTTCGCCCACTGGTGCGGTACCGGCTATCCGTCGCGGGGCATCAGCCTGCGATCGGGTTCGGCCGGCGAGGTCCGCATCGTCGACCACGCCACCAACCGATTGATCGGCACCGTCGACGAGAGTCGGGCCCACAGCTCCGTCCACGACGGCGCCATCTATCTCCACCGCGGCAACGCGTTCGAGGTGGTGCGCCTCGACCTCGATGCGCTCGAGGCCCGCGTGGTCGAGGCCGACGGCGGCGAGTACACCCAGGCCCGCAGCGGCACCGACATCCGGGTGCTGTCCACCGAGTCGTCGCGACCCGTCGGCGCGGCCACGCTCCACCTCGGCTCGGTCGAGGTCCTCACGCAGGTGACCGGCTACCAGCTGCGCGATTCCCGCTCCCGCAAGATCCTGTCCAACGAGACGCTCGACCTCCCCGAGCAGCGGCTGATCACCCGCGCGTTCTGGTACACGATCGACGCCGACCTGGTCGCGGCGGCCGGCCACGACGTGCCCGGCACGCTCCACGCGGCGGAGCACGCGGCGATCGGGCTCCTTCCCCTCTTCACGATCTGTGACCGTTGGGATGTGGGCGGCGTGTCCACCGCCGGCCACGCCGACACCGCCAGCCCCACCATCTTCGTCTACGACGGCTACCCCGGCGGCGCCGGCATCGCCGAGCTGGGGTGGGAGGCGGGCGCCGACCACCTTCGCGCCACCCGCGACGTGATCAACGCGTGCCCGTGTCGAGATGGCTGTCCGTCGTGCGTGCAGTCGCCCAAGTGCGGCAACGGCAACGAACCACTCGACAAGCACGGCGCTTCCACCCTTCTGGACTCGATTCTTCGCACCATCGAGACTGAATAGAGTCTCACGGGTAGGCCGTTCGGCCCACCCGTGCAATGACAAACCTCATTTCCCTTCCCGCCACACCGACGGGAGAGAGGTGAAGACCGAGAACGAGACGGCCGAGCGCGAGTGGACGGGCCGACCGGTTCTCGCGCGCGTGGTGCGCGTCCTCGTTCTCGCCGTTCCTTTCGTCGCCGTCACCGCCGGGGCCTGGCGACTGAACCGGCAGCTGGGGCTACCGGCGTCGCTGATCGAGGCGACCGCCCGCTGGGCGGTGCTCTCCGTCATCTCGACGATGGTGCTGATCGCGATCGACCGGGCCGCCCGACGGCACCTCCCGCTCTCGACTCTCCTGCAACTCTCGATCGTCTTTCCCGACCACGCCCCGTCACGGTTCAAGATGGCGCTGCGACGCGGCACGACGAAACAGCTCGCCCAGGAAGTCGCGTCGCTGGACAACGACTCGGCCCAGGAAGCGGCCGAGTGCATGATGCAGATCGTCAGCCGGCTCACCGCCCACGACCGACTGACCCGCGGCCACACCGAGCGGGTCCGCGCCTACACCGACCTCATCGCGGCCGAGATGGAACTCCTCCCTGAGGAACGACTCAAGCTCCAGTGGGCGGCGCTGCTCCACGACATCGGCAAGCTCACCGTTCCCTCCGACGTCCTGAACAAGCGCGCGAAGCTCAGCGACCGCGAGTGGAAACGACTCCAGACCCATCCGGCGGAGGGTTGGAAAATGGTCCAGCCGATGCGCGGCTGGTTGGGTGAGTGGGCGCGCGGGGCGCGCGATCATCACGAACGCTGGGACGGCACCGGCTACCCGAGGGGCACGAACGGAACCGAGATCTCCCGGGCCGGCCGCATCATCAGCGTCGCCGACGCCTTCGACGTGATGACGAGCGTTCGGGCCTACAAGACCGCGATGGACCACGACGACGCCCGGGCCGAACTCGCCGCCTGCGCCGGCACGCAGTTCGACCCCGACGTGGTCCGTGCGTTTCTCTCCGCCTCGCTGGTCCCCAAGAACCGAGGTCGAATCGGCGCTTGGCTGGCCAACTCGCCTGTCGCCGTGCAGGCCAGTGGCGCAGCCAGCGTGCCGGCCGCGGCAACCTCCGCCGTCGCCGCCCTCTTCGCCGCCACGAGCGTGATGCTGCCGGCGATGGACACGCAACCCGATCAGGCTGCAGCCGAGCGAGTGGTCGAAGAGGTCACCACGACGACCACGTCCGTCGACGACGTCGTCACGACGACGGTCGTGCCCACGACCCCGACGACGACCACGGCCGACACCACCTCGACGACGGTCACCGTGACCACCACCACGAGCCCTCCCCGGACCACCGTGCGACCGGCGACCCCGGCAATCGCAGCGGTACCCACGATCCCGGTGACCCCAACCACTGCGGCCCCTCCCCCGTCGACGACGGCCGCGCCGCCGACCACGACCGAGGCCCCCATCGAGTCGACGACCACGACCACCACGACGCTGGCGCCGTCGACCTTTGCCGGCGGCTTCCTCGGCGGCGGCAGCGGGTCGCCACGAGCGCTCGTCGGTTCGGTGTCCGGGTCCGGGGCGACCAACTGGGACAGTGCCGCCAACACCGACCCCGGGATCACCCTGACATCGGGCCCGTCGGGACTCGCCGAGCTCGACGCCGCGCACGTCGCCGCCTGGTCGCTGCCGATCGCGGCCGACACGCGCCTGGTCGGCACCGGATCACTGCGGCTTCACGTGGCCACCCCTGACTTCGCCACCGGTCCGCCCGGCGGTCTCGCCGCCGGCATCTCCGACTGCGCATCAGGCCTCAGCTCGTGCACCACAATCGCAAGTGGCCAGGTGATCTTCACCCAGGACTCGTTCGGCGCCGACTTCGGCGTCGCAACGGTGAACTTCGGCGCGATCGACTACACGGTCCCCGCGGGACACAGCTTGGTCGTGAGCATGACGGTGCCCCAGGCGATGGCCAACGACACCTGGCTCGCGTTCGGCACCGCCGACCACCCCTCGCAGTTCCGTCTCACATGAGCGGCTACTCGCGCTGCATGACGGCCACACCGACCAGTTCGACGTCACCGATCATCGAGCCGACCATGGCCACGTCGGTGGGGTCGCGGTAGCGCACGGTGACCACCACGGTGTCGGCGCGGCGATCGATGGTGACGGCGACCCGATCAGCCGCAGCCACCGCCAGCGTGGACGGCTGGGCGCACGGCTTCGATCTCGACGCTGCTCTGAACCCGCTCGAACCGAGGAGCCTGCTGATCTAGCGATCGGCCGCCTGCGCTGGACGGCCTCGCTCACGCCAGGGGGTCGTCGCGTCCTTACTCCCCCACTGAGGCCGTACCGCTCCAGAAACTGTCGAACGTCTCACATGTGAACGAAGTGGTGATGTCCGGGCCATCCGAGTATTCGTTCCAGTAAGGAGCCGTGTATCCCCCGTCGTTGTTGTCATTCGACTCTGGACGCACTCTCGACTGGACCAGATCGCCTTGAGCAGTGACGTTCACAAGACGCAAAGGCGTATCCGCACAGAGGGAGTCCACCCGCAGATACGAAACTAAGTTCTGCTGGGACCTCTCTCCAGCATCCTCGCGGTAGATGTAGACCTCGACCGGCGGGAGGGATGCTCCTCTATCATCCGACTCATCCGCACAGGCGGGAGCCAGATAGACCAAACCGACTCCGATCGCAGTCACGACTCTCACGGCTGACGACGGTAGCCGAAGCAGTCACCAGTTGACCGGGGTCCGCTCCAAGTCCGCATCGATCAAGGCACGGAAGCCCGAGCGTCAAAGCCAGCGACATCCTCGTCACGCTCGCGGGCAGGGCGCACGTACCACTTTCCCGTCTCGGGGTCCTCCACAGCGGGTGGAGTCCGAGACGGGGTCGCTGACCTCGATGCCGGCGACACTACCGCCGGGGTCGTGATGCGGGTGTCGCCAGAACCAGCCTGATCGGTTCGCCATGCCACAACGGTGTCGATCTTCTTCTGGTCGATGTCTTCGAGGAGTTGGTCCCGATCCGGCCGAAACGCATCACGGTCGCAGCCACTGACTGCTGGGTCCGTCTTCGTCGTCGCGACGACCGATCGCCCTCCTCCGTCCGCTCGTTGATGAGCTTCTCGCACACCGCCTGCTGTCGATCGACCGCGGTGTTCGCACCGCTGGTGCTCACCTCCTCAGTCGTCGAGCGACGCATGCAGATAGAAAACTTGCGGTCGCTGGCCTTCACAGCGGCACGACCTCGCCCTTGGCGGACAGCATCGCCTTGGCAGTTATCTACTCGCGCACCCCGGCTCGTCTCGCCGCCCTCGATGAGGTCAGCGACCTTGGCGTCCTTGCTGCCGGCACGCCGCGCGTCCCAACCCTTGGACGCTTCCTCGGCAGCGGCCAAGTAGGCGAACTCCTCCTCCGAGCGCTCCGCCATCGTCAGGACCAGCGGCGTCCCTCCTTGGTGATCTTGAATTAGCACCCGACATGCTCGTTGTCGACCTTGTTCCACTTCAGGTTTCCTCCCGGCGCGCGTCTCCGAGATTTAAGGGCGACCGTCTCAGATTCGATCACCCTTGGAGCCCTCTATCCGAGAGACGGCCCCCCGGGGGGGGACATGCGGACCTGTTCGAACTACGAGAAGGAGCTTTCGCCGAGTTTCGGCGGTTTTGCCAAATTTCTTGACAGCTACGACCCACACCCAACCGCAAGGCTCTGACCAGCAGGTTTAGCAGTAGACATCGTTATCCACAGGCTGTCCCCACAGGGTCCACTCGGATCCCCGGTTGACGCATTGGATCTCACCGATGTAATTTGAACGATGTCAAGCGGGCCACACGGCCTGACTTTGCATCTCTTGAACCGTCTCCAAGCGCCAAGCCCCGAGCGCCCAAAGAACCTTGTTGGACGCGTCGAAAAACGAACAAAGCCGACCCCGGACACCCTCTCCCTGCTGGCACAGAGTTGAGGTACCAAGGCCGGCTCCCCCGCCGAGACGCTGGCTGCGCCTCCCAAACGGTTCGATTCGTCCGGCCCAACCCGACACGCCGGATGCGTGTGTGGGTTGCGCACACGTAATTACAGCCGCGTAACTACGTCCGCGTCAAGCGAAGACGACCGATTCCATGAATCGCTTTGCAGATTTCTGCCGGATCCGAGGGAATGCCACGTGCAGCGCGTACCGTCGCGCGGTGAGCGCGCAGCGTGGTCAGAACTCAAACACAGTACGTGCCGAGCCACGATCCGCCGAAGCAAGTCCGGCACCGCATTTCAGGCAATCAGTAACGCGTTGACGGCGCCTGCGCCTATCTCCGAGTTCCACTTCGGTGTGGTCGAGATGGGCGGTTTCGCTACTCGCGCTGCATGACGGCCACGCCGACCAGTTCGACGTCGCCGATCATCGAGCCGACCATCGCGACGTCGGTAGGGTCGCGGTAGCGCACGGTGACCACCACGGTGTCGGCGCGGCGATCGATGGTGACGGCGACGCGATCGGCCCGTAGCGATCCGCCGGCGAGTACGGCCTCGCGGACGGCGCCGTCGCTCTCGCCCACCGCGGCGACCCGTGCGCCTTCCCGGGCGGAGTGGGTGACGATCACCCGGGCGCTGGCGACCACAGCGACCTGGCCGACGGCAAGCGCGAGCAACACCACCACCGGCAGCATGAAGGCGGCCTCGACGGTCGCCTGACCACTGCATGACCGGCCCGCCCGACGTCGATCGCGCCGGACGAGCCGGCCATGCCGGTTCACGTGATCCGACCGGCGACGCTGTCGACCACCTTGTTCAGCAGGGTTGACATCTTCCCGGTGCTGGTGGCCCAGGCGATCAACAACATCGCCACCGCGGCCGCGCCGAGCACGACGAGCGCGTACTCGGCAGTGGCCTGGCCCCGGTCGCCACGGCCCCGGCCGCTGGTACGGGCGGCCGCCTCCATCGTGACCCACATGGTCAGCGCCAGATGGCGCAGACGTTCTTCGGTTCTCACTGGATTCTCCCTCTCGTTGTCTCATGTGGGGGAAGTTCGGACATCCGGGCGGGCGGTCAGAACCCGATCTCGAGACTGCCGAGCGCGCTCAGAACCAAGGGTGCGACGGCGACCAATCCGAAGGCGGGCAGCACGCACAACACCAGCGGCAGGAGCATCGTGACCGGCAGCCGGCGGGCCCGGGCCGCCGCCCCGCTGCGTCGGCGGCGGCGGGCGTCGTCGCCCAGCCGGGTGAGCGCCGTACCGACGGCGCCACCGTCGGTGTCGGCGGCGGCCAACAGGGCTACGAGCGGCTGCGCCACCGGGTCGAGATCGCCCGCGGCGGCGTCGAGCGCCCGGGCGAACGTCTCACCGGCCTCGGCCCGCCGCAGCGCCTCGGCGAAAACCCCGGCGTAGGGGTCGTCGGCCCAACGGGCCGCGTGGCTCACCGAGTCTCGCACCGACAGGCCGGCGCCGATGCCGAGTCCGACCAGGTCGGCCGTCTCGGGCAGCGACCGCAACGCCTGATCGTGGCGGGCGGTGTGACGGGACCGCGAGGTCGACCAGCGTCGCCACGACGGCCACGCCAACACCACGAGGGCGACCAGCGGATGGACGAGGAGCGCGCTCCCGGCGACCCCGGCGCCCCACCACGGTCCCGCGGCGGCGAAGCGGGCCGGTCGAGCGACGACGGTCGCCGTCGGCCGGAGGGAGCGAGACGGCTGCCGCCAGGGCGCAACGAGCACGAGACACGCCATTGCTGCGGTGACGTAGGCGACGAGGATCATCGGTCCACCCCCTGGACCTGGTGACGCATCCAGGCCCACCCTGCGGCATCGAGCACGACGCCGATGACCAAGGCGATCCGACCGGGCGCGGTGGCCAGCGTGGCCGCGACCACCGAGGGGTCGACCATCGCGATCACCATCAGGAACGCGAAGGGGGCGACGGTGAGCAGGAGGGCCGAGGTGCGGGCCTGACTGGTGAGTGCGGCGATCTCGCGCTGCAGATCGGCTCGTTCCTGGAGGCTGCCGGCCGCCCGATCGAGCGAGGCGGCCAGTGCGCTGCCGGTGGCCGCACCGGTGTTGACCACCGCCCGCACGAGATCGGCGTCGCGGTGCGCGAGCGACGCGGCCCAACGATCGATCTCGTCGTGCACGCGAGCGCCATCCCGCACTCGCTGGGCGGCCCGTTGCAGCTCCGGGCCGGACACCGTGGCATCGGCAGCCACCGACTGGAGGGCGGTGGGCAGGGTCTTCCCGGCCCGTACGGCGCGGGCCAGCGCGTGCAGCATCGTCGGCAACTGTTCGATCTGCCACTGTCGGGCCCGAGCCCGGGCGTCGAACCAACGCATCACGCCATCACGCCCAGGGACTCGACCGTGCCCGGGCCGGTCACGCGGGCCACGTCGGTGATCCGTCGACTCCCGCCGGTTGCCCGCGCCACCTGCACCACGAGGTCGATCGCCCTCGCCAGCTGCGACTCGACCACCGAGGCGGGCACCCCGGCGTCGGCCGAGAGCACGAGACCGAGCAGACGATCGAGCGCATCGACCGGCGAGTTGGCGTGGATGGTGGACATGCCACCGCGATGGCCGGTGTTGAGGGCCTGCATCAGGTCGAACGCCTCGGCCCCGCGCACCTCGCCGACCAGGAGTCGGTCGGGCCGGAGCCGCAGAGCAACCCTGACGAGGTCGCGGGTCTCGACCTGCCCGGTGCCCTCGAGCCCCGGCGGACGGCACTCGAGCCGCACGACGTTGGCGAGCGGCAGGGCCAGCTCGGCCGCGTCCTCGACGGTGACCACCCGGGTCTCGTCGGGGAGCTCGCCGGCCAACGCGTTGAGCAGCGTGGTCTTGCCGGCACCGGTGCCGCCGCTCACCAGGATCGTCGCGCCGTCGCTCACGTGGTGGCGCAACACCTCGACCACCCCCGGGGACGCGAACTCGGCCAACGTCGGCCGCCGCACGACGAAGCGCCGGATCGTGACGCAGGGTCCGTCGGGGGCGATGGGCGGACCCACGATGTTGACCCGGCTGCCGTCGACCAGACGTCCGTCGACCCACGGACGCAGGGGGTCGAGCCGCCGCCCGATCGGCGCGAGGATCCGCTCGACGAGGAGCTGCAACTCGTCGGCGTCGATCCGCACCTCGGTGAGTTCGACCTCGCCATCGCGTTCGACCCACACCGGGCCGACACCGTTGAGCATCACCTCGCTCACCTCGGGGTCGTGCAGGAGATGGTCGATCGCGCCGAACCCGGAGAACCGGGCCGCGATCTGGCGAGCGAACTCGGCCCGCTGATCCGGCGTCAGCAACGGCGCCTCGGCGTCGAGCATCTCGCCGGCCAGACGCAGATCGCCACCGTCCTCGACGAGGCGGCGATGGATGCGGGTGACCAGATCGGCGTCGATCACGAACGGACCCGGCCGCTCGATTCGGCGAGCCGTCGCAACGGCCGCAGTGATCGGGGCACCCGGGTGGCGAGCATGCCGGCATCGACCGCTCGGGCGACCGCCGGATCCCACGGGATCACGACGTCGATCTCTCCCACTGCCGCGGCGATGTCGCGACGCGACAACGCCCGCCCCGGTTCCTCGATCAGCACCACGTGGGCCGAGGGATCACGCTCGTCGCGGACCCGCCGGAGCGCGAGGTAGCAGGCCCGGGTGACCATGGTGGTGGCCGCACCGGCCGGGAGCGATCCCAACGGCTCGCGGCCACAGTCGACCACGACCACGTCGGACCGACCGGCGAAGAGCGTCATCGCCACGGCCATCCGCTCGGCCGACCACTGCCCCGCAGGAGCCGCGCCGCGACGGAGCAGGCGCAACCCCGGCACGACCTCGACCTCGAGCGAGCGCAAGGAATCGAGACCGACCTCGTCGGCCGCGGCGAACCAGTCGCCGATGCCCTCTCCCTCCGCCACCGCGAAGATGGCGCTCTGGTCGCCGGCCAGGTCGACCAACAACGTCTCGTTCCCCGCCGCGGCGGACTGGGCGGCGATCGCGGCGGCGACGACCGACGTGCCCGACCCGCCCTTGGGCGACCAACAAACCTGCAACATGACGACTCCCGGAACAGTGCTTCAGAACGAAGCAGCTCGACGGGGGAAGTCGCTGACCCAGAACATACGGGCACCCACTGACACTGCCAACCCCCTCCGGCCAACCCCCTCGTCGCCCGGTCCGTAGGCTGACGTCATGGCGACCCCCACAGCCGAGCCGGTCGAAGCCGCCTTCTTCGATCTGGACAAGACGGTCATCGCCAAGGCGGCGATGCTCGCTTTCGGGCCGCGCCTGCAACAGGAAGGCCTGCTGAACCGTTGGCTGGTGGTGCGCGGGCTCTGGGGGCAGATCGTGTTCCGCTACCTCGGCGCCGACGAGGGCCGCATGCAGAAGATGCGCGAGACCGCGCTGCGCATCGCCGTGGGTTGGGAGAAGGACAAGATCTCCGCCCTGGTCGACAACGCCCTGACCGAGGTGATCGATCCGCTCGTCTACGCCGAGGCACTCGAACTCATGGAGTCACATCGTGATGCCGGCCGGCGGGTCTATCTCGTGTCGGCATCACCCGAGGAGATCGTGTTGCCGCTCGCTCGCCACCTCGGGGTCGACGACGCGATCGCCACCCGGGCCCGCGTCGATGCCGACGGTCGCTACACGGGTGAGGTCGAGTTCTATTCCGCCGGGGTGCACAAGGTCGAGGCCATCGACCGCGAGGCCGATCTCCATCACCTCGACCTCTCGCGCTCGTTCGCCTATTCGGACTCGATCACCGATCTGCCGATGCTCGAGGCGGTCGGCCATCCGGTGGCCGTCAATCCCGACCGGGGGCTGCTCAAGGAAGCCGAGACCCGCGGATGGGAGATCCGTACGTTCGAGAATCCCCGACCGTTGCGCGAGGGGTCGATTCCGACACCGAAACCCGCCGTGATCGGCGCCGGCGCGCTCGGCATCGGCCTGGCATCGGGTGCGGCGCTGTTGTGGCGGACCCGCCGTCAGAAGCCGAAGCGGCGCTGGCCGTTCTGAACGGGGTTAGTCGTCCTGCACCTTCTTGGCGAGCACGCCCAGCAGGGCGAGCAGCACGACGATGAGGATGATGCGGTTCTTCGACATGACGTCGACGCTAGCGACCGGAACGAGGAATGTCCTCGCGGCCGGAACGCCGACGCAGCCGATAGCTTGCCGAGCGGAGGTGTCCGAGCGCCTGGTGGGCTCCCCCGCCTTCAAAGCGGGTGGGATGGGTGATCCCTGTCCGGCGGGTTCGATTCCCGTCCACCTCCGCCATCACTGCTCGGGCGGTCAGCCGCGCAGTTCCGCGAGCAGCGCCCACAGCCGTTCGTCGAATCCCGAGAGCGACGCCCGTGTCCCGGCATCGGCTCGGCCGCCCTGGCGAGCGACGACGAGTCCCGTGGCGGACGAGATGTAGAGCTTCTGATCGTCCTTGCCGAGCGCGGCGACGGCGTCGGACGGCGCGCTGGGGACCAACGGTCCGGGCCGTTCCCGGCGCTCCCGACCCGGCAGCCGGAAGGTCGCCTGGCCGTTCAACCACCACAGATAGCCGTAGGACTGGTTCAACGCAGTGGCTGCGAACGATGCCGTGTACCACTCGGCCGGCACGCCGGGAATCGATCGATCGCGGACACCGCGACCGATCTCGATCAGGTCGCCGGCCGTGCAGCGCAGCCCGAACCGGGCATACGGCCCACCGAACGGGCGCTCGTAGAAACCGGCACCGTCGGCGCCGACCAGCGCGAAGAGCCACTCCGAGGCGAGGTCGTTCAGGTCCTTCGCCGTCGACGCTCGCCCCGAGGTTCGCGTCACCACGTCGAAGAGTCGGGCGAATGCGCCGGAGTACAACCATGCGACGCCCGGCTCGCGTACGACGGCGAGGGCGTCGTCGAGCCCGCTCGTCATCGTGAGGAGATGCTCGACCGTGATGGACGCGCTCTGACCACCGGGCGTCCAGTCGGTCCCGAGCACGTCGTCGATCCGCGTGTCGAGCGAGAAGAGACCATCGGCGATCGCCCGACCGACGAGCAACGAGAGGACGCTCTTCTGCGCCGAGGCGATGTCCTGGGTGTGCGACGTGTCGTCGCGGTACCACTCGTGGATCGTCCGGTCCCCGTCGACGACGACGAAGGACGCCGTGTCGGTCTCGTCGAGCAAGGCGTCCAACTCGCCGAAGTCGGCCGCCGCCCAGAGTTCGGGCACGGTCGTCGTGGTGGTGGGCGTGGGCGTCGTGGTCGTCGTCACCGGGGACGACTCGCCAACCTCATCTCGGGTGCACCCTGGGGTGAGGAGCGACCCGCCGAGGGCGGCGGCACCGACCAGGAAGCTCCGACGACTGACCATGTGACCGTTGTACACCGGCCGGGTAAGAACGGTGTCAGAACTCGGGCCCGGCGAGTTCAGCCGTCGGAGGACGGACGTGTCGACACTCCGTCGGGCGTCACCAACACACACTGTGTCGGCTCGCTGGTGACCACGTAGTCCGCGGGTCCCGCCGGGAGGTTGAACCGGTAGGTGTCGCCTTCTCTCGAGAATCTGAAGATGTTGAACCCGGCGAGGAGTTCCAGATCCTCGGTCGGCTGACCGGTTCCCGGATCGACATACCCGTATGTGATGTCGGCTCCCGAATAGTTGAATGCCTTCATCGTGTACGGAAAGCTCGGATCGTCGGACTCCTCGATCTCCATGCAATCGGCGTACCGCACGACCTCGGCCGATTCCTCGACGACCGGCGCGAAGGTGTCGAGTGCGTCGTTCAGCACCTTCGGGTCGTCGCTCAGTACCGCACCGGCGACCACCAGGACCGAACCGTCCTCCAGCGGCACGGCGATGCGCCACAGCTCGTAGCCGTTGGCGCAGCCCGAGGCGCGCTCGATCCGCCCGACGAACGAGCCGTGCGCGTAGTCCTCCCGCGGCTCGATGTCAGGACAACGAGACGACGCGGGGAGCGCATCGAGAGCGGACTCCGGGGTGGTCCCCGACGTGGCGAGGTGATTCACTCCGAGACCGCCCGCGGCATAGTAGCCGTCATCCGACGTCGGGTCGGCAATCGCCGAGAGGGTCGGGTTCTCCTGCACCATGAAGTACGTGCTCGTCGCTTCCCAGCCCTCGGGGACCGCCACCTGGAAGGTCCCGTCGTGGTGTGCGACCAGCACCGTCCCCGGCGGTGGCGTGCCGGCGGGGAGCGTGGTCTCGACCGGAGCGACCGTCTCGGGCGGCGCAGTGATCTCCGTCTCCGCCGCCACGTCGTCAGCAGTGTCGTCGTCGATCAGGTCGGGGACGAACCAGCCGACGGCAGCGCCGGCGAGGAGGCCGACGAGCCCGGTCGCCACGACGATCGGCCATCGCTTCGACTCGGTGGGAACCGGCGTCGATGTGGGCGGCTGGTTCGGGGGAGATTGCGGTTCCATCGTGGATCCTCTATCGGTCGTTCGGTGAGTGGGGGGACGGGAGGCGCGCGCTGCTACGGCATCGCGATTCGGATCTCGTTGCTCCCGTTCCCGAGCATGTCACCGAGGATCAGCGCCACCGTGTTGCCCGGCACCGTGCAGATGGTCATCTCGAAGGATCCGCTTCCACCGTCGCCGGTGAACGTCGTGTACGAGCTCGCATCCTCGTAGCCGTCGCCGTAGTCGGCGGTGAGGACGACACCGGCATCGCCATCAGGATCGGAGTACGAACCGGTGACGATGTAGCCGCGCCACTCCGGGACCTGGCCCGAACAGTTTCCGTCGTCGCTCGGGTTCGCGCGGACAGCGACATCCGACAACACCGGGTCCGACGCGCCTCCTGAAGGAGCCGTGGAGGTCGTCGTCGTGGTGGTCGTGCTGGTGGTCGTGCTCGTGCTGGTGGTCGACGAGGAGGTGGTACTGGTCGTCGTGGTCGTGGCTTCGCCGAAGACGCGCATGAACTCCGTACACAGGGCCGCATCACTGAAGGGGCACGTCGTGTAAACCGGCGGCGACAACGGGGACAGCGGGCCGTTGGGATTGCCGGGCGGCGTGACCTGGAGCGGATCGTTCGACGGAGTGGCGGGCGGACTGATCACCTGGAGATCGGTGGGGATGTTCCAGTCGGGGGAACCGCCCGTGTAGGTCGGGGAGACCGGCGAGGGCACCGGGGCCGTCAGCGGGTTGCCGCAGTAGCAGCGCGCCCGTGGGATTCCGTTGGCGTCGACGAGAACCGCTGAGCCCTTCTCCAACACCGCCTGTCGTGGGGTGGGCTTGCCGTCGCGAAAGCCGTTGTTGGTCACCCGGGTGTCGTGGCTGAGGACGACCGGTGTCAGCCCGCCGATGTAGGTCGGCAGGTCGTCGACGGTCAGCAGCCCACCGTTGAGCGATGTCACATCGGGATCCGTGTTGAGCGCCGCGACCCAGGCGGCGGCCTTGTCCGGATTGGCAACGAGGAACTCGATCATCGCCGCCGGATCACACACCGTGTTGTCGGTGCTGCCGCCGTAGAGCCCCGGCGTGCGCCCGTCCGACGTCGTGATCTCGGTGGTCGACTCCTCCGCCGGAGCATCCTGGGCGGTGTGTTCGGGCAGCGGCGCCGACGCGAACGCCGTGGACGCGAAGGGTTCGGGCCCCACTTCGTCGGCCGGTTCCAGGAAGATCTCGCCCGCTTCCTGCACGAAGACTTCGCCTTCGAACGCGGTCTCGTCGTCGTCGGAGGAACTCAAGGCCCAGGCGCCAACGGCACCGACGAGGAACAGCACGACGCCGACCCCGAGGGCCAGCGGCCACACCTTTTTCTTCGACGGAATGGAGGCGACAGCGTCAGGGTGGACCATGACCGCGCAGCGTAGCGACGTAACCGCTCACTGACGCAGTCCGCGGGTACCGAGATTTGAGAAGATCGCTCAGACGCTGAGGAGGTCGCGGGCGCCGGTGTCGCTCGACGGGTGGCGCAGCTTCGACATGGCGCGAGCTTCGATCTGACGGATGCGCTCGCGGGTGAGGTTGAAGTGCTCGCCGACCTCTTCGAGGGTGCGGGGCTCGCCACGGTCGAGACCGAAGCGCAGCTTCAGGATCTCGCGTTCGCGCTCGTCGAGCGGTGCCAGCAGGCGGGAGATCTCGTCGGGCAGCAGCGAGGTGGCCGCGCTCTCGAACGGAGAGTCGGCGCCCTTGTCCTCGACGACATCGCCGAGTTCGGCGTCGCCGTCTTCACGCAACGGCTCGGACAGCGAGAGCGGCTCGGCCGCGAAGCGCAGGGCCTCGGTGACCTTTTCCTCGGGCATCTCGACTTCGATGGCCAGCTCGGAGAGCGTGGCCGGGCGGCCGTACTTCAGCTCGAGGCGAGCACGGGCCTTCTGGAGTCGGGCGAGGGTGTCGCCGGCGTGGACCGGGAGGCGGATGGTGCGGCCGGTGTTGGCGATGCCACGGGTGATCGCCTGACGGATCCACCAGGTGGCATACGTCGAGAACTTGAAGCCCTTGCGCCAGTCGAACTTCTCGACGGCGTGCATGAGCCCGAGGTTGCCCTCCTGGATGAGATCCAGCAGCGGCAGACCGGAGGCCTGATACTTCTTGGCGATCGAGACGACGAGTCGCAGGTTGGACTGCACGAAGGTGCGCTCGGCGGCTTCACCCTTCTGGATGGCACGGCGCAGTTCGCGCTTCTTGGCCGGTGTGAGCTCACCCTCGGTGGTCTCCATCTCGGTCCGTGCTTCGGTGCCGCCCTCGATCTCTTGTGCGAGGCGGACTTCGTCCTCCTTCGTGAGAAGGGGGTATTGACCGATATCGGTGAGGTACAGCCGAACCAGGTCTTCTTCGTCCCGCTCGACACGTTCCTTCGCCACAGAGTTGCCCTCTCGTCGCTACCGGCTAGTTGATGCACGATACCCAGCGAACGTGAATCCACCACCGATGAGCTCGCGTTGGGAACGAACCCGCGTTGGCATCGTCGTCGACGCTGTGCCTCTCAGTGGTCGGCGCGAGCGGCACCGATCATGAGCAAGACTCTCGTCATCGTGACAGTTGGGCCGCACGACCCATGTCCGCCGGCCTCACCGCTGGATGCGCGCCGGCAGCAGCCCGCCCACGGCGACGAGACGTGACTCTGCCTCGAGCACCCGCACATTGATCTGCTCGACTGCGTCGACATCGAGGAGCAGCTGACCGAGCAGAGCTTCACCGTCGTCGCGGTCGCGGCGAAGATCGGCGAGAA
This sequence comes from Acidimicrobiales bacterium, assembly GCA_040219515.1. Lineage (NCBI taxonomy): Bacteria > Bacillati > Actinomycetota > Acidimicrobiia > Acidimicrobiales > Acidimicrobiales bacterium. The sequence continues at coordinate 136,960 of JAVJSI010000018.1, forward strand.
GAAACGCCAGCACCCGCGCGAACGGCGCGTCGCTGTGATTGGCGGCGGCGCGCTCGACGGCCACACACCGGGCGGCCACGCGAGGCAACAGCACCCGATTGGCGACCGCGAGACGCTCGATCGAACCGGGAATGGCCCGGATCGCCTCGACCGCGTCGGCCACCTCGGGCGCATGCGGACGGCTCTGCGCGTCGTCCTCGAGCAGCACGGACTCGGGCATGAGTTCGAGCAGGTCGTCGGCGTGCCATCCGAGGTGTCTCGACGAGGTCGCCAGCGACACGGCGATGTCGGGCCGGTCGGCCTCGCCGGCCCAGAGTCCGAGCACCTCGAAGAGTCGCGCCGCGACCCAGTGGAGTTCGCCCGCGAGCTGCGCGGTCTCCACCGCCGTCAAGCCCTGATGCACCCATCCTCCCGGAACGGTCGTCGATCGGCCGTCCAACCCACGGCCACCCGGCGAAATTAGCCGCGGTATCGATTGATGATGGGCATGCGTCGATCGCGGCCGAACGCCTTCTTGGTCAGGCGGGCCCCCAGCGGGGTCTGGCGACGCTTGAATTCGGCCATGTCGACGAGCCGGCAGACACGTTCGACGACCTCTCGATCGGCGAGCTGCATCGCGACGATCTCGGTCACCGTGCGGTCGTCCTCGACGTAGGCCCGCAGAATCGGGTCGAGCACCTCGTAGGGCGGCAGCGACTGGTCGTCGGTCTGGCCGGGCCGAAGCTCGGCCGAGGGCGCCTTGGTGAGCACCGACTCGGGGATGACGGGTGCGCCGGTCTCGGCGATGGCCACCTGGTTGCGCCACCGACCCAGTTCGTAGACCATCAGCTTCCACACGTCCTTGATCACCGCGAACGCGCCGGCGGTGTCGCCGTAGAGCGTGGAGTAGCCGACCGCGGCCTCGGACTTGTTGCCCGCGGTGAGCGCCAGCCAGCCGTGCTCGTTCGCCATCGCCATCCAGACGACACCGCGGATGCGGGCCTGGAGGTTCTGGTCGGTCAGGTCGCCGACCTCGATCGCGCCGTCGCTGACATGGCCGACGAGCATCTCGGTGAGGGCGGCGTGGGCCGGCTCGATCGGCACGGTCGTGGTGGCGATACCGAGGTTGGCCGCCAGCGCTGCAGCATCCGCGAGGGAGTGATCGCTCGAGTGACGCGACGGCAACAGGATGCCGTGGACGTTGTCGGGACCGAGGGCGTCGACCGCGATCGCCGCCGTGAGCGACGAGTCGACGCCGCCGGAGATACCGAGACAGACCTTCTCGAAGCCGGCCTTGTGGACATAGTCGCGCGTGGCGAGCACCAGCGCCTCCCAGCGCTCGGCCAACGGATCGAGGCGCGGCACCATCGGTGCCGGGATGAGCGGACGGAGGGTCGCGTGCGGCGGGGTGACCGGCACCACGTGATAGGTGTCCATGGTGGTGCGGGCCGGCGGCAGCTCGATGTCGAACACATCGACGCCCTCGACGAAGGAGTTGCAGCGGGCGACGACATGGGCACCGTCGCGGTCCTCGGCGACCACGAACGATCCGCCGTCGAAGATCAGCTCGTCCTGGGCACCGACCAGGTTGGCGTAGACGACGGGCACGCCCGCTTCGAGCACCCGGTCGGTGATGACCTGCTCTCGCACCGCCTGCTTGCCTTCGCGAAACGGCGAACCGTTGATGTTGAGCACGAGGCGGGCGCCGCCGCGGGCGAGCTGGCTGACGGGGCCGTCGGGGATCCACGAGTCCTCGCACAGGGTGACCCCCACGGGAACGCCGGCGAGGTCGAAAAGGGCGAGCGCTTCATCGCCGGGGCGGAAGTGGCGCAGCTCGTCGAAGACGTCGTAGTTCGGCAGATGACGCTTGTGGTACGTGCCGAAGACGCGGCCTTCGGCGCAGATCGCCACGGCGTTCCACACGCCGTTGAAGTGCGTGACCCCGGCGACGTCCTGCACCGACCGTCCCGGCTCGTCGTCACCGTCGGCGAAACCGATCACGACGGCGCAGCGACCGGTCTGCGCGGCGAACTTCTCGAGCGCAGCCCGGCAGTCGGCCACGAACCCCGGCTTGAGCAGGAGATCCTCGGGCGGGTAGCCGGTGATGGTCATCTCCGGCATCACCGCAACGTCGGCGCCGGCCTCTCCGGCCTCGGCGAGCGCGTCGAGCGCGAGCGCAACATTGCCGTCGAGATCGCCGACCGTCGTGTTGATCTGACAGACGGCGACCCGCAGGTGCGTGGGTGCGCTTCTGGCTGTTGCGGGACTCATCACACCATCGTAAGACCAGACGGGATCACCGGACCTTCTCGGCCGACAGTGCAAGACTTCTGTCATGCACGGTCACGATCCCTCACTCGAGGCGCTGACCGACGCGATCGTCCGCTACGCCGTCGAACGCATTGCGATGAACCCACCACCGCTCGACGCGCCCCGGGATCAGTCCGAGCTGCGCACCGTCGTCGACGGCACCATCACGGCCTCCGGTATCGGTGGCCTGAACGCGCTCGAACGGTTCGCCGTCGACCTCGCGCCGGCCTGCATCTCGACGGACCATCCGCGTTTCCTGTCGTTCGTGCCCGCCGCACCCACCGAGGCCTCCGTGCTGTTCGACCTCGTGGTCGGCGCGTCGAGCATCTACGCGGGTTCGTGGATGGAGGGCGGCGGCGCCATCGCGGCCGAGAACGCCGCGCTGCGCTGGATCGCCGACCTCGCCGGCATGCCCATGTCGGCCGGCGGCGTGTTCGTCAGCGGCGGCACGGCCGGGAACCTGAGTGCGCTGATGGCGGCCCGGTGGCGCTGGCGTGCTCGTGCCGGCGGCCGCGTCGACTCCACCCGTGCGCTGATCGTCACCTCGTCGGGCGCCCACTCGTCGATCGCTCAGGCGGGCATGGTCATGGACGCCGACGTGCTGGCCGTGGCCGCCGAAGACGACGGTCGCCTCGGCGGTGACGCACTGGCCGCGGCCCTCGAGGCGCTCGACGGCCCCGACCGTGACCGGGTCTGCGCGGTCGTCGCCACCGCGGGCACGACCAACGCGGGCATCGTCGACGACCTCGCCGGGATCGCCGCGGTGAGCGAGGCCCACGATCTCTGGTTCCACGTCGATGCGGCCTACGGCGGCGCCGCGCTGGCCGCCCCCAGCGTGCGGGCCCGGTTCGATGGGGTGGAACGGGCCGACAGCCTCATCGTCGATCCCCACAAGTGGCTCTTCGCCCCGTTCGACTCGTGCGCGCTGCTCTACCGGGATCCAGAGATCGCGAAGGCCGCCCACACCCAGCACGCCGAGTACCTCGACGTGTTGCACGACGACGATGTCTGGAACGCCAGCGACTACGCGCACCACCTGTCGCGACGCGCTCGTGGCCTGCCACTGTGGTTCAGCCTGGCGACCTACGGCACCGACGCCTACGTCGCCGCGATCGAACAGACCCTCGCCACCGCCCACGCCGCGGCCGACCTCATCCGCGACGACCCGTCGTGCGAGCTCGTACTCGAGCCACAACTCTCGGTCGTCGTGTTCCGTCGACTCGGATGGGGGGTCGCCGACTACGCGACGTGGAGCGCAGCGCTGCTCGACCGCGGACAGGCATTCGTGGTGCCCACCGCATGGCAGGGCGAGACCGTGCTGCGCATCTGCATCGTCAACCCGCTCACCACCACCGCCGACATCGCCGACCTCATCGAGTCGTTGCACTGATCGACCGGCCGACGGACGGGCGGCCGGGGGCCTCGCCGCGCGAAGCTCGCGCCATGACCGAACCAGCCCTGTCAGATCTCCCCGAACCGCTCGCGCGGGTCAACCGCCAGGTCGTCCTCCGGCAACGCCCCGACGGGATGTTGACCAACGACGATGTCGAGATCGTCGAGGGTGAGATGCCCGAGCTCGGCGATCGTCAGATCCTGCTGCGCATGGTGTATCTCCAGATGGACGCGGCGGTGCGGTCGTGGCTCGACGAGGGCGAGGGCTACCTGCCGGCGGTGAAGATCGGCGAAGCCGTGCGGGGCGGCGGCATGGGACGCGTGATCGAGAGCAACCATCCCGACATCGAGGTGGGCTCGTGGTGCGGCGGCGGTCTGCCGGGATGGAGCAGTTGGGTGGTCGCCGATGGTGACAGTCCGCTGGTCAACGCCTTCCCGCCCGAGCACGACGCGGTGTTCCAGATGGCCGTCATCTCGTCGCCCGCGGCCACGGCCTACTTCGGGCTCACCGACCTCGGCGAGATCGAGGAGGGCGACTCGGTCCTCATCTCGGCGGCCGCCGGCTCGACCGGGTCGGTCGCCGTGCAGGTCGCCCGCAATCTCGGCGCAACGGTCGTCGGCATCGCCGGATCCGACGAGAAGTGCCGCTGGGTCGAGTCGCTCGGCGCCGAGGTGTGCCTCAACCGCCGCACCGACGATCTCGCGGCGCGGCTGAAGGAGATCCGACCGAAGGGGTTCGACATCTACTTCGACAATGTCGGCGGGCCGATCCTCGACGTCGCGCTGCGCCGTCTCGCCATCGGCGCTCGCGTCGTGATCATCGGCGCGATCTCGATGTACAACGAGAAGGGCCGACCGCCCGGGCCGTCGAACTATCTGAACCTCATCAACAAGCGGGCCAAGATGGCCGGCTTCCAGGGGCTCGCCTATGTCGAGCGCTACCCCGAGGCCTGGGACCAGATGTGGGAGTGGGCGGCCGAGGGACGCATGGACTACAAGACCGACCTGAAGTACGGGCTCGAGAGCTGCGTCGGACAACTCAACTCCCTGTTCACCGGCGCCAACACCGGCAAGGCCATGGTTCAGCTCTGCGAAGACCCCGGCCCCGGCCCCTACTGACAGGTCCAAGTCCCCCCAAAACCCACAATCCCCCCAAAACCCGCAAATTGAGGCGAGTTCACCACCGCTGCGGTGGCAAACCCGCCTCAATTTGATGGGGGGTTGGGAGGTGTCGCGGGTCAGGCGAGGGCGCTGCAGATGGTGTTGGTCAGCAGCGTGGCGACGACGTAGGGGTCGGCGTTGGCGTTGGGGCGACGATCCTCGATGTAGCCCTTGCCTTCCTTGGCGACCTGCCACGGGATGCGAATCGACGCACCGCGGTCGGACACGCCGTAGCTGAACTGGTCGAAGCGCTGGGTTTCGTGGGCGCCGGTCAGGCGGTCCTCGATACCGATGCCGTAGCCCTCGAGGTGCCTGGCGGGAACTCCCTCGGCACCCATCGCCTCGCACGCCGCAACGATCGGGTCGTAGCTCTCGCGCATCGCCTTGGTCGAGAAGTTGGTGTGCATGCCGGCGCCGTTCCAGTCGCCCTTCATCGGCTTGGCTTCGATGCTCACCTCGACTTCGTAGTCCTCGGCCAGACGGTAGAGGAGGTAACGCGCGACCCACAGGTGATCGCCCACGGTGACGGTGTCGGCGGGGCCGATCTGGAACTCCCACTGGCCGGGCATGACCTCGGCGTTGGTGCCGGAGATGGCAAGGCCGGCGTCGATGCACGCCTGCGTGTGCTCTTCGATCAGGTCACGGCCATGGATCTTCAGCGCGCCGACACCGCAGTAGTACGGGCCCTGCGGAGCAGGGAAGCCGTTCGGCGGGAAGCCGGCCGGCCAACCGGTGCCCGGGTTGATCAGGGTGTACTCCTGTTCGAGGCCGAACCACGGCTCCTGATCGCCGTACTTGTCGAGCGCCTCGCGGGCCTTCGCCCGGGTGTTGGTCGGGTGGGGCGACATGTCGCCCGTGAGCAGTGTCTCGCACAAGACGAGGATGTTGTTACCGCCGCGAATCGGGTCAGGACATTGAAAGACGGGGTTCAGGACGACGTCGGAATTGTCGCCCGTCGCCTGATTCGTGCTGGAGCCGTCGTAGCCCCAGGTGCCGGGCGTGTCGCCGTCGGCGAGGATCTTGGTCTTGCCGCGGATCTCACGTGTCGGCTCGGTGCCGTCGATCCACAGGTATTCAGCCTGATAGGCCATTGGTGTCCCCTCTTTGAGGAAGTCGTAGGAAGCGGCTCGTTCTCATGAGCCGGGCATCACGATTCCAAGACCGGATTTCCCGACCATTTCGCAATTGTGAACGCCGTGTGAACGACCCCGGTTCGCGAGCGACGAACGCCGGCGAGGATGTCACAGTCATGGTCGTCGCCGAATTGCGGCAAGCTACGAGCGACCCGTCGCCGGGAGAGAAGATGGAACGCGAGCAGGAATACGTACTTCGCACTGTCGAAGAACGCGGGGTGCGGTTGATCCGCCTCTGGTTCACCGATGTCGTCGGTCAACTCAAGTCGGTGGCGATCACCCCGGCCGAACTCGACACCGCGCTGGCCGACGGCGTGCAGTTCGACGGCACCGCGATCGACGGATTCTCGCGGGTGCACGAATCCGATGTGCTCGCCCGGCCCGACGCCCGCTCGTTCGAGCTGCTGCCGTGGGCCAAGGAGGACGAACCGTCGGCCCGCATGTTCTGCGACATCCAGAACCTCGACGAGTCGCCCTTCGTCGGCGATCCACGCCAGGTCCTGCGCCGCAATCTCGAGGAGGCCCGCACCCACGGCTACTCGATGTTCGCCGCTCCCGAGGTCGAGTTCTTCTACTTCGCCTCCGGCGACCCGGCCGACGGCAAGCCCCAACCCCTCGACCGTGCGTCCTACTTCGACCTGACCACGGCCGACGTCTCGAGCGACCTCCGCAAGCGAACGATCCACATGCTCGAGGCGATGGGCATTCCCGTCGAGTACTCCTTCCACGAGGATTCGCCGAGCCAGCACGAGATCGACCTCCGCTACACCGAGGCGCTCGACGTGGCCGACAATCTGATGACGCTGCGTCTCGTGGTGAAGAAGATCGCCCTCGAGCGAGACTGTTACGCCACCTTCATGCCGAAGCCGCTCAACGGTGTGCAGGGGTCGGGCATGCACACGCACCTCTCGCTGTTCAAGGACGGCGCCAACGCCTTCCACGACGGCGACGATCCCTACGGCTGGTCGCCGACCGCTCGCCAGTTCACCGCCGGCATCCTGCGCCATGCTCGCGAGATCACGGCCGTCACCAACCAGCTGGTCAACAGCTACAAGCGCATCGCCGAGACCTCCGAGGCCCCGCCCTACGTCGCATGGGCCCGCAACAACCGCTCGGCGCTGGTCCGGGTCCCGGTGCGCAAGAAGGGAAAGGCCGAGTCGGCCCGTATCGAGTACCGGGCGCCCGATCCTGCCTGCAATCCGTACCTGGCCCTCTCGCTCCTGCTCGCCGCCGGCATGCGGGGCATCACCGAGGACTACCAGCTGCCCGAGGAAACCAAGCTCAACCTGTTCGATCTGTCCGACGAGGAACGTCGCGAACACGGCATCGAACCGCTGCCGCGCTCACTCGACGAAGCGCTCGACGTGATGGAGGGATCCGACCTGGTCCGCACCGCGCTCGGCGACCACATCTTCGAATGGTTTCTCCGCAACAAACGCCGCGAGTGGAACGACTACCAGTCACAAGTCACACCCTTCGAGCTGGAGCGCTACCTTCCGAGCACGTGATGGAACCGCTTCTCGTCCACCCCGAGCCGGTGCCACCGGAGCTCGCCCAGGCCCTCGACATCGGGGGCTGGGCCTGGAAGGCCGCGTCCGACATCGACGCGGCGCGACGCGACGAACCGGCCGACGGCTGGATCGGCGCGATCGTGATGGCCACCGGCGGGTCCGATCTCGAGTCGGCCATTCGCTTCTGCCGGGCGATCCGCAACGGTGACGTCAACGTCGATTCGGTGCTGCTGCTCGTCAACGGCGGCCAGCTCATGGAGCTCGATCCCCGCGAGGACCTGTTCGACGACTTCTGCGTCCATCCGTTCCATCCGGTCGAGTTCGAGACGCGGCTCAAGCACGTGTTCCGTCGGTCCGGTCGCAGCGACGACGTCGAGGTCATCGAGTACGGCCCGCTGGCGATGAACCTCGAGACCTACCAGGCGATCATCGAGGGCAAGCCACTCGACCTGACCTACATGGAGTACGAGCTGCTGAAGTTCCTGGCCGCGCACCCCGGCAAGGTCTTCACCCGCGAGACGCTGCTCAACCGAGTCTGGGGCTACGACTACTACGGCGGCGCCCGAACCGTCGATGTCCACGTCCGCCGTCTCCGGGCCAAGCTCGGCGAAGAACACGCCAACCTGATCCAGACGATCCGCTCCGTCGGCTACTCCTTCGGTCGTTCGCGCTGGGCCTGATCAGCGCGGTCTTCTTCAGCGCGCTGCGCACAGCATGTCGAGCAGCGCGGTGAAGTCGTCGTCGGTGTGCGGGCCACCCCCGGTGTGGTGCAGCACGAGGAACCCATGGAGTGCACCGCGCGCGTTGCGCGAGGTGGGCGCGGCATCGGCCACACCGCGGGCGAGATAGATGAGCTGGAACACCTCGTCGAGTTCGGCGCGCGCCTCACTGATGGCGGCGCCGGTTCCGGCGACGTTCACCATGGCGAGGAACCGTCCGGGAAACATCTCGGCGAAGTCTCGGTAGGCGTGGCCGACGGCGCGCAAGGCGTCGTCGCCGCTGGTACCGATGGCTGCGTTGCGCACCGCGTGGGTCAGACCACGAGTGGCCTCGGACGCCACGAGTTCTCGGAGTCCCGACAAACCGTCCACATGTGTGTAGAGGGCCGAGGGCCCGACACCCAGACCGCTGGCGACGGCCGAGAGACTCAGTTCGTCGAACCCTCGACGGTCGACGAGATCGATCGCTGCGGCGGTGAGACCGGCCGTGTCGAGGCGGATGCGTGTCATGTGGCGACCATAGCAAAATAGGTTGTGCCTTTCATTCCGGATTGCTATCTTTCGGAATAACTGAAAGGTATTCAGTTGTTGAGAAGGCCATCGATCCAGACCCATCGATCCAGACAAGGAGTTGACATGTTGTTCCAGAACGATCCCTTCCGCGAACTCGATGCCCTCACCGGTCGCGTGACCGGCCGGTCCGGTGGCAGCAACGTGATGGCGATGGACGCCTACCGTCGAGATCAGGACCTGTGGGTGCACATCGACGTCCCCGGCGTCTCGCCCGACAGCCTCGACATCAATGTCGAACGCAACGTGCTGACGATCAGCGCCGAGCGCAATTGGCCCGATCACGAGGGTGACCGGACCTACCTCGCCGAACGCACCCGAGGGAAGTTCCGTCGCCAGGTCCATCTCGGCGACGGTCTCGACGGCGAGGCCATCGAAGCCAACCTCGACGACGGCGTGCTCACCCTTCGCATTCCCGTCGCCGAACGGGCGAAGCCCCGCAAGATCAGCGTGAGTACCGGCGGAACCACAGCCATCGAAGCGGAATCGACGCCCGCCTGACCCACCGTTCGTGACGGGGGTGGCCTCCACAGCGCACCCCCGTCACGTCCTACCGTTGCATTCGGGGTCAGACCCCCGTTGCAGTTCGGGGCCGGACCGACAGGCGGCGGCCGCCGAGTCAGCCGCGGTAGGGGTTCGAGTCGGAGAGCCGCAGGTACTCGTTGGGCTCACCGTCGTCGGTGACGTTGTCGAGGTCGCTGTTGCGCCCGACCAGGCCCCCGACCACACCGGCCAGCCCCATCATGCTCAACAGGATGCCGACCGGCATGACGATGACGAGCACGACAACCATGATGATCGCTCCGACGTCCATGGGGTGCAGTCTGCCAGACCCGTCGGGCCGCCAGCCACACACCGGACCGTTCCGACTCAGACCGTGGCGATCGCCTCGATCTCGATGCGAGCGCCGAGCGGCAGCGCCGCTACTGCGACGGCCGACCGCGCCGGACGGTGATCGCCGAACTCCTCGACGTAGATCTCGTTCATCCGGGCGTAGTCGCCCATGTCGGCCAGGAACACGGTGGTCTTCACCACGTCGGCGAGCGACGCTCCCGCAGAGGACAACACCGAGCGCAGGTTCACGAACACCTGACGAAGTTCGGCCTCGACGCCACCCTCGACGAGTCCGTCGGCGGTGATGCCGACCTGACCGGCCGTGAACAGAAGATCGCCACCACGAACGATGGGTGTGTAGGGACCGACGGGGGTGCTCATGCCCTCACCCTAACGACGAGGCCGGGGTGGTGTCCGACAATCGCGGGTGCGGCGTGGGCCAGACAGGCGGAAAGCCGATGTGGCGCCACGTGGCGGCGGCGACAGCAGCGAAGACGGCGTCGCTGACCGCCACGGCCGGCCCGCGCGCACCGGCGGCGTCGATGATGATCTCGATGCGCGGCGTGTCGACGGCGCGGAGGATGCCGAAGCTGCGGATGGTCAGGTCATGGATCCGACCGGCCTCGTCCACGCCGAGCGACTCGCTCGTGACCCACGACAGGCCCATGTGCGCGGCGCCGACGCAGTACGACCGCAGCACGGTCTCGTCGAGCACCTCGCCCGGTCGCACGGTGACGGTGATCGCGCCGTCGTCGGCGATCGAGGCCCGAGCCGACCCCCCGGCGGGAGCCGAGATCCAACCCGGCTCGTCGCGCTGCGAGGCGAGTAGCACGGCCGCCTCGACCCAACCCGCGCCGCGAATGGCGGCGCTGGTCGGCGGGCCGACGACGTCGACCTCCTCGACCTGCAACTCGGGGGCCACGGACGCGATGGCCGCGGCGACGCCGGCGGTGCGAGCGACGCGGACGATGCCCGATCCGTCGGCCGCGAGCCCTGCCGCGATCGGCGGCCGCTTCGGACCTCGGCGAACCGCGTCCTCTCGCGAATAGCGCACCCGCACGGCGCGGCCGTGCTCGTCGGCGAGGCGGCGCGCGACCACTCCCACCTCGCTGGCGGTCTTTCCACCGAACGCACCACCGTTCTCCAGCGGTGACGCCGGCTCACCACCCGGTTCACACCACGCGGCGTCGGTCTCCAGATAGCCCGGCTCGACCCACGAGGTGCGCAGCGTCCGCACCCACTCCCCCGCCGGGAGCTCGATGGGCGGCGCGAAGTCGGCAGTGGTGCGGCGGCCCTGCACCTTGCCCGCCCGGCGGAGCGCCTCGGCGTGGGTCTCGGCCACTTCCCAACCGTCGTCGGTCGGCACGGCGACCAACGCGTCAGCCGGCGCGGTGTCGTCGGCGAACCCGCCGCGACCCAGGGCGACATGCGGGCCCACATCCTGGCGGGTGCCACCTTCGAGCGCGGCGCGCACCGCCGCACCCTCGCTGATCGTGGGTGACGCACAACCGAAGGCGACCCACGCGTCGACCACCGGTTGCCATCCCGTGCAACGACACAGGTGCGCCTGCAGCGCCTTGGCCGCGGCGTCGCGATCGTCGTGATCGACCCCCTTGGCCCGGAGCCCCTCGAACCGGCAGATGATGCCCGGCGTGCAGAAGCCGCACTGGCTCCCGCCCGTGGCCGAGAACGACGCGGCCCACGCGGCGGAAACGTCGTCGGGGAGTCCCTCGGTGGTCGTGATCTCGCGACCGCGGACCCGACGCACCGGGGTGACACAGGAGACCCGCGGGTGGCCGTCGACGAGCACGGTGCAGCAGCCGCACTGACCCTGCGGGCTGCACCCGTCCTTCACCGCCGTGACCCCGGCGACCTCGCGCAGGACGTCGAGCAGGGTGGCCGTGTCATCGACCACCTCGACGGTCGAGCCGTCGACGGAGAGCTGCATCGGTTCCGACATCGAGCGAACGCTAGCGCCCGCAACCCGGCCTCCGAGGGGAGGTTGAGGATGGCGACGGGTTAGCGTTTTGGACCATGAGCCCACTCGATCGACGGTCCTTCATTCTCGGCGCAGTCGGAGTGGCCGGCGCCGGCCGTCTGCTCGCGGCCTGCGGCGACGACGAGAGCGGCTCCCCCGCACCGACGTTGACGACGCTCGAGCCGCTCGGCACTCCCGCACTGGTGCCGTCCTTCTCCGATGGGCTGCGGGGGCCATCGCCCTTCGTCCACTCGGTCGAGCAGCGCCTCGCCTACGTCCTCCACGACGGCAACGACATCATGCGGGCCAACGCACCCGAAACCATTCAGCTCGAGATCTTCGACGAGTCCGGCGCCCTCATCGCCGGCGGTGACTCGATTCGCCGCGACACCGGCGTGATCACGCCCTACTACTCGATCTTCTTCACGGCCCCCGCGGCCGGCACCTACCAGACCGTGTTCACCAACGACGCCGGCACCTACGAGCACCCGTTCCTGGTGCTCGAGCCGGGCGAGACGGCTGTCCCGCAACCCGGCGACCGGCTCCCGGCGGTCAACACCGCCACCGTGGCCGATGCCCGAGGGGTCGACCCGCTCTGCACCCGAGTCGAACCATGCCCGTTCCACGAGGCCGATCTCGTCGACGTCCTGGCGGCCGGTGATCGGCCCGCCGTGGTGAGCATCGCCACACCCGGCTTCTGCCAGACGGAGATCTGCGGCCCGGTGATCGAGCTGCTCATCGACACCGTGGCCGACCGGACCGATCTCGAGGTGATCCACGCCGAGGTCTATGTCGATCCACACAACGACGAGGGCCTGGCCAGCGGGACCGGCGGCGACACCACCGAGATCGTCGACGCCTACGAGCTGACGTACGAGCCCGTGCTCTTCGTGGTCGGTGCCGACGGCATCATTCGCCGCCGCCTCGATGCGATCTACGACGGGTCGGAGCTCGCCGAGGCGCTCGCGCTCGTCTGAGGCACCAGCGCTCGCCGAAGTGCGCCCATGCTGTCGCGGGCGTGCCGCTTCGACACGTCCGCCGTCGTCACCAGGGCAGAGCCGTGGAACGTGCCGGGATACGCGTGAATCTCGGTCGACACCCCGGCCTCGAGCAGGCGCATCGCATAGACGAGCCCCTCGTCTCGCAGCGGGTCGAACTCCATCACGGCCACGAACGCCGGCGGGAGTCCGTGCAGGTTCTCGCACCGGGCCGGTGCGGCGTAGTACGACACGTCGTCGGAACCAGGCGCCTCGTCGTCGCCCAGGTACCAGCTCCAACTCCGGATCGCGTTGGGACGATTCCACAGCGGCGTGTCGGTGAACTGTTGCATCGACGGTGTGGCCAATCGGTCGTCGAGCTCGGGAATGTCGAGCAGTTGGAAGCAGAGGTCCGGTCCGCCGCGATCACGAGCCAGAAGGGCCGTGGCCGCCGCCAGGCCACCACCCGCGCTCTGACCCGACACCGCGATCCGCGCCGGATCGACGCCGAGCTCGGCCGCGTTGTCGGCCAGCCACCGGAGCGCCGCGTAGCAGTCCTCGACGCCGGCGGGGTACGGGTCCTCCGGGGCGAGTCGATAGTTCACGCTCACGACGACCGCCGGGAACTCGGCCGCCACGACATCGCAGAAACCGTCCATCATCGACAGATCGCCCATGATGAATCCGCCGCCGTGGATCTCGACCAGCGCGGGCATCGGTCCGGCCGGTGACGTGACGGGCCGGTAGACGCGCACGACCACGTCGGGGTCGCCGTCGCGGCCCGGGATCATCCGATCCTCACGCGTCACGTCGGGACGCGGTTCGGGCCGAACGCCCCACGAGGCCATCGAGGCGCGGGCCTCCGCCATCGACTCGGCCGGACCCCAGTCGATCGTGGTCGGGAGCAGCTCGACGATCTCCGCGAGCTCTGGGTCGAAGTTGCGATCCGTCATGGACCGCAACCTAGTCAGTCAGGTCGATCAGCTGAAGCTCTGACCGCAACCGCAGGTCTTCTGCGCGTTGGGGTTGTCGATCGCGAAGCCGGCGTCCTGGAGGCCGTCCTTGTAGTCGAGGGTGGCGCCCTCGAGCAGCTGCGCCGACGAGGGATCGACGACGACCTCGACCTTGCCGAACGCGGTGACCATGTCGTCGGCCGCGCGATCGGTGTCGAAGTACATCTCGTAGGAGAAGCCCGAGCAGCCACCGGGACGCACGGCCACTCGCAGTGCGAGACCTTCGTCGCCTTCGGCGCTGATCAGTTCGTCGACCTTGGAAACTGCTTGTTCGGTGAGGGTGATCATCTGGCTACTCCAACTATTCGAACGGCTCGAATGGGTGAACCTGAGTGTAGCTGGCGTTATTCCTCAGGCCCCTACGCGCCCGCCGTGGCCGGGCCGAACCCGCCGGTATCCTTGAACCGTGGCCCCCACCGCACCCCCGACCCCCGAGTACGTGATGGGACTCCTGCGCGGAGTGATCGATCCCGAACTGGGCAGCGACATCGTCGAACTCGGCATGGCCAAGAGCGCCAAGGTCGACGACGCGGGTCACATCCATCTCGACATCGCGCTGACCACCAGCGGCTGTCCTCTCCGTGCCCAGATCCAGAAGGACATCCGTAGCCGGCTCACGAGCCTGCCCGGCGTCACCCGGGTAACGATCAGCTGGGGCGAACTCACCCAGGAAGAGCGGTCCGAGGCGATGTCGAAGGCCCGCTTCAACGTGAGCAAGGACGCGCCCGACACCGCCGTCCCACCCACGACCAAGGTGATCATGATCGCGTCGGGAAAGGGCGGGGTCGGCAAGTCGTCGATGACCACCAACCTGGCCGCCGCACTCGCCGAATCCGGCTTCGCCGTCGGCGTCATGGACGCCGACATCTGGGGCTTCTCGGTCCCGCGCATGCTGGGGGTCGAGGGCGACCTGCTCGCCAAGGAAGGCAAGATCACGCCGCTCATCCGCCACATCGGCGAGGGACGTCTGGAGATCGTCTCCATGGGCTTTCTCGTCGCCCAACAGGACTCCGCCCTGATGTGGCGCGGCCTCATGCTCAATCGGGCCGTCCAGCACTTCTGCCAGGACGTCGCCTGGTCGGACGACCTCGACTATCTCCTGATCGACATGCCGCCCGGCACGGGCGACGTGCAGATGGGCCTCGCCAAGATGCTGCCCCGGGCCGAGATGATCATCGTCACCACCCCGGCCGGCAACGCGCAGAAGGTGGCGGCGAGGGTCGCCGACATGGGCCGAAAGAACTACCTCCGCATCGTCGGCGTGATCGAGAACATGAGCGAGTTCGTCGCCCCCGACGGCTCGCGCCACACCCTCTTCGGCAGCGGCGGCGGCCAGGCGCTGGCCGACGACATCGGCGTGCCGTTGCTGGGCGCCGTGCCCATCGAGCCCGGCGTGAGCGAGGGCGGCGACATCGGCGAACCGGCTGCGCTGGGCGAAGGAGCGGCGGCCGACGTCCTCCGTTCGATCGCCCGGGCGCTCGCCGAGGAACACGTGCCGCCGGTCGAGATGGCCGGGTGCAGCGCCCGCATGCTCGACGCCGCAGTGGCCGCCCTCGACGAGCTGGATCTGGCCTAGACGTCGGCCTCAACTCTCCACCCGGTGGGCCGATTGGACCGTTGTGGAATCAGTTCTGAGTAGTCGCAGATGACAGCCTGGAACCGTCGCGTCGCCGCCGCCACCCGCGTGCGGGAGGTCGGCGACCCCGAGGCGATCGAAGAGAAGCTGCGGTCGATGGGTCTGCCCACCGGCATGCATCCCGATGACATCGTGACCGTTGCGACGATGCTGCGGGTGGCCGAGTCCCGCGGCACCGGCTTCGGCACCACGATCCTCGCCCGCGTCGCCGAGACCGACGGGTCCACCCGCGACGTCCGCATCGTCATCCTCGGCAACGACGGTGGCGCCACCACGCTCGTGGGCGACTACGACCCCGAGATCACCGTCGACGAGCTCACCGGCCTGCCCGGACGCCGCTACGCGATGGAGACGCTCGACCGCGCCCTCCAGGGATGCCTCAACGCCGAACACAGCGTCGGTGTGTTCTTTCTCGACGTCGACCGGTTCAAGACCGTCAACGACTCACGCGGCTTCAGCGCCGGCGACCAGGCCCTGCGGGACCTCGCCGCCAATCTCGGCGGAACCCTTCGGCCCGATGACACCATCTGCCGGCTCGGCGGTGACGAGTTCGTCGTCGTCTGCCCGGAGATCTTCGGGATCGCGGAGGCCATGTCGGTGGCCGAGCGCCTCCGCCTCGCCTGCGCCGAGGCGGAGATCGACACCCCGCTGTCGGGACTCACCGTGTCGGTCGGCATCGCGATCGGTCGAGCCGAGCGAGGCGCCGAGGACCTGATGCGCGAGGCAGAGACTGCCCTGTACCAGGCCAAGGGGCTCGGCCGCGACCGCTGCGAGGTCTTCGACGAGGACCTCCGCACCAAGGTCGAGCGGCGCATCACCGTCGACCAGCAGCTGCGCCGGGCGCTCGACGACGACGCGATCCTGGTCCACTACCAGCCGATCGTCGACACATCGACACGAAGGATCGTCGGCGTGGAAGCGCTCCTCCGCATCATCGGTGGCGACGGTGAGCACCTCAACCCGCGTGAGCTGGTCGAGGCGGCCGAGGACGGTGGCCTCATCCGCCGCATCGAGGAAACGGTGCTCGAACGAGCCGCCGCGGCGATCCGCGATCTTCCCGAGACCGACGACCCGATCTTCCTGTCGGTGAACGTGTCGGACCGACAGCTCGGCGACAGCCGGTTCCCGCTGGCCCTCGCTCGCACCCTCAACGCAGCCGACTTCCCGGCCGAGCGTCTCCACCTCGAGATCAACCGCGCCGTTCTCGATCGCAAGGGTGCGGCCGTCCGGCTCGTCACCCAGCTCCGCGCCCTCGGTGTGGTCGTGGCGATCGACGAGTTCATCGGCGCCAGCGATACCGATCTCGTGGTGCCCGACGGTGTCGATCTCGTGAAGCTCGACAAGCGGCTGGTGCACGGTGTGCACGGCGACCGGGGTCGGGCGCGGGCCGAGCTGGTCATCAGCGGCATCCTCGACCGGTCACTCGACGCCTGCGCGGTCGGTGTGGAAACCGAGCAGGACCTGACGGCCGTGGTGGAGCTCGGCTGCCGCTACGCCCAGGGCTACCTCTTCTCGCCACCCATCGATGCCGCGCAACTCGAGGCGCTGCTCACCGACGCCGCCGACGCCTGACGGCCAACTCAGTCCGAGATCGGGCCGAGTTCGATCGAGCCCGGCGGGTCGTCGTCGTCATCATCCACAGTGCTGCCATCGACCGGGCTGCCGTCGACGATGTCGCTGTCGACAGTGGTCCACGGTCGGCGGCCGAAGCCGGCCGGTCCGAAACCGGCCACCTTGATCGAACCGGTGAAGCGGGACTTCAGGGTGTTGCGGACCACCGCTCGAGTCGGGGGCAACAGCAGCAGGAAGCCGAGGCCGTCGGTGAGGAAGCCGGGCGTGAGCATCAGCGCGCCCGCGAACAGCACGAGCATGCCGTCGATCAGGTCATTTGTGGGGGCCTCGCCTCTCGAGAGCGAGCCCCGGACGTTGGCCAGAATCGAGAATCCTTCGCGGCGCACGAGCCACGCGCCGACGACGCTGTCGAACACGAGCAGACCCAGTGTTTCCCATCCACCGATGGCCGCATCGACCTGCACGATCAGGTAGATCTCGATGATCGGCACGATGATGAATGCGATCACGAGGAAGCGGAACACCCCGTCATCCTAGGCTGACCCCCATGTTCAGCGACCTCGGCGATCTCCAGGCCGAACCCCTCGGCACGGTCCTGGTCGACGCCGGTGCCGCCACCGGCCGGGTCACCGCGGCGCGAGTCGAGTCGATCGACGACGGCGCCGGATTCCTCGGCACGCTCGCCCGTGTCCACCTCACCTGGGTCGACGGTGACGGTCCCGCGTCGGTCGTCGCCAAGCTCCCCACGACGATCCCGGCCAACCAGGAGATCGTCGACCAGTTCGGTTACGACCGTCGCGAGGCCGGCGTCTACCGCGACCTCCGACCATGGGAGCGCGCACCGTCGCCCCGTGTCCTCGCCCAGCATTGGGACGACGACGCAGGTCGGGGATGGCTGCTGCTCGAGGATCTTCACGACCACGACGCCGGCGACGGCGTGGCCGGGGCGACCGACGACCAGGCGTTCGCGGCCATCACGGCCCTGGCGCAATGGCACGCCGCGTTCTGGAACGACGCCAGCCTCGCGACGCTCGAATGGCTGCCGGCCAGCACCGACCCGGTCGTGGCCGGCTACGGGCAGATCTTCGACATGACCTGGGGCATGTGCGTCGACCGCCTCGGCGGCGTCGACGCCGAGATCGACACCGCGGCCCGGCTCGGTCGTGGCTACTTCGACCGGGCCGTGCACGAGTTCTCGACCGGCGATCGCACCCTCGTGCACGGCGATGCCCGTCTGGACAACCTGCGCTTCGGACCCGACCGGGCCGTGTTGCTCGACTTCCAACTCGCCGCCCACGGGCGCGGGATCTACGACGTCGCGTTCTTCTGCGCCGGCTCGTTGCGCACCGAGGACCGCCGCCGACTCGAACCCGCCCTGATCGACCACTATCGCTCGACCCTCGCCGGACTCGGCATCGACCTCGAAGCCGAAGCCTTGTGGCGTGACTACCGGCTCGGTCACATGATGAACCTGCCGAACCCGGTCAGCGCGCTGGCCGTGGTCACCCCGGCCGACGAACGCGGCGCCGAGTTCCTCCGCCGCAACGCACAGCGGGGGCTCGCGGCCGTCGCCGATCACGTCGCCCTCCTAGGCTGAGCCGACCGTGTCTGCTGCTTCCGATCCCGTTTCGAATCGTCCACCCTCGGTCGACGCACTGGCCCGCTCGATCGCCGACGTCGGCCTCCCCCACCCGTTGCTGGTCGACGCGGCCCGAGCGACGATCGCCGACGAGGCGCCGGATCCCCACGCCGACGCTCGCCGTCGCGCCGTGGCGATGCAGCGGAAGATGCTCATGCCGGTCATCAACGGCACCGGCACGCTGCTGCACACCAACCTCGGCCGCGCCCCCTTGGCGTGGAGCCAGGACGCCACCTACTCCAATCTCGAACTCGACCTGACCACCGGCGAACGCGGCTCGCGCATGGGCACCGCGCCGGCGCTCATCGCCCGCGCCTGCGGGGCCGAGGCGGCCATCGTGGTCAACAACTGTGCGGCGGCCGTCATGCTCGTGCTCGCCGCCCTGGCCGACGGCAAGGGTGTGGTGGTGTCGCGCGGCGAACTCGTCGAGATCGGCGGTGGCTTCCGCGTGCCCGAGGTGATGGAGCGCTCCGGCGCCCGCCTGATCGAGGTCGGCACCACCAATCGCACCCGGCTCGCCGATTTCGAGCGGGCCGTCGCCGAACACGGCGACGACGCGCGGATGCTGCTCCAGGTCCACCAGTCCAACTACAAGATCATCGGCTTCACCGAGGCACCGCGCATCGCCGAGCTCGCCACGATCGATCGGCCCTTGGTGGCCGACATCGGGTCGGGCCTGCTCGACTCGCGCTGCGGCTGGCTCCGGTCGGGACCCCCGGGCTGGCTGGCCGAGGAGCCGGCGGCCCGTCAGACCCTCGAAGCGGGCGCCGACCTGGTCACGTTCTCCGGCGACAAGTTGTTCGGCGGCCCCCAGGCCGGGGTCATCGCCGGCCGGGCCGATCTGGTTGCCACCATCTCGCGGCATCCACTGGCCCGGGCACTGCGGCCCGGATCGCTCGTCCTCGGCGCGCTACAGGCCACCGCGCTGGCCTATCTGCGCGGCGACGGCGACGCGATCCCGTTCTGGCGCATGGCTGCCCTCTCCGTCGACGAACTGCGGATGCGGGCGACGGCGCTCGGCGTCGGGGATCCGATCGACACCGAGTCCACGCCCGGCGGCGGCACGCTGCCCGAGGTCGCCATCCCGTCGGCCGGTGTCGCGGTCGACGGTGACCATCGCGCCACGCTGCGCCGGCGGGCCCGGCCGCTGATCGGTCGCGTGGCCGACGGTCGAACGATCATCGATCTGCGGACCGTCGAACCCGACGACGATGCCGAGGTCGCAGCCGCCCTGCGCGAGACCTTCCGCGAGACCCCGCGCGAGCCCTGATGCACGTCGTCGCCACTGCCGGCCACGTCGACCACGGCAAGTCGACCCTGGTCAAGGCGCTCACCGGCACCGATCCCGACCGCCTCGCCGAGGAGAAGGAGCGGGGCCTCACCATCGATCTCGGGTTCGCGTCGGCCACGCTCCCGTCCGGACGCGGTGTGGCCTTCATCGACGTGCCCGGCCACGTTCGTTTCCTGAAGAACATGCTCGCCGGCGTGGGCAGCGTCGATGCCTGTGTCTTCGTCGTGGCGGCCACCGAGGGATGGAAGCCCCAGTCCGAAGAGCATCTGCGCATCCTGTCGCTGCTCGGTATCACCCACGGCCTGGTCGCGCTCACCAAGGTCGGGTTGGCCGACGACGAGCTCCGCGAGCTGGCTGCGCTCGAGATCGAGGACCGCGTGGCCGGCACGTTCCTCGAGGGTGCGCCCGTCGTGGAGGTCGACGCACTCGACGGGGTCGGCATCGACGCACTCCGAGTGGCGCTCGACGATCTGCTCGACGCCACCCCCACGGCCACCGACCACAAGCGGCCCCGGTTGTGGATCGACCGGGTGTTCGCGGCCAAGGGGTCGGGCACCGTCGTCACCGGCACCCTCACCGGCGGGGTGATCCGGGTCGACGACGAACTTCGGGTCTTGCCGTCCGGGGCCGCGGTCAGGGTCCGAGCGCTCCAGAGTCTCCACGCCGAACGCACCAAGGTCGGCCCCGGCAATCGGGTGGCGGTCAACCTCGGTGGCGTGAGCCATGACGACCTGCGACGCGGCGACGTCCTCGTCAAGGCCGGGCAGTGGCACGTCACCGAACGCTTCGACGGCCGCCTCGACGTGCTCGAGGCACTGACCCAGCCGGTCACCCGGCGGGGTGCGCACGTGGCCTACATCGGCTCGGGCGAGTATCCGGCCCGGGTGCGGGTGCTCGGTCCGACGGAGATCGCACCCGGCACCACCGGGGCCGTGCGCGTGCACCTCCCCGTCGGCCTTCCGCTGCTCCCCGGCGACCGGTTCATCCTGCGCGAATCCGGCCGGGGCGTCACGCTCGGCGGCGGCGAGATCCTCGACGTCGATCCCCGAGTGGTCGCCGCGAAAGCGGTGCCCGACCGATCGGTCGATCGGGTGATCGCCGAGCGGGGCCGGGTCGAGGTCGAGCAGCTCCTCCGCCTCACCGGCGAACGGCGCGAACCCGACGTGGGTCGGTGGGCGGTCGCCCCGGCCGCGCTGGCCGACACCCGGGCCCGTCTGGCCGATGCCGTCGCCGGCGCGGGCCCGCTCGGCCTCGACGTGGCCGGTCTCGACGACTTCGACCGGGCCGTACTCGACACGCTCGATGGCATCGAGTTCGACGGGGGTCATGTGCGTGAGGCCGACGCCGTCGATCCGCTCGCCGACCATCCGTTCGTCGCCCGGCTGGAGGCCGAACCCTTCGCACCGCCGGGTCCCGACGGGGTGGACCGGGCCGAGCTACGGGAGCTCGTCCGTCGCGGCGACGTGGTCGACGCGGACGGTGTCTACTTCGCCGCTGCGGCCATCGACGCCGCGGCGCGGGTGGTTGCCGAGTTGCTCGCGGCCGAACCGGACGGGGTGACCGTCGCCGCCATCCGCGACGCATGGGGCACCTCTCGGAAGTTCGCGATCCCGCTGGTCACCCATCTCGACGAGAACGGCATCACCCGCCGACGCGACGATCTGCGCATCGCAGGACCCCGACTCCCCGACCTCGGGTAGGTCAAACAGTCAACAGCTCGCGGCGCTCACTCTCGCTGAGACCGCCCCAGATACCGTGCTGCTCACGGATGGTGAGCGCGTAGGAGAGGCAGTCGTTGCGCACCGAGCAGGTCTCGCAGATGGCCTTCGCGTTGCGTTCGCGGTAGCGCTTCTCGTCTCGTCGCTCGGGGCTGGGGGGCGGAAAGAAAACCGCCGCCTGAGGTCCGCGGCACGCCGCCTTCAACTGCCACTGAACCTCGATGCTCTGTACTGCCATGTCCACTTCCCTTCTCCAACCGATGGCTTAGTAGAGATGAGACGGATGTCACAACCGCGCTGCGCGGTTGTTTGCCGAAACCGAACGCCGAGCGTGGGATTCGCCCGATTTTCCTTGTATCGGCCGCTGAATTCGGCACCTTGACGCCCGGGGGCAGATTCAGGGCGGCACCGCTCAGGTCGGGGAATCGACGTCGCCGGGGCGCATCTCGCGATAGTCGCGGGCGCCACCTTCCTCGGGCTCGATCTCGAGCCACAGGCCCTCGATCGCCACGACGCGCACGGGGTCGCCGGCCAGGATCGGCGTCGTGCGATTGACCATCGCCCGCCAGGGAGCGCCGTCGATCATCACGATGCCGTCCTTCTTCACCTCGGTGACGGCCTCACCCATCATCCCGATCATCCACTCACGACCGATCGTCGGCGTACCGAAACGAGTGCGCACCATGGCCGGCATCCCGTTCATCATCGACAGACCGACCCCGATGATGCCGACGAGCAGCGTGATCCACGAGATGGAAAACCCGTCGTAGAGGAACAGCGATCCCACGACGAGACACAACGTGGCGATCGCCGACCACGCCCGGGGCACCCCCGTCTGGACGTCGACCGCGTAGCCGAGCATCGCGATGACCAGCAGGGCGAGGGCCCACGTGCGTACGGGCAGCACATCGAGGCCGTAGCAGCCGAGGATGAAACACACGGCACCGACCACACCGGCGATGCCGATGCCCGCGGTGTAGAACTCGAAGATCAGCAGGGCGGCCCCGATGAGGAACAAGAGGTAGGCCATCGCCGGGCTGGCCACGCTGTGCATCCAGCCCTTGAAGAGCGACAGCTTGCGAAGCCGCACCGGCGACGCGATCTCGCGCACGGCTTCTTCGCCGCTGGTCGTGTCGACCACGCTGTCGAAGCCCGGGAGCTCGTCGCCGACCTGCGGACCCAACGCGAACAGGGCGAGCGTGGGCGATTCGTGGTCGATCAGGCCGAGGTCGATGGCCTCCAGGTCGTCGATCGTGGTGTTCTCGAGACCGACGAGCAGCTCGGCCACGTCGTCGTCGAGAAACTCGCCGACGACCAGCTGACCGGTGTTGCCGAACTTCGCGAACGACGCGATGCCCATCTCGTCGGTGACGGCCATGAGCTGCGCGATGCCGCCCTCGGCGGTGGCACCGCTGGGGCCGACCCAACCGTAGATCGGCACGGTGGATTCGTGGATGCGGCGGGCCAGCTCGATCAGCCGGGCGTCGTCGACGACGGTGGCCGAGCTGTTGACCTGGAGGATGACGCCACCCGAATCGGCTTCCTCGGCCTCGGTGATCGACTGCTCGATGAAGTCGGCCACGATCACATCGATGAAGCCGGAGACCTGCACGATGTCGAACACCGCCGACCCGGGCGCGGGGTCGTCCGTTTCCTGGGCCGGTACATCCTGGGCGTTGGCGGCCGGCGCCAAGGCGAGGATGCCGAACGCCATGCCGATCATCGTGAGCGCTAGCGTGATGCGGCGGCGCACGTCGCGTACCCGTCTCGAGGAGGGGAATGGATCCCGGTCAGTTCTTCGCATCGTCGCGGGTCCTCATCGTGGCAGGGAAGGGCGGAGTCGGGAAGACCACAGCCTCGGCCACCCTGGCCTTGGCCGCAGCGCGCACCGGCCTCTCGGTCCTCCTGGTGGAGGTGGCCGGTCGGTCGGCGACGGCACCCATGTTCGGTGCCGACGCACCAGGCTACGAGGAGTCGACCGTCTATGACGAGGCGGCCGCCGGCTCGGTCCGTGCCCGGTCCATCACGCCCGACGATGCGCTGGTCGAATGGCTGAAGAAACACGGCTTCGCCCGTATCGCCAAACGCATGGCCAAGAGCGGCCTGCTCGAGATCGTGGCGACGGCCACGCCCGGCATCAAGGACCTGCTGGTCCTGGGCCGGATCAAGGCGCTCGAGGCCGAGGGCGTCGCCGACCTGATCATCGTCGACGCCCCCGCCGCCGGCCACGCCATCCAGTTCCTGCAGGCCCCGGTGGGGGTCCGCGAAGCGGCCCGTACCGGCGTGCTCAACCGTCAGGCCGTGGAGGTGCTCGAGATGCTCGACGACCCGAGTCGGTGCCGGGCGGTGCTCGTGAGCATCCCCGAGGAGACGCCGATCAACGAACTGGTCGACACGGCGTTCGCGGTCGAGGACGAGGTCGGCCTGGCGCTCGGACCGGTCGTGATCAACGGCATCCTGCCGACGATCGCCGGGCTCGGCGATGTCGACGGTTTCAGCGATCTCGCCGACACCGAGGTCGCCGACGTGCGGCTCGCGGCCGACCTTCGTCGTGATCGGTTGTCGTTGCAGGCCGAACAGCTCGAACGGCTCGAAACCCAGCTCCCGCTCGCCCAGATACGGCTACCCCAGCTCTTCACCACCGAGATCGGTCCGGCCCAGCTCCACGAGTTGGCCGACGCAGCCCTCGCCTCGATCGAGGCGCTCGAGGAGTGGGCATGACCTATCGCGAGCTCGCGGCCGAGTGTGAGGTCATCGTCTGTTGCGGCACCGGCGGCGTCGGCAAGACCACCACCGCGGCGGCCACGGCGATGGCGGCGGCCTCGATGGGACGCCGCGCCGCGGTGGTCACGATCGACCCGGCCAAACGCCTCGCCGACGCGCTCGGCATCGGGGAGCTGGGCAACGACCCCACCGTGATCGAAGGACCGTGGTCGGGCACGCTGGCCGCGCTCATGCTCGACACCAAAGCCACGTTCGACGACGTCGTCCGTCGACACGCCGGCAACGACGAGCAGGCCGACACGATCCTGGCCAACCGCTTCTATCGCAACATCTCCACGAGCCTCTCGGGCACGCAGGACTACATGGCCGTCGAGAAGCTGGCCGAGCTGCATTCGTCGGGCGATTGGGACCTGGTCGTCGTCGACACGCCGCCGACGCGGGACGCTCTCGCCTTCCTGGAAGCCCCGAAGCTGCTCACCCGGCTGCTCGACAACGCCATCTACAAGCTGCTGATCTCACCGAGCCAGGGCGTACTGCGGGCCGTCAACCGCGCCGCCGGCGCCGTCGTCCGACAGCTCTCGCGGGTCGTGGGGGCCGAGGTGGTCGACGACGCCATCGAGTTCTTCCAGGCCTTCCAGGGCATGGAGGACGGGTTCCGCGAACGGGCCGACGCCACCCTTGCGCTGCTGGGAGCGGACTCGACCGCGTTCGTGCTCGTCGCCTCGCCGCGAGCTGACACCATCGTCGAGGCGAAGTACTTCCTCGACCGACTCGGCAAGGCCGATCTCGACGCCGCCGCGATCATCGTCAACCGGGTGCTCCCGGCGCTCACCGTGGATCTCGCTCGGGCCGAGGCCATCAAGGAGGCCCACCCGAGCGGTCCGGCGCAGGCGCTGGTCGACCACGCGGCCGCAGCCGCAGGCGACGACGACCGCATCGCCGACCTGCTGTCCGCTGCGCCCGACGCAACGGTGGCCCGCGTGCCGTTGTTGCCGAGCGACGTCCACGACGTCGACACGCTGCGCCACATCGCCGAGATCCTCACGCAGGCGTGAGACTCAGGCGTCGGGGTCTTCGTCGAGGGCGGCGATGGCGCCCTTGTAGTCGTCCTTGACCGGCACGATGCGATCGAAGCCGGTGGTGTGGAGCAGCTTGGTGATGGCTTCGCGATCACTGAAGATCACGACCCGGCCCTCGGACTCGCGAATACGACGGATGCCGCCGATGAGTGCACCGAGGCCGGCGGAGTCCATGAACTGCACGCCGGAGAGGTTGACGATCACCCGCGGTTCGTCGGCGAGTTCGGCGAACGCCTCGCGGAACTGGGCGACGGAATAGGCATCCAGTTCGCCGGCAGGGCACAGATCGACCTGGGTTCCGTCGTCGGATCGGTTGGCGTTGATCTCCAGCACCGGCGCATCGTAACCCCAACCGTTCGCCGCCCACACGCGGGCCGGCCCAACATGGGCGCCGACCCGCCACCCGTGTACGATTTCGCCTCGTGACGGACATCCTTCTCGCGACCGACGCCGATTGGCTCGTCGACGACATCGAGGCCGCCCTCGGTGGCGTCCACCTCATCCATCGGGTGCGGGCCGGAGTCGACGTGGTGCCGGCGATCAACGAGATCGATCCGGCCCTTGTGCTGCTTGATCTCCAGATCGGCAACATGGGTGGCGTGGCCGCCTGTATCGCCGTGAAACAGCGGGTGACGATGGGTGATATCGAGGACCGACCGGTGCTCCTGCTGCTCGATCGCGACGTCGACGTGTTCCTCGCCAGGGAAGCCGACGCCGACGGCTGGCTCGTCAAGCCGCTCGACGCCTTCGGCACGCTGCGAGCGGTCGAATCGGCCCTCGCCGGCAATCCCGTCGCCAGCTGATCCCGGCGAGGATTTCGCGACCATTCAGCGGCGGGCCCCGCTACCCTCGTGTTTCTGCACACGGGCAGTGGCGCAGGTTGGTAGCGCGCCTCGTTCGGGACGAGGAGGTCGTGGGTTCAAATCCCGCCTGCCCGACCAAGAAACCCCGCCGGCGGCACTCACGCCGCGCCGGCCGGCGACGGCTTCTCTCGGGAGATCCGGTCGTGGATCTGGTCCGAGAAGCGGGCGGCCAGTGGGCCGAGGACGGCGGTGATCAGCACGTAGCCGGCGGCCAGAGCGCCGAGCTGGGGCCCCTCGGCGAGATCGACGCCGAGCGCGGCGATCACGATCGAGAACTCGCCTCGGGCGATGAGCACGGTGCCGGCGCGCAGACGACCCTTGGGGCCGACGTCGCGACGACGCGCCGCGTACCAGCCGGTCGCCGTCTTGGTGAGGGCGCTGACCACGGCGAGCAGCGCGGCCCAGCCGGCCACGTCCATGAGATCCGCCGGATCGATCTGGAACGAGAAGAACACGAAAAACGTGGCCGCGAAGAGATCGCGCAACGGGGCGAGCAACTCGAGGGCCCGCTCCTCGGCTCGGCCCGAGATGGCGAGCCCCACGAGGAACGCACCGATGGCACCGGACACGTCGAACAGCTGGGCGGCGCCGGCCACGAGCAGCACGAGGCCGAAGATGGCGAGCAGCACCGCTTCGTTGGACCCGTCCCCCAATCGACGACTCAGCGGCTCGCCGTACTTGAGGGCAACGAGGAGGATCAGCGCGACGACCGCGAGGGCCACACCCACGCTGATGAGGGTTTCGGTGACGGTGCCGCCCACGATCAGCGCGGCGACGACCGGCAGGTAGACGGCCATCGCCAGGTCCTCGATGACGAGCAGGTTGAGCACCACCGGTGTCTCGCGGTTGCCCAGGCGGCCGAGATCGTCGAGCACCTTCGAGATGACGCCCGATGACGAGACCCAGGTGACGCCGCCGAGCAGCAGGGCGGCGAGCGGTTCCCAGCCGAGGATCATGCCGACGGCGAATCCGGCGCCCGCGTTGAGAACCATGTCGACCAGGCCCGGGGGCACGCCAGTACGCAGACCGTTGCGGAGTTCCTCGTCGCTGTACTCGAGACCGAGCGAGAACAGCAGCAACAGCACGCCGATCTCCGCGGCGAGGGCCACGAACTCGGTGCTCACGCTGACCTGGGCGAGACCGCCGTCGCCGAATGCCAGTCCGGCGATCAGGTAGAGCGGCACCGCGGTGACGCCGAGACGGCTGGCGACCCGCGACAGCAGGCCGAGGCCGAACACGAGCGCGCCGACTTCGAGGAACGCGGTCGCCGTTTCCGTGGAACCGGCGGCGAGGATCATGTCGACCTGTTCACGGGGACGTCGCCATGAAGGCGATCAGTCCGCGAGGAGCGTATGGAGGTGATTCAGACCGGCGTGGGGACCCACCGCGACGACCACATCGCCGCCCGCGAGGACGAAGTCGGCATCCGGGGCCGGCACCGGCACATGGTCTCGAATGACGGCGACGATCGAAGTGCCGGTGGTGGAGCGGAACTGGCCCTCACCGATCGTGCGACCCGCGAAGGACGACTTCTCCGCCACCTGGGTCCAGTCGATGGCGATGCCCTCGATGTCCTGGAGGACCTCGGTGACCTTCTCGGTGACGTGACTCACGCCGAGGATCTCGCCCAGCGTGTGGGTGTCGGACTCTGACAGGCTCACGAGCGAAGTGCATGCGTCGGGATCGTCGGTCCCGTAGGCGATCAGCTCACGACGCCCGTCATGATGAACGATCACCGCGAGGTCGCGGCCATCCGCCGCCCGGAACTCGTGGCGCACGCCAACGCCGGGAAGCTTCGTTTCCTGAACCTCGGTCATCCAGTCAGTGTATGCACTGAGGGGGTTCAGCCGGCCAACGCGGACCGGGCATCGAGGGTGGCCAAGGCGGTGCGTGCCACCTCGCGACCCTTGCCCCGCATGTGGTCCGTGAAGAAGCGGATGTGGTCGTCGTGCTCGTGGAACTGCTGCGGTGTGAGCACGCAGGAGAACACCGGCACCGCGGTGTCGAGCTGCACCCGCATGAGTCCGCTGATCACGGCGTCGGCCACGAACTCGTGACGGTAGACGCCACCGTCGACCACGAACCCGGCAGCGACGATGGCGTCGGAGCGGCCGGTTTCGGCCAGCGACCGGACGAACAGCGGGATCTCGAAGGCACCGCTGTCCCTTGTCGCCACGATCGCGCGCCCGTAGCGTCGCGGGATGGAGATCACTCCCGTTCGGGCCGTCAACGGCGACATTCGCCTCGGCGAATCGCCCGTGTGGAGCGGGCTCGAGCAGGTGCTCTACTGGGTCGACATCGACGGCCATTCCGTGCACCGCTTCGATCCTGCGTCGGGGGTCGACGAGCTGCGGCCGATCGGGGCTCGACCGGGTGCCTGCGCGCTGACCACCGAGGCCGGCCGCCTTCTGGTGGCCACCGAGCACCAGCTCGTGTGGCTCGACTGGGCCTCTGGCGCGGTCGAGCCGTGGGTGGCGCTCGAAGACCCCGCCACCGGCAATCGGTGCAATGACGGTCGCGTCGATCCCACCGGCCACATGGTCGTCGGGACGATGTGGCCCGACACCAGTGCCAAGAAGGCGACCGGCAGCCTCTACCGGATCGCGCCCGACGGCTCGACACAGACGCTGCTCACCGACCTCGGCGTGCCCAACGGGCTGGCCTTCGATGCCGACCGGGGCCTCGTCTACTACGCCGACACGGCCCGGTTCACCGTGCTGGTGGCCGACTACGACGCCGACACCGGCGAGCGGCACAACGTGCGCCTCTTCATCGACTACGACCAGCTCCCGGGCAAGCCCGACGGCGCCTGCCTCGACGCCGACGGGTGCTACTGGTCGGCGTCGATCCATGCCTGGTCGATCATCCGGGTGACGCCCGACGGTCGAGTCGATCGCCGGATCGAGCTCCCGGTGAAGAAGCCGACCATGCCCGCGTTCGGTGGGCCCGACCTGTCGACGCTCTACGTCACCTCGATCGGGCCGAGCGAGCCCGGCGCGACCGACGAGAGCCGCGACGGCTTCACCGCCGGTGATCTACTGGCGCTGGACGTCGGCGTGCAGGGCCGCCCGGAGACACCGTTCGCGGGCGTGCCGGGCGCGAATCAGTAGCTCGCGCCGCCGGCACCGAATAGCGTTTGCCGATGGACTTGCGTTGGCAGGAGGAACAGCGAGCATTCCAGGCTCGCATCCTGATCGATGCCGATCCCGAACTCGGGCTCCGTCCCTACCGCACCTTCGTGGGTGCACCGACGCGGCCCCCTCCCGATCGTCATCTCGGCCGATGGGAACGACTCATCATCGTGGTCGTCGCCGGCGCCGTCATCGTCGCCCTCGCCCTCGTCCTCGGCCTCCCTCGAGAGCTCGCCGCGTTGACCGCGAGCGCCGCCGGCGGTATCGCACTGATGGTCGCGCTCGCGCCCGTGTCACACGCCAAGCCGACGTCCGAATGGACGCCGCTCCTCGCCGTCTACGCCCCGAGCGTGCTCCGGGGCGCGCCGCCGGTCTGCGTCACCCAGATCAGTTTCAACGAGTACCAACGGCTCGGCACGGAGGGATTCGGCACGGTCGTGGGCAACCCGAGGCCAGGCGCGACCTTCGGTCTTTTCGTGGACGAGTACCTCGTGTGGCCGCGCACGCCCCCGCGGCCACCACAGGACGACGACCCCGGTTTCGGCTCGTCCTGATTCGACCCGTCCTCCGCTAGTGGCGTTTGACGCCGCCGTACTTCATCCGCGTGTCGTCCATCGAGGCCGGCCGCTTGTCGTCGTCGTTGATGCCGGCGTCGACCAGCTCGCCGATGAACAGCGTGTGGGTGCCGAGGTCGATCGCCTGTCGCACCTCGCAGTCGAGCCAGGCAATCGCCTCGTCGAACACCGGCGCGCCGGTGGTGGCGGCCCGTACTGCTCGGCCGTTGAGGGTCTCGCCGTCGTCGTCCGCGGGCTTGGAGAACTTCACGAACACCCGGGTGTCGTCGCTGTCCCACAGGTTCACGGTGAACGAGCCCCCGTCGGTGATGAGGCGATGGGTGACGGCGGTGTTGTCGACGCCGATGCCGATCAGCACCGGCTCCATCGAGAGCTGGGTGATCCAGCTGGTGGTCATCGCGTTGCGTTCGTCGCCCGCCTTCGACCCCACGAGCGCGAGCGCGTTCGGGATCTTCCAGGTGACACGGTTGGTCAGTTCGTCGTCGAGGGCCATGCCCCCGGACCGTAGTCGGGAGATCAGTCGAGCTTGGGGCGGCCGCTCGCGATGACGGTGGCGGTGCCTTCGACGAACATCTCGCGTCCCTCGACCATCGCCGACTTCGTGTGCCAGTGGGTCTCCAACTCGAACTCCGGCGCGCCGGCGATCGCCATCTCGGCCTCCGCCACGCGCGTTGCCGCATCGGTGGCCCGCCGGCGGGCATCGTCGAGGTCGTAGACCGTCTCCGGGTCGGGTCCGGCGTGGACCCTGAAGATGCCCCGTCGCGGCGCGGTGACGGTGACCTGGCGACGGATGCGCACCTTGCCGACCACCGCACCGATCGCGTTGGCGACATCGGCGTGCGTCGGCACCTCCACGCGGGTGCCGAGCAGCTCGCCGATGGCCGGGTAGTACGTTGCGGCCGGCGCGCCCAGGCCGACGAGCGGCACCCGCAGACCGATGTCGACGCGGGTCGTGGTGGTCGCCTGGTCCAAGCCGGCGGCCACCAATTCCGAGGTGACGGCATCGGGTGAGAGTCCGTCGCGCACGAAGCCGGCCGCGAGCAGTGCCTCGGCCGAGCGGCGGGCGAGCGTGACGACCACCGCCCGGGCGACCTCTTCGCCCGACGAGGCGATGGGGTTGCCGTAGCGGTCGCGGCGCAGAGCGAAGAGCTCGGCCGCGGCGCGGGCGGGTGCCGGGTCGTGGGTCGTCTGCGTGCCGAGCACGTGGCTGGCGTCGGTGGGCGTGAAACCGGCGACGCGAACCATCCCGCGTGAGACGAGCCGGCGCAGCGCGGTCGCCTGCACACTCGACGCCACGACCAGATCGGCGGGCATGAGTCCGTCGCCCATCGCGGCGAGCACCGTGGCCTCGGTGCGGTCGACGGAGGCGGTCCGCGCCCGCTCGGTGACCCACACGAAGGCACCGGTCCAGTCGGTGGGCGGCGTTTCGGCCCGGAGCTGTCGGGCGATCGTGTGCTCGACGAGTTCGCCGTCGGTCGTGGCGACCAGCACGATCGGGACGACGCGACGCGGGCCGATCACGAGCTGGGCACCGACCGCTCGCTCGGCCACCGCCAACTCGCTGTCACCGCCGATGCCGTGGGTGTGCATCAGCACCGCCTCGACCATGGTCTGGTGACCGCCCACGGTCGCGCCCTGGTCGCCGAACTCGGGAAGCCCGTCGCGCAGCACGGCGATGTCGGTGGTGGTACCGCCGATGTCGGCGATGATCGCGTCGTCGGCGTCGGCCAGGTGGGCCGCGCCGACGAGGCTCGCGGCGGGACCCGAGAGGATCGTTTCCACCGGCCGGTCGCGCACGAAGGCGCTCGACACGAGCGACCCGTTGCCCCTTACGACCATGATCGGCGCATGGATGCCGCGACGGGCGAGGAGGTCCTCGGTGGTCGCCACCAGCGACGAGATCAGGCCGATCAGTCGGGCGTTGAGGAGCGCGGTGACCGACCGCTTCGGGCCGTTGAGCCCGTCGGACAGCTCGTGGCTGCACGTGACCGGGAGCCCGGTCGTCGCGCGGATGAGGTCGCGCGCGGCCAGCTCGTGTTCGGGGTTGCGCACGCCGAACTGGCCCGTGACCGCGAAGCCCTCGATGTCGTCGGGCAGGCCGACGAGGGCGGCGGCCAGTGCCTCGAGGTCGAGGTCGGCCTCGGGCGTGCCGTGCGACGTGTGGCCACCCGCCACGGAGATCACCGGGTCGGTGCCGAGCGCGGCGCGCAGACCACCCCGATCGAGGGCGTCGTCGCCGAACCCGATCATCACGAGGCAGGCGGGGCGTCCCATTCCCTCGACCAGCGCATTGGTGGCCAGAGTGGTCGACAGCGACACGAGTCCGATCGACGCCACGTCGACCTTCGCCTCATGGAGCACCTGCGCCAATGCGGCGTCGATACCGACCGCCAGATCGTCGTGGGTCGTCGGCGCCTTGGCCTTCGCCAGCACCTTGCCCCGCACGTCGTCGTAGACGACCGCGTCGGTGTAGGTGCCGCCGGTGTCGACACCGACGAACACCGTGCGGGGCTCGGACATCGTTCCATTGTGCCCCTACTCTGCGGTCATGCCCCGTATCACTCGTCCTGACATGGCCGACTACGGCGTGCCGGACACGCTCGACGGCACCCTGCCCTGGTCATGGGCCGAAGCCCGCCTCGCCGAGAGCCGCAACTTCTGGCTGGTCACCGTGAACGCCACCGGACGCCCACACTCCATGCCCGTGTGGGGCGTGTGGATGCCCGATCGCGAGCGGTTCGGGTTCAGCTGTGCGCGGAGCGCCCGCAAGGTCCGCAACCTGGCCGCCAACCCGCAGGTGGTCGTCACCAACGACGACGCCGTGCACGTCGTGTCCATCGAGGGCATCGCCGAACCGCTCGGCGAGGACGGCCTCGAGATCATGGCGGCGCGGTGGGCGGCCAAGTACGCCGATGAGCCCGAAATCGGCGACGCGGCGGAGATGATCGAATTCCTCCGCCAGAACGCTGCCTTCGAGGTCGTGCCCGACCGCGCCTTCGGCATGATCGAGTCGCCCGAGGACTTCGGGGCGGCCGCCACCAGGTGGGTGTGGGACTGATCCCTCAGGGCCAGAGCGGCTCGTCGATCTCGAAGCCGACCGGCGTGCCCCAGGTGTTGCGATAGGACACTTCGTGGGCAGGGCGTCGTTTGGCGACACCCCACTTGCCGGTCGGATACCCGAACGGCACGCAGCACGCCATGCGCCAGCCCTCGTCCTTGGGCACGCCGAGCACGTCGAGCGTCTCCTCGTTCTTGAACACGAGCACGCTGGTGAGCGACGAACCCACCTCGTCGGCGCGGGCCTGCAGCATCGCGTTCCACACGGCGGGGAAGATCGACCCACCGCTCGTGTCGAACTGATCGAAGGCGAACAGGAGCAGCGGGTACGAGGCGAAGTTCTCCTGGGCCCATTTGACCGACTCCATCATCGTGCGGAACTTCCTCGCCGCGGCATCGTCGGACGAGTTCGCGTGGTCGACCTGGTCCTTGTAGACGGTGTCCCACAGCATGTCGATGCACTGGGAGTAGAGGTCAGCGATCTTCGCGACCTGTGCCTTGTCGTCGACGAGCATGAACCGCCAGCCCTGCGCGTTGCCGCCACTGGGGGCCCGAATGGCGGCGTCGAGAATGCGGGCCTGCACCTCGTCGGGTACCGGGTCGGGCTTCACTCGGCGCATGGCACGGGTGGTGTAGAGCGCTTCTCGGATGTCCACGGGTTCTCCTCGGGGCCGATGTCGACGAGCCCGAGTGCAGCACACGGCTACCGGCTTTGCGAGACGTGGCCTAGGTTTTCCCGATGCGTCGTACCCTGCTCATCCCGCTCGTCCTCCTTACCGTGTTCGCACTCCTCGCCGGCTCGTGCGGCGACGACGGCGACGGCGACTCGGCCCCGGAGCCCGACGACACGACGTCGACGTCGGCCGACGACAGCGACACCACGACCACGGCCGATGCCACCACCACCGAGGCGCCACCCATCACGGCAACGACCACCACCGAGGCACTCCCGACCGTGACCGCGGCCGATCTCGCGGAGATCGGCCCGTACCCCGTGGGCGTGACGAGTCGCGAGTTGCCGACCGGCAATCTCGTCGAGATCTGGTACCCGGCCGGCCCCGACGCCGAGGGGCAGACCGACACCTACGCCGTACGCGACTTCACCCCCGAGGTGATGCGGGCGCTCGTGCCCGCAGACATCGACGACCAGGTGACCGTGGCCGCCGGCCGCGATGCCTCCACCGCCGAGGACGGGCCGTTCCCGCTCGTGATGTTCAGCCACGGCTCGACCTCGTTCCGCTTCCAGTCGACGAACCTCGCACACCATCTGGCGTCGTGGGGATTGGTCGTCGCGTCGGCCGACCACCCCAGCCGCTCGTTGGCCAACTTCCTCGAACGACCCGAAGGCGGTCCGTCGTCGGCCGACGACGTCCTCGCCGCCCTCGAGTTGGTGACGACCGACCCCGAGCTCGGCCCGGCGATCGACGCCGACCGCGTCGGCCTCAGCGGCCACTCCGCCGGCGGCGGCACCACACTCGCCGTGGCCGCGACCGGCGACTTCGCCGGCTATGTCTCGTACGCGTCCGGCGCGTTCGGCGACGAACCTCTGCCCGACATGCCGTCGATGTTCATGGCCGGTGCCATCGACACGATCGTCGAACCGAGCCGAACGATCGACGCGTTCGACGAGGCGCCCGCCCCGAGCTGGTATCTCGAGTTCGCCGACTCGGGCCACCTCGCCTTCAGCGATCTCTGCGCCGTCGGCACCGGGGATGCCACGCTGATCGGCCTCGCCGAAGCGGCCGGGCTCGGCGACTTCCTCGACGACAACATCCGTCGTCTCGGTACCGATGGGTGCGAGGAACCGAACCGGCCGGTCACCGAGATCTGGCCGGGCGTGCACCAGGCCACGACCGGCTTCTTCCGCTACGTCTTCGGCATCGACGCCGAACCCGTCGGGCTCGACGCCTCAGCCGTCGAGGGGGTCACCGCCGACTCGAAGTAGGCAGTTCGCTCAGTTTCGGTCCGTCGACGTCGATGGATCGGAGTGAGTTCGTTCATCGACACCCTCTTCGAGCCGGAACGCCACTGCTCGTGCGGACACCACGAGGGCTCGCACTGCCACGGATTCAGCAACCAGGCGTGTATGTGGTGCGACTGCCGCGTCTTCGTCGACCCCGAACGTGTCGCCGCCGCCTCCGGTCGGCGCGAGTCGGCGCCGCTGCGCCACTTCTTCGCCGGACGCTGACCGACCCAGGCGACCCTTCGCGTTAATTCGTTCGACGTCGCCGACGAGGTTTCGTACGGTGCCCACAGCGAACGACGACGGGTCGTTCCGCCTGGAAAGGAGCACCGAAAATGATCACCGCACTCGTGTCACCGATGATCACCGTGCCCCGCTGCGTCGCCCCCGGCGATGCCCAGGCCGCCCGGTTCATCTGAACCCGCCGCTCTCGTAGCGCGCTGCGACGACGCCACGACACCGCCGCGTCCCCGCCCGTCGTTTGTCCCCCATTCGCATTTCGATGTCACGAAGGACCCACCATGCAGGAACTCATCGTTCTCGCCATGATCCACGACAGACGGACGAATCCACCCTGGCGCGAGCGCCAGCGGGCTGGACGTCCGACCCGACCCGCACCACGGCCGAACCCCCCACGGCGGGTGCGACCCGGGCGCAAGTAGCCGACCGGCCACTTCGCGTCCGCGGTGCCCGGCGGGGGTCACGCATCTACCCTGGTGGTTGCGTGACCCCCGCCCCTGAAACTCTCGAAGCGATCCGAACCCAATTCGGACAGGGAATCCGGCGGGTTCTCGCGGGCACGGCCGAGCCGCCCGAACGAGCGCTCACCTTCGACGAGGACCCCGGCCTGTTCGGCCCCGACAGCACCACCTTCCTCGTGCACACCGATGCATCGATGGTCATCGGCGGTCTCCGGGCCCTGCTGCTGCAGACCATGCACCCCCTGGCCATGGCCGGCGTGGCCGATCACTCCGACTATCGCAACGACCCGCTCGGACGGTTGCACCGCACCGGCGGCTTCGTCGGCACCACCACCTTCGGCACCACCGACGAGGCCGAGCGGGCGATCCGGGTGGTCCGCAAGGTCCACGAGCGGGTCACCGGCACCGCACCCGACGGCCGGCCCTACGCGGCGACCGACCCCCACCTGCTGTTGTTCGTGCACTGCACCGAGGTCGACAGCTTCCTGCGGGCCCGGCAACGCTACGGGGCCACGGCATTGTCGTCGGGCGACGGCGACCGCTATGTCGAGGAGATGGCCGTGGTCGCCGAGAAGCTCGGCGTTCGCCGGGCACCGCGCAGTCGTGACGAGCTGCGGGCCGTGCTCGACGGCTATCGGTCCGAGCACCACATCGGCAGCCAGGCCCGCGACACCGTGCGCTTCCTCGCCTGGCCACCCCTGCCGCTCGCAACTCGCCCGGCCTATGCACTCGTGTTCGCCGCTGCCGTCTCGATGCTGCCTCGCGATGCCCGGTGGAAGCTCCGCCTCCCGATAGCGCCCCTCGCCGAGCCCTTCGCCATCCGCCCCGCCGCCACCGTGCTCATGCGCACCCTCGGCTGGGCCCTCGCCGAGCCCGCTCCTGCCTAGGGTCGGGGGATGGAACTCGCCGAGGTGCAGCAGTTGATGGACGAGCTCTACGGGGCGACCGACCAAGAACGCGGGGTGCCGTCGACGGTGGCGTGGCTGTGCGAGGAACTCGGCGAGCTGGCCCAGGCGGTGCGCAAGGGCACCCGGGAACAGCAGCTGCACGAGTTCGGCGACGTCCTGGCGTGGTTGGCATCGCTCGCCAACCAGCTCGACATCAGCCTCGACGACGCAATGGCGCGCTACGTCGAGAATCCACCCTGAGCGTCAGACCAGGTCCTGGGCGACCAGCGACTCGGCGATCTGAATGGTGTTGAGCGCGGCGCCCTTGCGGAGGTTGTCGCCCGAGACAAAAAACGACAGGCCGTGTTCGACGGTGGGGTCGACCCGCACCCGCCCGACGAACGTCGGGTCGGCGCCGGCCGCCTTCAGCGGGGTCGGCACGTCGGTGACGACGACACCCTCGGTCCGGCCGAGCAGCTCGAGCGCCCGCTCGACACTGATCGCCGACGAGAAGCGGGCGTTGATCGACAGCGAGTGACCGGTGAAGACGGGGACCCGCACGCAGGTGCCCGACACGGCGAGGTCGGGCAGACCGAGGATCTTGCGGCTCTCGTCGCGCAGCTTCTGCTCCTCGTTGGTCTCGAAGAGACCGTCGTCGACGAGCGCGCCGGCGAAGGGGATCACATTGCAGGCAATCGGTTCGACGAAGTTCTGGCCGTGTTCGAGGCCGACGGCGCTGCCGTCGAAGGTGAGTTCGGGCCCGTTGGCCCCGAGCTTCTGGAGCTGGGTGTCGAGCTCGTCGACCCCGGACAACCCGGCGCCGGACACCGCCTGGTAGGTCGAGACCACCAGGGCCTCCAGCCCGGCCTCGTCGGCCAGCGCCTTGAGCGGCGCCATGGCGACCATGGTGGTGCAGTTCGGGTTGGCAACGATGCCCTTGGGGATGTCGCGCAGCGCGTCGGCGTTGACCTCGGGCACGACCAGGGGGACCTCGGTGTCCATCCGCCAGGCCGAGGAGTTGTCGATGACGATGCAGCCCTGCGCAGCGACCTTCGGCGCCAGCTCCTTGCTGGTCGCACCGCCGGCCGAGAAGATCACGATGTCGAGACCGGTGTAGTCGGCGGCGGTGGCGTCCTCGACCGTGATGTCACGGCCCTGCCACTCGATGGTCTTGCCCGCCGAACGTGCGGACGCGAACAACCGCAGCGCATCGACGGGGAAATCTCGCTCGGCGAGCAGTGTCAACACGACACCGCCGACCTGTCCGGTGGCACCAACGATTCCTACGTGCATGCCCACAAGGGTAACGGTCGCGATCCGACGGACGGACTCGATTACTGCCTCTCGCCGGAGGTCAGACGTCGCCGTAGGACTCGGCGTGCGCCTGCCACCACTGGTCGATGCGGGCGTAGAGCTCGTCGTCGGGCAGCTCACCCTCGGTCCGCTTCACCTCGAGCAGCATCCGGAGGATGTCGCCGATGTGGCGCCCACCGCCGGTACCCAGGTGGGTCATGACCGCTTGCCCGTCGATCTGGGGACGCTCGGCCGCGCGGCGTTCTTCCTCGGCGAGGTCGGCGATGCGCCGTTCGAGATCATCGATCGAGGCCTGGAGATCGGCCGCCTTCTGCTTGTTGCGGGTGGTGCAGTCGGAGCGGATGAGGGCGTTGAGCCGGCCGAGCAGAGGGCCCGCGTCGCGCGCATAGCGACGCACCGCGCTGTCGGACCAGCCCTCGGCGTAGCCCTTGAAGCGGCCGCTCAGGCGCACCAGCTCGCTCACCTCCTCGACGATCTCGTCGTCGTAGCCGAGCTCGGTCATCCGCTTGCGGGTCATCCTCGAACCGACCACCTCGTGGTGACGGAAGGTGACACCGCCGTGCTCGAAGCTGCGGGTGCGCGGCTTGGCGATGTCGTGGAAGAGCGCGGCCAGCCGCACGATCATGTCGTCGGGCGTCTTCGCGACGACCGCGATGGTGTGTGACAGGACGTCCTTGTGACGATGGATCGGGTCCTGTTCCATCCGCAGTGCGGGCAGTTCGGGCACGAGAACCTCGATTCGGCCGCTGTCGACGGCCGACCACAACGACCCCGACACATCGTCGGACATGAGGATCTCCGAGAGCGCGTCGGCGCCGTCGGCCACCCCGTCATGGGTCTCGGTCGGAGATGTCGTGTCCATCGCCGTGAAAGTCTACGGTCGCGAACCATGGGACTCGACCAATTCAGACTCGACGGCAAGGTAGCGATCGTCACGGGGGCCGGTCGCGGCATCGGTGCGGCAACAGCGACGATGTTCGCCGAGGCCGGAGCCGACGTGGTGATCGGGGCCCGCACCGAGGATCAGCTGGCGGTCGTCGCGGCCGAGATCGAGGGGCACGGACAGCGCGCCGCCATCGTCGCCGGTGACCTCTCGACCCGCGACGGACTGGCCACCCTCGTCGACGCCGCGGTCGAGCAGTTCGGCGGCATCGACGTGATCGTCAACAATGTCGGCGGTTCGATGCCCCAGGCGTTCATGGACACGAGCGAGAAGGCGTTCGACGGCGCGATGCGCTGGAACGTGACCACCGCGTTCAACCTGAGCCAGCTCGCGGTGCCCCACATGCTCGAGCGACCCGGCGCCAACATCGTCAACATCGCTTCGACCGCCGGTCTCTTCGCCAGCCGCGGCTTCGCCGCGTACGGCACCGCCAAGGCCGCGCTGATCCACCTGACCCGGGCCCTCGCCCAGGACCTCGCCCCGAAGATCCGGGTCAATGCGGTGTGTCCCGGCTCGATCGCCACCTCGGCGCTCGACATCGTGCTCCAGAGCCCCGAGCTCGAGAAGGCGATGAGCGACGCCACTCCCCTCGGGCGACTCGGCGACCCCGACGAGATCGCCGCCGCCGCGCTCTACCTCGCGTCGCCCGCGTCGGCCTACACGACCGGCCAGTTCCTCGGTGTCGACGGCGGCATCACCGGCTCCAACCTCGACATGGGGATCGCTGATCTCTGAGCTGTCCGTCTCCCTAGGCTGAGGCCATGCCACTGGCCGACCTCATCCACTCCGTCGACGACTTCGTTCCCTCGAAAGCGCTGATGATCGTCGCCCATCCGGACGACATCGACTTCGGTGCCGCGGGCACCGTCGCCACACTGACCGACCACGGTGTCGAGGTCGTCTACGGGCTCGTCACCAGCGGGCAGGCCGGCGAACCCGCCCACCTCTCCCCCGCCGAACTCACCGAGATCCGCCAGAAGGAACAGACGGACGCGGCGGCCATCGTGGGGGTGAGCGAGCTCCACTGGCTCGGCTTTCCCGACGGCCATCTCGTGGCCGACCTCGAACTGCGCAAGGCGATCGCCCGCCTCATTCGGGTGGTGAAACCCGACCTGGTGCTCACGCAGACCCCGGTGCGCAATCTCGAACGCATCTACGCGGCCCACCCCGATCATCTGGCCGCCGGCGAGGCCGCGGTGTGCGCCGTCTACCCCGACGCACGAAACGGACACTCGTTCCCCGAGCTGCTCGCCGAGGGGCACGAGCCCCACGCGGTGCCGCGGGTATGGCTGATGGCCGGCACCGACAGCGATCTCCATGTCGACGTCACCGACGCCATGGACCGCAAGATCGAGGCGCTCCTCGCCCACCATTCGCAGAACGACGCGCGCGCCGACCAGCTGCCCACGATGATGGGCGAGTGGGCGAAGGCCAACGCCACCGCCGCGGGTCTCCCCGGCCGGGCGATCGAGTCCTTCAAGGTGATCGTCACCGAGTAGGACGACCCGGCTCGCTCAGGCCGGTCCGACCTCCACGGGAATGCCATTCACCGCGGCGTTGCCCGAGGGCACGTCGACGAAGGCGCCCGGGGCGAGCACGTTGTTGTTCACCCCTGCGTGCTCGCGGGCCACGGCCATCCGGGTGCCCGGCTTGTCGTGCCCCCAACCGTGGGGCAGCGAGACGACGCCGGGGCGCATCTCGTCGGACACCTCGACCGGGACCTCCAGCGCGCCGGCCTCGGAGGAGACCCGGGCCGTGCCGCCGTCGACCACTCCCGTGGCCGCGGCGTCGTCGGGATGGATCAGGAGCGTGCATCGATCCTTGCCCTTGACCAGCACCTTCACGTTGTGCATCCACGAGTTGTTCGAGCGGACATGGCGACGACTGGTCAGCACCAGCCCACCCGGCGGCCGCTCGAGGCGGGCTTCGAGGCGAGGGATGTCGGCGAGCACGTAGGCGGGAGCGAGGTCGACCATGCCGTCGGCGTGCGCCACGATCTCGTCGATGCGCGGCACCATCGGGCCCATGTCGATGCCGTTGGGTTCAGACCGGAACGAGTCGAGGGTGAGTCCACCGGGGTTCGCCCCGTAGCGGTCACCCCACGGCCCGGTCCGGATGGCGTTGTCGTTGAGCCGCTCGGGGCCGGGCTCGGGACAGGCGGCCAACGCGACCTCGGGATCGGCACCGCCCATCTCCGCGAACGCCGAGAAGTAGCCGTCGTCGATCGCCTTCACGTCGACCTGCTCCTGGGGAATGCCACCCATCATCGCTCCCAGGCGCAGGAGGATCTCCCACTCCTCGGGGCGGCCGTCGGTCGGGGGGAACAGGGCCGGCGAGAACTTGCCCGCCGATCGCACCGCCCAGGACCACAGGAGTTCGTCGTAGTGGGGCTGCTCGAGCGGCGAGAGGCCGGGGAAGATCACGTCGGCGTGTCGCGTCGTCTCGTTGAGCGCGTTGTCGATCGAGATCATGCAGTCGAGCATCGGCAGGGCCGCGTCGAGTCGATCGGCCTCGGGCGCGGAGATGACGGGGTTGCCGGCCACCGTGACGAGCGCCTTCAGCTGGCCCTCACCGGGCGTGGCGATCTCCTCGGCCATGCACGACACGGGGAACTGGCCCATCACCTCCGGCGCGCCACGCACCCGACTGTGGAACTGGCCGAACTCGATCGGCCGGCCGCGGTCGGCCAGCGTGGCCGACCAGGCGATGGGCTTGCCCCACATCAGACCGCCCTCGGTGTCCAGGTTGGCCGTGAGGGCGTTGAGCACGTCGGGCAGCCACGACGCCAGGGTGCCGAACTCCTGGTTGCAGGTGCCGATGCGGGCGTACCACACCGCCTTGTCGGCGGCCGCGAACTCACGGGCCAGCGTGCGGATGTCGTCGGCGTCGATCCCACACGTGGCAGCCACCCGCTCGGGCGGGAACTCGGCGGCGACCCGCTCGACCTCGGCCACGTTCTTCAGCCGGTCGCCGAGGTGGCCAAGGTCGACCAGGCCCTCGGCGAAGAGCACGTGGGCGACGGCCAGCATCAGGGCGGCATCGGTGCCCGGGATGATGGGCAGCCATTGGTCGGCATGGTCGACGGTGCCGGTGCGCCGCGGGTCGATGACGACCACCTTGCCGCGCTCACGAATGCGGTCGAGTTCGCCGAGCATGTCCGGACAGGCCAGCAGCGAGCCCTGGCTGGCATGGGGGTTGGCGCCCATCACCACCATGAAGTCGGTGTTGCGCAGGTCCGGGGCGGGGATGCGCCACTGGTTGCCGTACATCGTCCAGCACGTGAGGTTCTTGGGCCACTGATCCACGGTGCCGGCTGAGTAGATCGGCCCCGGCAGGCCGGCCAGACCCATCATCAGGCCGGTGTAGCGGCTGATCGAATAGTTGTGCGCGGCCGGATTGCCGATGTAGACGGTGACGGCTTCCTTGCCGTGCTCGGCGATCACGGCCGACATCAGCTCCTCGGCCCGGGCGAAGGCCTCGTCCCAGGTCGCCTCGCGATGCACACCGTGCTCATCCTTGACCATGGGGACGCGCAGCCGGTCGGGGTCCTCGTGCAGATGACCGAGCGTGGTGCCCTTCGGACAGATGTAGCCCTTCGACCACACGTCGTCACGGTTGGGTCGGATCAGGGCGACCTTCTCGTGGCCCTCGTCGTCCTCGGCAACGTGCAGTTCGAGACCACACATCGCCTCGCAGAGATGGCAGGTGCGGATGTGGATGCGGCGATCAGTGCTGGTGTCGTCGGCCATGGACCACATTACGGCGACGTGACGAAGTGATCACATTCCCCGAGACCGGGAACCCGGCGCCGTCGGTGGCCGTCCGAACCGGCGACACACTTCCTGGGGGATCCATGTCTCGACGAATTCTCGCCCTGTTCGCCATCGCCGTCCTGTTGCTCGCCGGCTGCAGCGACGGTGACGCCGACACCGCCACCGGCGACACCGACACGGGCGCGGACGATGACAGCGGCGGGGACGAGTCCAGCGGCGCCGCGGACGTCGAGGCGCCGACGCCCGACGTCAGCGACACGGACGACAATGCCATGGCCGAGGACATGGCCGACAGTGGCTCCGACGGCGAAGCCGGGGAGGGTGACGACACCGGCGCCGGGTTCGCCCCGACCCAGGACAGCGCGGACGAGCCCGGGGAGCGGATGCCGGCGGAGGTGACGGCACTGTTCGTCGGACGTCAGATCATCAAGACCGGTGAGGTGGTGGTCGAGGCAGCCGATGTCGCGGCGACGACCGACGAACTCGTCGACGTCGTCTTCGACAACGGCGGGGCGATCTGGGGTCAGGAGACCGAGTCCGAACCTGCGCCCAGCGCGGTGCTCACCATTCGCGTGCCGCCCGCCGACTTCGACCGACTGCTGAGCGCCATCACCGATGTGCCGGGTGTCGGTCTCGTCAGCGAACGCACGACGAGTGACGACGTGACCGAGGTCGTCGTGGACCTCGATGCTCGCATCACGGCCGCCCAGTCGAGTGTCGCCCGGGTCCAGGTGCTGTTGGACGCGGCGAGCGACCTCAACACGATCTTCCAGCTGGAGGAGGAGCTGGCCGCCCGCCAGGCCGACCTCGAGCGCCTGCTCGGCCAGCGAAAGACGATCGGCGACCAGGTCGCGCTCTCGACCATCACGCTCACCATTCTCGAACTCGATCCGGACCGCCTCGAACCGGCGATGGATGTGATTGCCTGGCTGGGCGACGACACCGACGATGCCTGCCCCGGTGCGTCGAACCTCTCGATCGGGGCCGACGACACCGCGGTGCTCTGCCTCAACATCAGCAACACCGGCGAGGACGACCTGACCGCCGTCGACGTGCAGCTGCCCACGCTGCGGCTCCGCGTCGACGATTTCCTCGCGCAGGACGGTGTGGTGCAGGACGGCACCGCGTCGCTCGACCGGATCCCCGCCGGCGAAGAGTTGTTGCTCACCGTCGAACTCGACGCCGAGGACGGTGCCATCAACCGAGTCGACGTGAGCGGTGGCGTCGACCTCCGCGTCGACGTCACAGCCACGCCGGCGACGTCGGAAACCGTCGAGCTCGACGCGACCGACACCGTCTTCATCTCGGCCGACGTCGACGATCCGCTGCCCGGCTTCGCCGACGCCTTCTCGAAGGGGTGGGGCGCGATGCTGACAGTGGTCGGCATCCTGATGATCGTGGTCGGCGCCCTCCTTCCCTTCGTGCCGGTCATCCTCCTGGCACTGTGGCTGGGACGAAGGGTCGTGTGGGGGCCGCGGGCCCGGGGCCGGTCGCTGGACCAGGCACCGGTCGGCACTCAGGTGGAGTAGCGCGCCTCGAGCCCGGCCAGGACCGTCTCGAGGCCCTCGTCGAAACGCTCGTCGTCGGTGAGCAACTCGGATGCGTGCTGGAACTTGCGCACGCCCTCGTCATCGGACTCGTCCTCGTTCGCGGCGGTCGTCGCCATGGGCATGAGGCCGTGGCGTTGCACGATGGTGCCGATCACCCAGTTGGACACGGTCGCGAAGGCCAACGCACCGATGCGGTCGTCGTCGCTCATCAACCGGGTTGCGGCGACGATCTGGTGGTCGAACGCCTGGGCCGACGCGGACCGGGTGGGTGGGCTGATCAGCAGCGTGACC
This sequence comes from Acidimicrobiales bacterium, assembly GCA_040219515.1. NCBI lineage: Bacteria > Bacillati > Actinomycetota > Acidimicrobiia > Acidimicrobiales > Acidimicrobiales bacterium. Next base: position 181,244 of record JAVJSI010000018.1, read on the forward strand.
GCGTGGGGGTGGGCCGCCGCGACGTCGACGTAGGCATGGCACAACGCCCGGGCATGGACCTTCCAGTCACCCGACGGCCGGCCGTAGGCGGACAGCACATCGTGGAAGAGGCGCTCGCCCACCGCGTCGAGCAGATCCGTCTTGTTGGTGACGTGGTTGTAGAGCGACATCGCCTCGACGCCGAGCTCGGCCCCCAGCTTTCGCATGCTCAAGCCGTCGAGGCCGTACTCGTCGATGACCTCGAGGGCCGCGTCCGCCACGCGTCGGCGATTGAGGGGTTGGCGGTCGGTGAAGGTCACGACCGTCGAGTCTAGGGGCGCGGACCGGGAGCCGCGAAAGGGCGACTATCCGGCACCGAGGGCGCGAAGCCGCCGTAGGACGAAGGCGACATCCGTGCCCGTGGCGATGGCCAGCACCGCGGCATCTTCCTCCGCCGGGCGCACCATCGGCACGGAACCGCGCCGGAGCAGATCGACGAGATCGAGGTAGCGCCGATAGAGATCGTCGGCGGTGCGGGCGGGCGGGAGCCCCACCGACAGCGGGCCGATACTCAGGCCGAAGTGGTCGACCTGCAGCGAGTGACTGTCGGCGACGGTGTCGGAGGTGTCGGTGAGGGCCACGAACATCCAGGCAATCGCACCGGCGGGCGATCGGCCTGAGGCAGCCGACTCATTTGTCGATGCGCCACTCGAGAACGTGGAAGGCACCCATCCCATCGGCGTCGGTGAGTGCGTCGGCCTCCCGAATGCGGCTGCGGGCCGTCAGTGCGGCGAGATCGCCGACGCCGGCCGAGCGTTCCCAGATGGCGCGGCCCTCCTCGACCAGCTGGTCGATGCCGTGACGAGCGAGCCAGACCGCCTGCTCCTCGTGTACGTCGGCCCGATGGTCCGCCTGGAGCTGGTCGAAGTCGACGTCGCTCGTGATGTCGCACGTGCCGGGCTCGCGCAACCAATCGGCACCACCCTCGTGGCCCGCGTGGGTGCGGAGCCAGCCGCCGTTGCGTTCGGCCAGTTCCCGCGTGGTCGCGCCATAGTCGAACACGACCACTCGGCCCCGGGCGACCAGCGCCCGCGCCTCGGCGAGCCACTCACGAGCCGTTCGCTGCCACGGCAGTCGCACACCGACGGCGATGTCATCGGCGGGGAGTTCCACCGGCACCGACGCCGGTTGCCAAATCTCGACGAAGGCGCCGTCGACATCCCCGATGCGGATCTCGGCCCATCCGTCCACGGTGCGCTCGACGATGTCGAAGGCGAGATTGTCGAGCAGTTCGTTGGCCAGAACGAGGCCGGCGTCGACCGCCGAGACGTCACCGGGCCCGGCGGACCGGACGGCGTCGTGGACAGGATGCCACTCGCGCTGGGCTTCCGATCGCTCCACCATGACCCAGCGCAGGGCGCCCGTCGCGAGTACCTCGGGCTCGGCCGCGAGCACGGCCCGAGCGAGGGTGCCCGGTCCGGCTCCCCATTCGAGCACGGTGTAGACCTCGGGCCGACCCAGGTCTGCCCACCACCCGTCGATGGCCCGGGCGAGCACCGCACCGAAGAGCGGGCCGACTTCGGGCGCGGTGAGGAAGTCGCCGCGACGACCGGCCCGACCGCCGTCCATGTAGAAGCCGCCGGGCCCGTAGAGCGAGTGATCGACGAACGTCGACACCGGGATCGGCCCCTCGGTCGCGATGAGTTCCGCCAGACGAGCAGCGACCGGGCCGCGAGACACCGACGCCGCCGCGTCAGCTGCCGGCGGCGAGCAGGCTGACGTCGGTGAAGTCGCCGACGCCCAGGCCGAGACCGAAGAGCACGGTGACGATGGCGGTGATGCCGATCGCGGCCACGAGGGTGACCGGCACGTCGACCCGGCTGAGGTCGCCGTCGGGCGCCTCTTCGGCCCACATGCCGAGTCCGATGCGGGCGTAGTAATACAGCGCGATCACCGAGTTCACGGCGACGACGACGCCGAGGATGACGCCGGAGGCGTTGTTGGCATCGATCAGCGCCTCGATGACCCGGAACTTGGCGAACCATCCACCGAGCGGCGGGATACCGGCGAGCGAGAACAGGAACATCGTCATGGCGACGGTGAGGCCCGGGGCGTAGTGGAACAAGCCCCGGAAGCTGTCGATCTCGGCTGATCGGGTCTTGCGGGCGACGGCGATGACGACGGCGAAGGCGCCCAGGTTCATCGCCGCGTAGATCACGAGATAGGTGACGACAGCGCCGAGGGCGGTGTCGGGCACCTCGCCGATCACGGCCAGCGGCGCGAGCATGTAGCCGGCCTGTGCGACACCGGAGTAGGCGAGCATGCGCACGATGTTGGTCTGGCGCAGCGCCACCAGGTTGCCCACTGTCATCGACGCGGCGGCGAGCACCCACATGAGGGGCTCGACCACGTCGTCACGACCCAGCAGGCCCACGAACACGATGTTGAGCAGGGCCACGAAGCCGGCGGCCTTCGACGCCACCGACAGGAACGCGGTGACCGGGGTGGGTGCACCCTCGTAGGTGTCGGGCGCCCATGTGTGGAACGGGAACGCGGACACCTTGAAGGCGAAGCCGACGGCCACGAAGACGATGCCGAGCACGACGACCGCGGACGGCGCGTCGTCGAAGCCCACGGCCAGGTTGATCTCGGTCAGCAGCGTGGAGCCGGTGCTGCCGTAGAGCAGCGACATGCCGTAGAGCATCACGGCCGACGCGAAGACACCCATGAGGTAGTACTTCATGCCCGCTTCGTTGCTCTTCAGATCGCGCTTCCGCCAGGTGGCGAGCATGTAGGCCGGAATCGAGAGCAGTTCGAGCGCCACGAAGATGGTGATGAGGTCGCGAGCCGAGGCCATCAGCACCATGCCGAGGATCGAGCTCAACAGGAGGCCGTAGTACTCGTTCTCCCAGTAGTCGCCCTCGGCGATGTAGTTGGCTGACAGCAGGACGACGACGTAGCCCACGAGGACGAACATCGCCTTCATGATCAGGGAGTAGTTGTCGACCACGAACGCGCCGTTGAACATCGAACGATCGTTGCCGTCGGCGGCCAGGGTGATGATCGGGATCATCGTGGCGAGCAGGCCGAGGGATGCCAGCGGTGCCGCCGCCTTGCGACCGCGTTCGAGCCAGCCGATGTCCATCATCGTCAGCAGTGCACCCACGGTGAGCAGCGTGAGCTCGGGCGCGGCGGCATGCCAATCGATCGGTGGCCGAACGAACTCGGCCTGGGCGAGGAGGGCCAGCATGGTCAGCCTCCGGCTGCCTCAGCGGCGATGCGAGCGGCTTCACAACCGGTCTCGAGGCATCCCTTGAGCGACTCGACGACGGCCGGGTCGGTGACCTCGAAGATCAGACCGGGCGCCACGCCGAAGACGACGATCAGGATGAGGAAGGGCGTCCACGAGATCCACTCGATGGTGGAGACGTCGGTGATCTCGGGATCGTCGGCGAACTCCTCGGACGGCTCGCCCATCGCGGTGCGCTGGAGCAGCCACAGGAGGTAGCCGGCGGCGAGCACCGTGCCGACGGCGGCCACGACCATGTAGGCCCGGAACGTCGCCTCGGACAGTCCGGCGGCCGGGTTGTAGGCCGACAGGATGGCCGGGAACTCGCCCCAGAAACCGGCGAGACCGGGCAGTCCGAGCGAGGCCATGGCGGTGAAGCCGAGGATCCAGCCGAGCTTCGGGGCCTGTACGAGCATGCCGCCGAGCCGGCTGATCTCGAGGGTGTGGTAACGGTCCTTCACCGAGCCGGCCACGAAGAAGAGCATGCCGGTGATGAGACCGTGGGCGACCATGCCGAAGATGGCGGCGTTGATGCCGAAGTCGGTCAGCGTGGCGATGCCGAGCATCACGAAGCCCATGTGGGCCACCGATGAGAAGGCGATCAGCCGCTTCATGTCGGTCTGGGCGAGACAGCCCAGCGCGCCGTAGATGATGCCGATGACGGCGAGGAGGCCGATCCACGGGGCCCACGCCTCGGCGGCCTCGGGCAGCATCGGGATGGCGATGCGGATGAAGCCGTAGGTGCCGAGCTTGAGCAGGACGGCGGCCAGGATGACCGAGCCCTGGGTGGGCGCCTGCGTGTGGGCGTCGGGCAGCCAGGTGTGGAAGGGGAACATCGGCACCTTCACACCGAAGCCCATGAACAGACCGCCGAAGATGATCAGCTGGGTCGAGCGGACGATGCCGTCACCCGCGCTCTCCGACAGGACCAGCATGTTGAAGGTGTGCTCGCCCGTGGCCGGATCGGTGGTGAGGAAGAAGAGCGCCAGGAACGACAGCAGCATGAGCGCCGAACCGAAGAGGGTGAAGAGGAAGAACTTCAGCGAGGCGTAGCGGCGATCCTCGCCACCCCACACCGCGATCATGAAGAACATCGGGAGCAGGACGACCTCGAAGAAGACGAAGAAGAGGATCAGGTCCTGGGCCACGAAGGTGCCGATCATGCCCGTCTCGAGGATGAGCATGAGCATGAGGAACGCCTTGGGGTTCCCCGGGCTCGGAATGTGGTTCCACGAGTAGATGAAGACCAGCGGCATCACCAGCACCGTGAGGGCGATGAGCGGCAGCGACATCCCGTCGACGCCGATCGTGTAGCCGGCCCCGATGACCTCGATCCAGTCCTTGTCGGCGAAGTACTGGAGCGCACCGGCCTGGTCGTAGTCGAAGTCGATCAGCAGGTAGATGCCGAGGCCCAACGTGATGAACGAGGTGAGGATCGCCCACTGCTTCTGTGCGTCCTCTTCCTTTTCGGGGATGAGGACCATGAGCAACGCGCCGGCGAGCGGAGCGAAGACCAGAGCGGTGAGGAGCCAGTTGTTGGTGTCTAGTGTGTCCATTGTTCCGGGATTCCTAGAGGGCGAGAAGGACGATGAAGGCGCCGGCGAGTACCGCTGCGCCGGCGAAGAGGAGCGCCGCGTAGTTCTGCACGCGACCGGTGTTGATGTGGCGTAGTTCCTGGCCCGTGGCGTCGGAGACCTTGCCCGAGCCGTTGACGAACCCGTCGATCACGCCCTGATCGACCTTGTCGTAGAGGCCACGGCCGATCTTGACCGACGTCTCGCCGACGGTGTCGACCGTGCCGTCGATGATGTTCTGGTTGACCCAGTAGGTGGCGCGAGCCAGTGGGCCCTTGGTGAAGCCGGCGATGACGCCCGTGTAGAGGTGATCGAGGTAGTACTTCTCGACGAGCACCTTGTGGGCGGTGCGGGCCAGCTTGTTGGTGGTGACGAGACCGTTGGGCAGCTCGGTGAGGTGCTGTCCGGTCGCCTTGGCGAGGCCGTCGACCTTCACGAAGTAGTACCAGTAGGCGCCACCGATGCCGAGAACGGCGATGGCGGTGGACACGACGGCGAGCGACCAGCTGGGCGTGCCGTGGGCGATGGCCGGGAAGTAGGACGCCCCGGCCGGTTCGATGAAGTGCTCGAAGCGCAGCTGCAGCGACTCCGGAACCAGCTGGAACCCCTTGGGAAGGTTGAGGAATCCCACGAGGATCGCGAAGCCCGACAGGATGTAGAGCGGCCAGAGGATGCGGGGCCCCGACTCGTGCGGGTCATGGCTGTCGCCGGCATGCGCCGGATCCGCGACCGAATGCGGGTCGTGGGCGTCGTCGTGGGCGTGGTCGTTGCCCCGGTATTCGCCGTGGAAGGTGAGGTAGACGCAGCGGGTCATGTAGGCCGCCGTCAGGGCGGCGCCGACCATGCCCATCAGCAGATGGAAGGTGTAGGCGCCATTGCCACCGGTGCCGCCGAACAGACCCCAGCCACCGGTGCCCACGAGGATCTCGTCTTTCGACCAGAAACCGGCGAGCGGCGGCAGACCGGCCAGGGCGATCGAGCCGATGATGAAGGTCACATAGGTGCGCGGCATGAACTTCTTCATGCCGCCCATCGACTTCTTCATGTCGAAGCTGTGGACCGCGTGGGCCACCGATCCCGACCCGAGGAACAGGTTGGCCTTGAAGAACGCGTGGGTGAAGAGGTGGAAGACGGCCGCGGTCCAGGCGCCGACCCCGAGCGCCATCGCCATGTAACCGAGCTGGGAGACCGTCGAGTAGGCGAGCACCTTCTTGATGTCGGTCTGCACGAACGCGAGCAGCCCCGCGAAGACCAGGGTGACGGCGCCCACGGTGGAGAGCAGGTTGATGCTCGATCCGCCGATCGACATGCCCTCGAAGAAGACCGGGTAGAGGCGAGCGACCATGAAGATGCCGGCGACGACCATGGTCGCGGCGTGGATCAGCGCAGAGACGGGCGTGGGACCGGCCATGGCGTCGGGCAGCCAGGTGTGGAGCACGAACTGACCCGACTTCGACATGACCGCGGCCATCAGCGCGGCGGCCGCCACGACGAGTGCGGTGTGGCTGACGACACCCTGGTTGATGGCGTTGTTGATCGCCAGTGTGTCGAAGGTCTGGCCACCACCGGCGGCGAAGAAGAGCGTGATCATGCCGACGAGCAGGCCGACATCGCCCACACGGTTGGTGAGGAACGCCTTCAGCGCCGCGTCGCTGTTGGGCTTCTCTTCCCACCAGTGGCCGATCAGCGCGAATGAACAGACACCCACGAGCTCCCAGCCCACGATCATCTGCAGGATGTTGTCGCTGAGCACGAAGAAGAGCATCGACGCGGTGAACAACGACAGGAACGCGAAGTAGTGGGTGTAGCGCCGGTCGCCACCGACATAGTCGGTGGAGTAGATGTGGACCAGCAGCGAGATGAGGGTGACGACGAAGAGCATCATCACCGACAGGCCGTCGACGAGGATGCCGGCGTTGAACTCGATGCCGCCGGACTGGAACCATTGGGTCGACTTCTGCACGGCGACGTAGGCGTGTTCGCCGCCTTCCTCACCCTCGGCGTCGACGGTCAGCACGAGATCGTCGGACGACGAACTGCCGTCCGGTCCGATCACTGCGACCCCCAGCGCCTCCTCGTCGGAGTGCTCGGCGTCGTCATGATGGCCCTCGTCATGGTGGCCGTCGTCGGCGTGGGTGGAGGGCGACTCGGCCAGCGGGCCATCGAAGTTGTCGCGATGATCGATCCAGCTGACACCGGTGAGGATGGCGAGCACGAAGGCCAGGCCCACGGCGGCGATGCCGAACTCGGCGCCCTTCTTCGGCATGCGCTTGCCGAAGAACAGGATCAGGACGAACGAGACGGCTGGCAGCAGCGGAATGATCCACGCGTGCTCGAGGAACCAGTTGGCGTCGTTGGTGACGCTCGAGACCTCGGACGGACCCTCGATGAAGAGCGGCAGGGCGGTGGCAAGGAGTGAACTCATCAGCTTCCCCTCAGCCCTTCATGAGATCGGCCTCGGAGAGGTCGATGCTTCGGCGGTTGCGGTACATGAGCAAGACGATGGCGAGACCGACACCGACCTCGGCGGCGGCCACGGCGATGGTGAAGAGGGCGAAGACTTCGCCACCGACGTCGTCGGTGAGCGCCCCGAAGGCGACCAGGTTGATGTTGACCGAGTTGAGGATCAGCTCGATCGACATGAGCACGAGCATGCCGTTCTTGCGAACGAGCACGCCATAGACACCGATGCAGAACAGGGCGGCGGCGAGGAGCAGGAACTGGTTCAGCAGCATGAGATCAGGTCCCCTCTCAGTCTTTCCGGGCCACGACGATGGCGCCGATCAGGGCGGCGAGGAGCAGCACCGAGATGGCTTCGAACGGGACGATGTACTGCGAGAAGATCGAGTCGCTGACCTCGGCGACGCGCTGGGGTTCGTCGATCACGATGCGGTCGTCGCTCCACGTGTCGATGAGGGCGATGGCCATGACCGAGAAGAGCAGGACGCCCACGAACGCGGCCATCGAGCGCTTCTCGCGGGCCACGCTCTCGTCCTCGCCGAGCGAGGCGCGGGTGAGCATCACACCGAAGAGGAACAGCACGACGACGGCGCCGATGTAGACGAGCACCTGGGTGACGGCGACGAACTCGGCGCCGAGCAGGATGAACTGGGCGGCGACGCCGGCCAGCACGATCACGAGCCACAGGGCCGCGTGGACGATGTTGTGGGTGGTGACCACCTTGAGCGCCGCGACGATCATCGACACCGCGATGATCGCGAAGAAGATGTTCTGGGCGACCATGAGGTCGGTGTCGCTGGAGATCGCAGCGAGGAGTGCGGTCATGTCGGCGGCACCTTGAGTTTCTTTGCCTCCGACCCGGCCTCGTAGTCCTCGAACTCCGGGACGGTCTCCATCCACTCCGAGAGACGCGACTTGTCGTGGAGCAGGTCGGCGATGCGGGGCTCGGAGTACTCGTACTCGGGGGTCCAGAACAATGCCTCGAACGGGCAGACCTCGACACAGATGCCGCAGTACATGCACAGCGCGAAGTCGATGTCGAACCGGTCGAGCTTGTTCTTCTGACGAGGCTTGCCGCCGGCGCGACGCGGCGGCGCCTTCTCCTTGTGGCCCTCGATGTAGATGCACCAGTCGGGGCACTCACGCGCGCACAGCATGCACGAGGTGCAGTTCTCCTCGTGAAGCGCGATGACGCCACGGGCCCGGGTGGGCGGCAGCTCCTTCTCATGCGGGTACTGCACCGTTTCCGCACCTCGAGAGGGCGCCGGAATCGGCTTCTTCAACCCGTCGGGGAAGACGGTGCGGAGGATGGTGCCGCCGGTGACACCGAGGCCCTTGATGAGTCCAGGTACGAGGCCCATGTCAGATCCAGACCTTGAGGATGGCCGTCACCACGATGTTGGCGAGAGCGAGCGGAATGAGGAACTTCCAGGCGAGGCGCTGCAACTGATCCTCGCGGAAGCGGGGGAAGGTGAAGCGCACCCAGAAGACGATGAACGTGAGGACGACGATCTTGCCGATGAGCAGCAGCGGGCCCAGCAGGTTCCAGACGTTGTCGTCGAACTCGAGTCCCGGAATGGGGGCCCACCAGCCGCCGAGGAACAACACTGCAGCAACTGCGGCGAAGACGCCGGCGGTGGCGAATTCGCCGATGAAGAAGAGCAGGAAGCGCATGCCCGAGTACTCGGTCATGTAGCCCGATACGAGCTCGGACTCGGCGATCGGCATGTCGAACGGCGCCTGTGTGAGCTCGGCCTGCATGGCGATCATGAAGATCAGGAAGGCGACGCCCTGGGTGAGGATGTAGGGGTTGCCGATGCCGCCCCACCCGAAGATCTCACCCTCGGCCTGGGCGGCGACGATGCCCTGCATGTTCATCGTGCCCGCCTGGATGACCACGCCGACCACGGCGAGGATCAGCGGGAGTTCGTAGGCGATGAGCTGACCGGTCGCCCGTAGGCCACCCATGAGCGAGTACTTGTTGGCCGAACCCCAACCGGCCATGAGGATGCCGATGACCGACACCGACGAGACGGCCATCGCGAGGTAGATGCCGAGGTCGTTGGAGATGAACCAGGCGTCGGGGCCGGCGGGCACCACGACGACCAGGAGGAACGTGCTGGAGAGGATGACGAACGGCGCGGCCGCGAAGACGAACTTGTCGGCCTTGCGCGGGAAGATGTCTTCCTTCTGGAGGTGCTTGCCGACCTCGGCGAGCAGCTGGAGCGAACCGAACGGGCCCGCTTCCATCGGGCCGAGGCGGCTCTGCATGAACGACACCATCTTGAACAGGTGCAGGTACACGAGCGTGCCGGCCACGAGCAGGACCCCGGCGAGGCCGCCGACGACGCGCAGGCTGGTCTGCTGCCAGTAGGACAGTTCTGCGAGCAGGCTCACCGGTCGATGTCTCCGAGAATGAAGTAGAGCGACGCGAGGATCGTGATGATGTCGGGCACGTAGACGCCCTTGAGCAACCACGGGGTGATCGACATGTTGTTGAACGACGCCGAGCGGATCTTGACCCGATACGGGACGAGGTCGCCCTTGGAGATGACGTAGTAGCCCATCACGCCGAGCGGGTTCTCGGTCTCGACGAAGGCCTCGCCGGCGGGCACCTTGATGATGCGCGGCACCTTGGCCATGACCGGACCCGCCGGAATCGTGTCGAGGAGTTGATCGACGATCTTGGTGGCCTCGCGCGTCTCCTGGAGGCGCACCCAGCAGCGGCTGAACGAGTCGCCGTCGGGGTGGGTCCAGACCTTCCAGTCGACCTGGTCGTAGACGAGGCCGCAGGGCTGGTCGCGCCGGACGTCCCAGTCGACGCCCGAACCCCGGATGTTGGCGCCCGAAAGGCCGTATTGCAGCCCGATGTCGGCCGGGATGACCCCGATGCCACGGGTGCGGGCCTCGAAGATCTCGTTGCCGAAGACCAGCGTCTCGATCTCGTCGCAGAAGCGCCGCATCTTCTTCATGACCAGCTTGGTCTCGGCGACCCAGCCGGCCGGCAGGTCGTCCTTGAGACCACCGATGCGGTCGAAGTTCGGGTGGAACCGGCCGCCGGTGACGGCCTCGATCTGGTTGAGGATGTGCTCGCGGTCGCGGAAAGCGAAGAAGGCGGGAGTGACGGCACCGACCTGCACCGCGACATCACCGAGGAACAGCACCACATTGGCGATGCGGCTCATCTCGAAGAGGATCGTGCGGATCCACTGGGCCCGGGGCGGCGCCTCGACCTCCATCAACTGCTCGGCCGCGAGGATGAACGGCACTTCGTTGGCGAAGCTGCCCAGCCAGTCGATGCGGTTGATGAGCGTGGTCACCTGCGGATAGGTGCGCACCTCCGTGAGCTTCTCGTAGCCACGGTGCATGTAGCCCATGACCGGATCGGCCGCGATGACCTGCTCGCCGTCGAGCTTGGCGACGATGCGGAGCGTGCCGTGGGTGGCCGGGTGCTGCGGGCCGATGTTGAGGGTCATCCCCTCGGTCTCGAGTTCGAGATTGACACGTGCGTCGGCGGCCTGCGCCGCGATGTAGTTCAGCTGCTGACGATCGGTGACGTCGGTCATGAGTCGCTGCTTTCGCCGTCGTCTTCATCGTCGTCGTCGCCGGGCATGGCCTCGACGTCGACGATGCCGGGCCAGGGCTTCACGCGGCGGGCGAGCAGCGGATAGTCCTTGCGCATCGGATTGCCCTCGAACTCACCGGGCAGGTAGATGTGGCGCAGTCCGGGGTGTTCGGCGAAGGTGATGCCGAACATCTCCCAGGCCTCACGCTCGTGCCAGTTGGCGCCGGCGTAGGTGCCGACCCACGTTGGCACGGTGAGCGAGTCGTCGGGCACGTCGGCCTTGATGGTGATGCCCCGGTGCTTCACGACGTCGTTGACGCGAGCGAACACCTGGAAGCGGGTCTCGCCGCCCGCGAGCCCCCAGGTCATCTCCTCGGGCTCTTTCGGCTCAGTACCGTCGAGAGCAATGTCCACCTGGGAGTCCATGTCACGCCCGAAGGGCGAGGGCTTCCAGTCGATGGCGCTGAGGAAGTTGAAGTAGCCGAAGCCCATGCCGGTCTTCAGGAACGCAGCGGTGGTGGCCCACGCGTCGGCCGTCACCCGGATGGTGAGGTCGATGCCGGGCTCGAGATGGCTACCGACGAGGGCACCGCCGAGCTCGCCGGTGAGCTGCTCGAGCATCGCCTCGCGAGTCGTGTCGGGCGCCGGGACCTCTTCGACCGCTTCCTCGGTGGGGGTGTCAGTCGACGACAATTGCCTCACCCTTCCAACGCGCGGCCATGTCCTCGTTCTGGATGCGCTCCTGGAGCAGCACGATGCCTTCGAGCAGGGCTTCGGGACGGGGCGGGCAGCCCGGCACATAGACATCGACGGGAATGATCTGATCGACGCCCTTGGTGACCGAGTAGGAGTCCCAGTAGGGGCCACCGCAGTTGGCGCACGAACCCATCGAGATGACGTACTTCGGTTCGGGCATCTGTTCGTAGAGACGCTTGATCGCCGGCGCCATCTTGTCGGTGACCGTGCCCGAGATGACCACCAGGTCGGCCTGGCGGGGGCTGGCCGGCAGTGGGATCACCCCGAGGCGCATCACGTCGTAGCGGGGCGATGCGAAGGCCGCACCCATCTCGATGGCGCAGCAGGCCAGGCCCCACTGGTAGACCCACAGGCTGTACTTGCGGCTCATGTTGAGCAGCGTCGTGAGGCTCTTCGGGACCTTGCCGGATTCAACGAGACCCATCAGACCCACCTGAGCATTCCCTTGCGCCAGGCGTAGACCAGCCCGAGCAGCAAGATGTAGACGAAGATCGCCATTTCGATGAGGCCGAACAGCCCGTAGGCCTCGAGGCGAGTGGCCCACGGGAAGATGAACACCGCTTCGACGTCGAACATGACGAAGAGCAGGGCGAAGATGTAGTAGCGGATGTTGGACTGCGACCACATGTCGCCGGTCGGGTCGACACCCGACTCGTAGGTCTCGAGCTTCTGCTCAGTGGGATTCGAGGGTCGCAGAACAGCGCCGAGGCCGAGGAACACCCCAACCAGCGCAACGCCTACGAGACCAAAGATCCCGACAGTGAGATAACTACGGAGAAAATCCGACACGAAGGGAAAGCCTAGCGATCGTGTTTCGGGCAGAACAAAGCCGGGGAAAGATCCGTTCCCGGCGGCCAGAACCTACCGTCAAACGGGGGACCTCGTCGGGATCGGGCCGAAGTCGATTCGGATGCATCGGCCGGACCGCAGGGAAATGCTGCGGCGGTTCGACCCGGAGTAGGTTCATGCGATGTTCGCGCGACTCCGAAATCGTCTGACCCGGCACAAGAAGCCGGGTGCGCGCTCGATCCGCTGGTTCCATCGGGTCAACGACCTCCTGGCGATTCCCCAGCTCACCTACGCTCTCCTGCACGACCGCGCCACCGGAGGCCACTACCCGCTGAGCTGGCGGAAACGGTTCCGCCTGGTCGTGCGGATGTACCGCAACACCGGCCGGATCGAGACCGGCACCAGCTTCCGGGCCCACGTGGCGATGGCGTCGAAGATCCTCGCGACTCCGCCCCGCGTGGAGGGTTGCCTGGTCGAGTGCGGCGCGTGGAAGGGCGGCACCAGCACGAACCTCTCGCTCATCGCCCACATCGTCGACCGCAAGCTCGTCGTCTACGACTCGTTCGAGGGACTGCCGGAACCGGCCGAGGGCGACCGATGGGCGGGGGCGCTCGGCACCGGTGCATTCCACGGCGCGCTCGAAGAGGTCCGGGACAACATCGAGACCCACGGTGAGATCGACGTCTGCGAGTTCCGCAAGGGCTGGTTCAGCGACACACTCCCCCACCATCGCGAACCCGTCGTGTTCGCATACCTCGACGTGGACTACCAGGACTCGCTCCACGACTGCGTGCTGCACCTCTGGCCGTGTCTGACGTCGCGCGGGTGGGTGTTCATCGACGAATACCTCCGGCTCGACTTCTGTGCGCTCTTCTTCTCCGAGCAGTGGTGGGCCCGCAACTTCGACCGACCCCCGCCGGGCCTGCTCGGCGCCGGAACCGGAGTGGGTGTCGGTCAGTTGTTCGCCGGACCCATGCGGGGGAACGCTCCCCAGCAGCGGCCGCTGAGCGCGGCCGCCACCCGCAAGGACTTCTATGCGCTCTGGGATTTCGTTCCCGAGGGACAACCGGACTGGCCGGTCAGCTACGACCCCACCGACTGGACCACGACGACCCGCACGATCGCGGAGATCGAGCGTGGCCATCTGGACCGGATCTTCGGGCCCGACGCTCAGCCCGGGTAGGTCCAGTCCGAGTCGGTGGCCATGCGGTAGAGGAACGCCGCCATCTGGCCACGGGTCACCACGTCGTTCGGCGAATAGGTACTCGCCGAGGTGCCGGTGGTGATGCCCTGGTCCTTGAGCCATGCCACCGCATCGCGGTAGAACGCGTTCGCGGGCACGTCGCTGAAGCCATGGCCGGGGTTGTCGTCCGGCGAACCGGCCAGGCGATGCAGGAACGCCGCCATCTGACCACGGGTCACCACGTCGTTCGGCGAGTAGGTGCTGGCGGTGGTGCCGGTGGTGATGCCTTCGGCCTTCAGCCACGCCACCGCATCGGCGTAGAAGGTGCCGCCGGGCACGTCGCTGAAGCCATGGGCCGGACTGCCGCCGGGGGTGCCGGCCAGGCGATGCAGGAACGCCGCCATCTGACCACGGGTCACCACGTCGTCCGGTGAATAGGTCGTCGGCGACGTTCCCGTGGTGATGCCCTCGGCCTTCAAGAACGCGACGCCCTCGCTGTAGAAGGCGCCGGGGGGCACGTCGGTGAAGCCCGCCGTGCCACTCCCGCCGCCGGATCCGCCGCCCGTGCTCGAACCGTTGAATCGCGCCAGACTGACCGTGTTGTAGCCGCTGTCGGTCGACGACGTGACGACGCCGCCGTCGCTGGTCGCACTGACGTGACCTTCCACCGCGGACGCCAACGGCTTGGACCAGCTCTCGAGGGAGCCGGTGCTCGTGAAGCCGCGCAGTGCGGGGCTCGCCCCGCTGGTCGCGGTTGTGAAGGCCACGATGCTGCCGTCGTTCTCGACATCGATGTCGCCGATGTCGAGCGGCACCGAGGTGTTGGCCCACATGTTGATGCCGAGGAAGCTGAACCGGCCCAGGTATGCGTCACCGCCCGCGACCACGTCACCGGACGTCGGCGCGATCGCCACTGACAGCGAGGTCACGCCGGGAACCCTGGTTTCCGAGCTCATCGTGCCGGCGAGCGAGGCGCTCGAGAGCAGACCGCCGGTCGGTCCGACCGCCGTGAAGTAGGCGGCGCCGTACTCCTGGGAGTACGCCATGTCCTCGATGATGTCCCCCGGCGCGCCGTACGCATAGCGCCACTGTTCGTTGCCGGCGCTGTCGAACCGCAACAGCGCCGGTTGGTCCGAGAAGCTGACGAAGGCGCCGAGGAAGACGGACCCGTCGGTGGCCGCCGCCACGCCGAGGCCGGCGTCGTCGTTGTTCGTGCCGTTCTGTCCGATCTGCTCGGCCCACAGGACTGCGCCGGTCGAGGAGAGCTTGGCCACGAATGCGTCGAAGTCGGTGCCACCGGTGCGGCCACCGATGTCACCGCGGGTTCGTCCGGCCACGACGACGCTGCCGTCGGGGGCCACGTCGACTGCACTGATGTAGTCCGCCGCTCCTTCGTCGCCGACGAGGGTCTTCCACACTTCGTTGCCGCTGGCGTCGAGCTTGCGCACGACACCATCGGTCTCGCTGCCCGACTGGTTCCAGCCGGCCAGGACGACCGAACCGTCGGGCCCGGTGGCCGAGTCGAAGTAGCGGACCGAACCACCGCTGCCGACGGAGGCGGTCCAACCGGGTGTCGGTTCCGCCGCGCCGGCAGGTGACGTCGCGAGGGCGGTCGCCGCCATCGTCATGGCCACCGCAGCTGCGAAGCCGCGGCCGAGAAGCTTGCTCATCGTCATCCTCGAGTTGCTCGTGTGCGTACGGGCTGTCACTAGCGAACTCGCGCCAACGAATCACCAACAACGGAACAACAACGGCGAGTTCTTTTCCGCGGAGCTCGTCAGGCGTCGGTTCGCCAGGCCACCCCGTCGACGGGCTGGTACGAGCACCGGCGTCCGGTCTCGAGACTCGCGGTGAGGTGGGCCCCAAGGCCCGGCGACTGCTCACTGATCGTCGAGACTGCACGGCGAATCGCCGTCGTCACGCGCACCCGCGCCTTCTCGATCTCTCTCGACGTCGATGCGGCGTGGGTCGCCCCGGCCAACTCCTTCAGGAGAAACTCGCGCTCCTCGTCGAGCCGACGGGTCCGAGACGACATCGCGTCGAGCTGATCGAGACGCCGGCGGTAGACCGTTCGCGCTTCGGCGTCGATCGCCGACTCGACCACCGAGGCCCGCGGGAGGGCCGGATCGACTCGCTCGTCGAGGTCGAGGACGTCGATCGATTCACCGGGATGGCGCAGCAACCGGCAGAGGTGGCGAATGCCCACACCGTCGCGCACGTCCGTTCGGCCGCTGGAGTGCGTCAGCGTCCACACACCGCCCTCGAGCCGGGCGACCGGTCCGCCGTGACCGTCGAGGCGAACGCGATCGGCCAGCGACCGGGCCTCGTCCGCACGGACTCCGAAGCCGAAGCGTCGAAGCGCCGGTTCGGCCTGCTCCGCGTCGGCCAGCGCACCGACGGGGTCGACTCGTTCACGGCAGGTCGCACGGTCGAGGCGGGCCAGCACCGTCCAGGGCCCCGGCCCGCGTGTGGAGAGGACGAAGTCGAACCACACCTCGGCCTCGTCGAGGTCGCCGGTCACCGCGGCGAGGAGGCCGGCCACCCGGCCCACCGGCCCGTAGGACGCGTAACCGGAGCCGTGTGTGCTGTCGAGCGACGCGTAGGGGCGCAGCTGCTCGAGCAGTTCTGCGGCACGCTCGTGATCGTCCAGGTTCACCGCAATGAGCCCGAGCAGATGCATGGACACGAGCCAGTTGAGGTCGCGCGGGACGGGTGCGAACCGGTCACGAGCCAGGGTCTCGAAGATCCGGCGGGCCTCGTCCAGCTCGCCGATCTCCGACAGAACGAAGGCGAGGCCCACATCCCAGTTCGCCTCCACCCTGGGCGACGAGGCCCGGATGGAACGAATGGCATCGACCACGTCGGCCAGGCTCCGCCGGAGGTACATGGCGATCGCCATCGTGACCGCCACGTTCTGGAAGGAGAAGGGCGAACCGGCGAGGTCGGCGGTCGATGCGATCGCGTCCTCGTTGAGCCGCACCGCCTCGTCGAGATTGCCCTCGAGCATCTCGAGGTTCGCACGCCACAGCACCTCTCGACGACGGAACAGCTTCGAGTCGAGCCCCGCTGATTCGACGAGGAAATCATCGATGCCCCGTCGCACACCGGCGAGGTCACCGGCGTCGAACGACGCCAGCACTTGCCATTCGACGATGCGAACGCGCAGCTCCTGATCCCGAACCGAGGGACGCACGGCGTTCAGCTCCTCGAGGACCAGCCCCCGCTCGGTCGGGTCCGGCGGGCCCCAGTTCGCGTACAGGCCGCCCAATGCCGCGGTGGCGATCAGGTCTGCGTCCGCGGACTCGCGTGCGACCTCGATTGCGTGGGCGATGTCGTCCTGGCGATGCCGGGCCGACACCGCCCACGAGTCGTCCGTCTCGCCGAGCGCAGGGGCCCAGTACCGGGCGAGCGCCCGACCGACGAGAGCGGCGACGCGCTCCCCCGCACCCTTGGCCGATGCCACTCGACGAGTCGCTCGGTCGATCATCGCCCGGTCGGCCGACGGCAGCGTCTCGACGATCTCCCAGGGAAGCCGGTCCGGCGTCATCCATCCTCACTGCGCATTGTTGTCCTGGGTGAACCGGGCGGGCGGCCGACGTCACCGGTCATCACACCTAGTGAATAGCACGGGCGACTCGTCGTAGGGCCATCGCCGACCGTACGCTCGCGTCGATGAGCGCCGAGCATGACCTGATCGAGCGCGGCATACCCGACCTCACCGATTCGGCCCGCCTCGGGCCGGTGGTCGCGGCGGAGGTCGACTTTCTCGCCGGCCGCCACGCATCGTGGATCGAAGAGGGCGAATCGATGGTCCGCGCTCGGGCCTGTGTCCTCGCCGGCGACGAGGCATCGGCCACGTCGCTGCTCGAGGCGGCGGATCTCACCGCCTGCACCGGTCAAGAACTCACGGCTGCGGCCTGGTCCGTGTCCCGCATCGGGTCGCGGCCCATGGCCGAAGCGCTGCTGGAGGCGCTCCGCGCACAACCGTCGTTCCTCGTCGAGGGTGACGTCCCGCTCGGCCCCCGAGCGCTCGCGACCGGACCGCTCCTCGCCTCGACGGGCGATCTCCACGCAGCTGCCGACGTCCTGCGCGAAGCGGTCGTCGCCGGCGACGCCCGCGCTCCCCTGTGGGGCGCGCTGGCCCGGGCGGAACTCGCGCGGGTCATGCTGTGCGCCGAGGTCGTCGGCGACCCTGCGCCGACCGGCGCGGGTCAAACCGTCGACCAGCTCATCACGGCGGCCGGCCTGTTCTTTCGAGCAGGCGGTTACCGGGCTCTTCTGGCCCGCACCGCCGACCTGACGCATCCCGACGGCGGCGTCACCGTGCCCCTCGGAGCCCCGATGGTCGGGCGCCTCCGGCCGGGCCCGACGTGGCAGGTGGGGTTCGGGGTCATGGGTGATGTGACGCTGCGCGCGTCGAAGGGCCTCGGATCGATCCGTCACCTCGTCAGCCATCCCGGGCAACCGGTTCCCGCCGCCGAACTCGACCGATTGGCCCGCGGGGGCGAACCGGACGAGTCGCTCGGACGAGAGACGATCGGCGACGACGCGAGCGTCGCCGAGATCAGAGATCGGCTCTTCGACGAATCGGTGCGGTCGCGGGTCGGCAAGCTGATCGCCCGCACCATCTCACGGCTCGAGGACGACCACCCGCTGCTGGGCCGTCATCTGCACACGACCGTGCGCACGGGGCACCGCTGCCGCTACGACCCGCCGGCCGATCGCCGGGTGATCTGGATCGACTGACTCGTCAGGGATCGACTCGACGGCGTCGACGACGACCCCGCACCCGACAGTGTCGAACAACTGGATCGTGGAGGCATCGGCCCCGCGACGGTGTGGCCGTCGCCGGAGCCGCGACGAGACGAGGCACACCCCCGTCGGCCGTGACGTCGATCGGTGTGCCGAGCTTCAACGCCCGGCCCACGTCGATCATGGACGCGCTCGGCTCCACGCCGAACTGCCCGCGGAGCCGATCCACGTACTCTCGATGGGCGGCGAGCGCTTCGCTCGGTCGTCCGGCCCGTTGGAGGGCGACGAACAGCAACTCCCACGCCCGGTCGCGATACGGGTCGTCCTCGACCTCGGCGCGCAGTTCGGTGATGCACTGCTCGTAGTCGCGCAACTGGATGCGTCCGGTGGCCAGAAGGTCGGCCGCCCGTGCTCGTTCCTGCGCGAGCCGGGCCCGCTCGATCTCCGCCGTGTGACTGTCGGTGAGGTCGACGTAGGGCGTCCCCCGCCAGAGATCGAGGGCGCCGGCCAACGAGTCGACGGAGGCCCGCGTCAGCGGCGCCGACCGGACCCGGACCAGTGTGCCTTCGAACTGCGCGACATCAGTGGGCCGACCGAGGAGGTACCGGGCGTGCTCACACACGATCAGGTCGTCACCGTGCAATCGACGCAGGCGCGTCATCTGGTTCTGCAGCGAGGACCGGGCGCTGTTCGGTGGGCGCCCGCCCCAGACGCCGTCGGCCAACTCGTCGATGTCGGCCCCCCGCTGACCGGCCAGCGCCAGAGCCGCGATCAGCGCTCGCTGTCGCTGCGTTGCGGACTGCGCGCCGATCGTGGCCGGGCCGAGCACCCGCACGCCGGGACCTCGGCCGTCTCCCACCAACTGATCGCCAACCTGCATCGATCCACTCCTCCCCGTCTTGTTGGTGAGATGTGACATCGGGGCCCGGTACGGGACATTTTCGGTATTCGATCGCGCGTCGAGCGAGATTCGCATCGCCGGTTGGCAGCTCGTTGGCAGCGGCGAAACGTGCCGGCCACGGTCGCCCTGAGTTGGGACGGGGGTCTGACCCCGGTGTCCCAACTCAGTCGGCGACGGCGGTGGGGGACGTCCAGCCGAACGGGATGTAGAGGCCGGCGGCCAGGTTCTCGTGCATGCCGTAGCCGATCCTGCCGTCGTTGGTCTCGTGGCGACAGAGCGTCTCGTTGAGCAGGGCGATGTCGAGCCGTTCGGTGGGTGCGCCGATCGGCGTGTCGACGCCTTCGACCTTGAGGTCGGCTCCCTGCCAGACCCCGTGACCCCAGTACCCGTCGTACATGTAGCCCGACCCGGCCTTGAGATAGACGGTGCGCAGTGGTGTCGTCGTGATCCGCAGGTCAGAGGCGCCG
Organism: Acidimicrobiales bacterium; assembly: GCA_040219515.1. NCBI lineage: Bacteria > Bacillati > Actinomycetota > Acidimicrobiia > Acidimicrobiales > Acidimicrobiales bacterium. The sequence goes on from JAVJSI010000018.1 coordinate 200,959, forward strand.
TCGCCGCTGAACCAGACCTCGGCCTTCTCGACCTCACGCGTGCCCGGGAAGTAGGTGATGTCGATCTCGGGGCGGCCGAGATGCTCGGGCTCGCGCTCGTCGCCGAGGTTGTAGAGCTTCACCGCCTCTTCGAGGAGTCGCCGGCCGGCATGGTCGTTGTCGATCGTGATCTTGACCATGTGGTCGTCGAACTGGATGGGCAACCAGTTGTGGAAGAACCCCATCGACATGTCGGGATGGATCTTGGCACCGATCCCCTTGGGCTCCGGCTCGCCGATGCCGTGACGGACGCCCCAGCTGTGGTCGCGGGCTCCCATCCAACGGTCGGGCGTGATGTCGTAGCGAGTGCCATCGATCTCGAGCCAGCCCTCGTAGGAGCCCACGTGGGCGAGACGGAAGGTGTCCTGGGTCTGGCGTTGCCCGACATGGGTGATCGATTTCGGCTCGGCCAGCGCCTCGGTCATCGCGGTGAACGTGACGTCGAGCGAGAGGCCCCACTCGTTCTCGTCGCAGGTCAGCCGCAGCTGACGCAGCCCTTCGATCACCTCGATCTTCAAGGGACCGACGCTCGTGTCCATCCGATCCGAACCGAGTTCGCGCGAGGCTCGCACGGTCACCTGATGGTCGCCGTGCGACACCGTGACGAACGCGTCGGTCACGCCCATGTTGGGGTACTGCCCCATGCCGAACACCATGAACAGCGAGTCGTCCGACCCGTGCATGTTGAAGTAGTAGCGATCGTAGAAGTGACGATCGCTCGTGAAAACCGTGTCGATCGGCTCGGGAAACTGATGGATGAGGAAGTCGTCACCGGGGCTGAGAGGCATGCCCGCAGTCTGGCCGTTCCCCCCTCCCCCGGTCCAACCGTTGCATCTGGGGTCAGACCCCCGTTGCGGTTGGGATCAGTGTGCGATCACAGGGGCGGGCGGGTCGATGGCCCGGTGGCCACCGCCCAGAACGAAGACGAGCGTCACCGCCGCAGCGATCACCCCCGTCGCCATGAGGGCGATCTCGATAGAGGCGACCTCGGCGACGACGCCCTGCACGATGACCGCCACCGGCGAGACCATGCCGAACCACATCAACCAGAGCGACATCACCCGGCCGCGATACGCGTCCTCGGCGTGGGCCTGCATGGCGGCGACCACCGTCGAGACGGCAGGAGTGAACGCCACACCGGTCAGGAACAGCACCACCACACCCATCCAGAGTGCGGGCACCATCCCGAGCAGCGTGACGAACGCCGACATGACGAACAGCGCCGTGATGACGACCTGGCGATGAGGGAAGTGCTGTTCGATGAACACGAGCACCACCGCGCCGATCAACGCACCGAAGCCGAACGACGACGCGAGAACGCCGAACTCACCCTCACCGGTGTCGAAGCCGTCGGTGGCGATGACGGCGATCAGCCAGGTCAGCGGCGCCAGCAGCAAGCCGACGATGCCGCCGGCGAGCAGACAGGCGCGGATCCCCGGCGACCTGAAGGCGTAGCGCATGCCGGACCTGATGATCTGCACGAAGCTCTCGCCGGTCCCGGAGGCCACCGGGCGGGCCGGGATCAGAAAGAGCGCCCCGACCATCACAAGGAAGCTGATGGCATTGATCCAGAACACCCAGACTGCTCCTACCGCGGCGATGAGTGCGCCGGCCAACAGCGGTCCGATGGCTCGTGACGTGTTCCACTGGCTGGAGTTCAGCGAGATCGCGTTGCGCAGATGCTGCGGCGGCACGAGCTCGGTGACGATGGCCTGTTGCACGGGTGAGCCCAGCGACGCCACGAAGCCGCCGAGGAGGGAGAGGGCGAACAACAACCAGTACGGGTCGTCGAGCCGCCACACCACGACGGCCACGAGCACCGCGAACACCGCTTGGAGGGCCAACGACATCGCCAGCAGATCGCGGCGGCGCATGCGATCGGCGAGTCCTCCACCGATCGGACCGGCGACCGCCAGGGGAAGCAGGCCGGCGACGGCAACGAGCGTCACCCGCCACGCGCTGTCGGTCGTTTCCTTGACGACCCACCCCAGCGCGGTGAGCGACGCAAGCGAGCCCACGTTCGACACGATGCTGGCGAGCCAGAAGATCCGGTAGTCGCGATAGCCGAGGGCAACGATCGGGGCGGGGGCGGTCGAGGTCATGTCGGCGGGCAGTGTTTCGCCTCCTGCCCTCCGCGTCCAAATGCAACGCCCGAATGCGACGCTATTCGGGGACTCGGTCGAGGACGTTCCAGCGGGAGGCGCAGGCGAACATGCCCGCGGTCATCTTCTCGAAGCGGCGACGGGAGCGGTCCTCGGGGGGCGCGCCGGCGGTGATCACCCCGTTGAGCGTGGATGCCGCCGAGGTGCAGTGGAACTGCAGACTCGCCGCAGCGTCGTCGAGCAACTCGTCGCGTGACCACTCGGGTCCACCGGCCGCCGCGAGCGCAGCCCGGTAGGTGTCGAGCAGTGCACCTTCCTCCGCCACCGATTCCTCGGTCGCGCCCAGGCCCAGGAACCAGGCGAGGTCGCCGCCCGGGAAGCTCATCATCGGCGTCTGCCAGTCGAAGACCACCGGGCCGTCCGGGCTGAAATAGATGTTGTCGAACTCGTAGTCACCATGGATGAAGGTCCACGGACGCTCGGCCACTCGCTCGAGCCACGTCTCGGTGTCGTTGACCCACGTGCGTTCGAAGAAGTCGAGGATCTCGACGGGCGCGAGGTCGGGGCGGGCCTGGCGAATGGCGGCCCAGTGCTCCTGGATGATCGGGATGCCGAGCCGCAACGAGGGCAGGGTCCAGTCGATGGCCCAGTCGAGGTCGCCGTAGCTCGAACTCTCCCAGAACTGACCGTGCATGGTGCCGAGCTGGGCGACGAGGGTGGCGAACATCTCGATGTCGGGACCCACCAGGATGTCGCCGGGAGTACCGTCGAGCTTCTCGATGAGCAGGACGCTCCGACCCGTCGCCTCGTCGTACTCGTTGACGTAGGCGCGCGGCACCCGCATCGGCACCTGATCGGCGAGGTCGCGGTAGAACCCGCTCTCACGCTGGTAGGCGTTCATCACCGCGTTGTACATCCGAGCCATGTCGTCGTCGAGCGGGCACTTGCCGATGAACTGTGTCGGCAGGTCGGTGACCGACGCGTAGGTCACATCGATGATGGCCACCTCGCCCATGAGCCCGGTGAAACCGGCGAGTGGACGCACCGCCACCCCGGCGACGTCGACGTCGTGACCCGACGCGGCCAGGCGCTCGGCGACGAACGTCGGGGACAGCTCCGTCAGCGACAACGGCAGGTGACTCATGGGTTGACCTTCCTGTCGAACGACGGCAACGGTAACGCACCCGGAGTGCGCGGGGTCAGGGGCCGGCGAACGGGACGACGCGACGGGCCACCCAGGCCGCGGTGCCACTCAGGAGGGCCGCCGGCCCGGAGAAGCGCAGGATCGTCGGAAAGCGGGTGAAGAAGTGGCGCACTCCCCCGCTCGAGTCCGAGAACAGGATGTCGAGCGCGGCCAAGAGGGCGACGAGGCAGACGATCGTGCTCACTCCGACCACGGTGGACCGGAGGCGCGGCGTGACATCGACCGCCGGGGTGGTCGCCACGAGCACGGCCGCCCCCAACACGAAGAGTCCGGTGGTCGGTGTGGCGCCGGTCAGCGCGCTCCCGAGTCCGGCGCGATCGAGCTGACCGTCGATCACCCGACCGAGGATCGGCGCAACGGTGACGAGCAATGCCGCGAGGGAGAGGACGAGGGCGACCAACTCACGCGCCTCGTCCCACGCCACGGGGCCGGATCCGAGGTCGTCGGGCCCGGCGGGCGACATCGCTCAGCCGGCCAACGCGAGGATCGCGTCGTTCGCGAGCGTGTCGATGGGCCCGGGAACGAGACCGAAACCGATCGTGAGGGCCAGCGCCACGCCCACCGCGAATGCGGCGGTCGGATGCACGACGATCGGCTCCCGATCGTCGTCGGCATCGGCGCCGAGATACATCGACAGCACGATCCGCAGGTAGAGGAAGGCCGAGATGACCGCGGTGATCATGGCCACCACCGCCAGCCAGAAGGAACGAGCGTCCACGGCCGCGCCGATCACCTCGAACTTGGCGACGAACCCGGTCGTGAGCGGCACGCCGGCCTGACCGAGCAGGAAGAGCGTGAGCGCGAACGCGAGCATCGGGTTGCTGCGACCGAGACCGTTGAGATCGTCGAGGCTCGTACCGCGATCGCCGCGGCCGGACACGATCGACAGCACGCCGAACGAACCGATGGCCATGAACGCGTAGGCCGCCGCGTAGAAGACGACCGCGGCGACACCACGATCGGTGGCGGCCTGCACGCCGACGAGGATGAAGCCGGCGTGGGAGATCGACGAGTACGCGAGCATGCGCTTCGCGTCGCGCTGGACCACGGCGAGCACCGAGCCGACGACCAGCGTGGCGACGGCGAGCGCGTAGATGGCCGGCTGCCAGTCGGCGCGATAGTCGAGGAATGTGAGGTAGAAGACACGCAGGAGGGCGGCGAAACCGGCAGCCTTCACGGCCGAGGCCATGAACGCGACCACCGGCGTGGGCGCGCCCTGGTAGACGTCGGGCGTCCACGCGTGGAACGGCACCGCCGCCACCTTGAACCCGAACCCGACGAGCATCAGCGCGAAGCCGGCCAGCAGCATCGCGTTGTTGGTGATGACCACCGCGTCGAGATAGCTGCGGATCTCCACGAGGTTCAGCGAGCCGGTTGCACCGTAGACGAGCGCGATGCCGTAGAGCAGGAAGGCCGAAGAGAAGGCGCCGAGGACGAAGTACTTGAGACCGGCCTCCAGCGACTCTGACCGGCGACTGTGCATGGCGGCCATCACGTAGACGGCGATCGACAGGGTCTCCAGACCGAGGAACAGCACGATCAGGTCGTTGGCACCGGCCATGAGCAGACCACCGGCGGCCGACAACATCAACAGGACGTACATCTCCACGCCGTCGATGCCCTCTCGACGCAGATAGTTGTCGAGAAGCAGCGCAGTGAGCGCCACGGACAACGCGATCACGCCACCGACGACGAGCGCGAATCCGTCGACCCCGTACTGGGCACCGAACGCCGCGATGGGCTGACCGGCGACCCGGAACGAGTCGGTCCACAGCTCGACCGACGACACGAACGACACGAGCGCGACGCCGACGGTGAAGGCGGCGTCGAAACCGATGTCGAGTGACCGCACGAAGGCGGACGACAGCACGAGGACGGCGATCAGGCCCAGGTAGAACAGCGGCTCCCCGATGTCGTCGCGCACGCCGGCGAGGGGCACGTCGTTGCCCACGAGTCCACCGACGATCCACATGGCGAGCACCGTCACCGGACCGATCGCCGTAGTGGCGGCCACATCGAAATCGGCCGGCATCCGCTTCACGATCGAGCGGAACATGATGAGTAGAACCGCACCGACGGCCAGCGCGATCACCGGGGCGAGGCCGGCCCAGATGACCTCGGGGGTCTCGACGGGGTCAGCGATCTGGAACAGCCTCACTGATCCCCCTCCTCGGATTCGTCATCGCCGGACTCGCCGCCGTGATCCTCGTGCTCCTCGGGCACCGGCGCGATGATGTCGGCGGTCGGCTCCACGAAGTCGGTGTGCCGCTCGACGTGCTCGATGAGCGCATCGACAGCCGGCTCCATACGATCGATCACCGGCTTCGGGTAGATGCCCATGAAGACGATGCCCACGAGGAACGGCGTCATGATGAGGCCTTCCCGGAAGGTGAGGTCCTTCATGGTGGCGTTCTCGCCCTCGGCCGGTCCGTGGAAGACACGCTGGTAGGCCCACAACAGATAGAGGGCGGCGATGATGACCCCGGAGGCCGCAACGACGGCCCACCAGCGATGGGCCGCAAATGCGCCGAGGAGCGTAAGGAACTCGCCGACGAAGCCGTTGAGACCGGGCAGGCCGATCGAGGAGAGCATGACCACCATGAACACGCCGGCGAAGATCGGGGCCGGCTTCTGGAGACCGCCGAGTTCGCTGATCTGACGGGTGTGACGACGGTCGTAGATCCAGCCGACGAGGAGGAACAGCGCGCCGGTGGAGAGTCCGTGATTGACCATCTGGAGGATGCCACCCTCGAGGCCTTCGGTGTTGATCGAGAAGATGCCGATCACGATGAAGCCGAGGTGAGCGACGGACGAGTAGGCGACGAGACGTTTGAGGTCGCGTTGCATCGTGGCCGCGATGGCGCCGTAGATGATCCCGATCGTGCCGAGCGTGACCAGCATCGGTGCGAAGTGGACGGCGGCTTCGGGGAACAGATAGATGCCGAAGCGCAGGAATCCGTAGGTGCCCAGCTTGAGCATGACCGCCGCGAGGATGACCGAGCCGGCGGTGGGCGCGTTGGTGTGGGCGTCGGGTAGCCAGGTGTGGACCGGGAAGAGCGGCACCTTCACCGCGAACGCCAGCGCGAACGAGAGGAAGATCCAGCGGGCGGTGGTGGTGGCGATCGCCTGTGACTCGGCCAACTCGACCAGGTTGAAGGTGAGCACGCCGGTCTCGGCCTCGTTGAGGAAGGCCAGCGAGAGGATGCCGACCAGCATGAGGGCCGAGCCGAACATCGTGTAGATGAAGAACTTCGTCGCCGCGTAGGCCCGTTCGCCGTGGCCCCACTTGCCGATGAGGAAGTACATCGGCACGAGCACGATCTCGAAGAACACGAAGAAGGCGAACAGATCGAGCGCCAGGAACACGCCCATACACCCGGCCTCGAGCACGAGCAGCCAGCCGAAGTAGGCCTTGGGGTCGTGTTCGGCGTCGATGGCCACGATGGCGATCGGGAAGATGAACCCGGTGAGCACGACGAGCCAGAGGGAGATGCCGTCGACGCCGAGCGTCCACGAGATGCCCAGACTCTCGATCCAGGTGTGGGTGTCGACGAGCTGGAACTCGGCCGCCTGGGAGGTCTGGAAGTCGGTGAGCACCCAGAGCGCCAACGCACCGGTGGCGGCGGAGACGAGGAAGGCGACCTGCTTGAAGTGTTCGGGACGACTGTTGGGCAACAGCAGGAGGAACACCGCCCCGATGACGGGAAGGAGCACCAGCGCGGACAGCACGGGGAACGAGGCGGCGGCGACGGCCTCGGTCGCTTCGGTGGCGAGCAGTACGGCAGACATCAGAAGTTCGCCCTCGAGAGGAACCAGACGAGCAGGGCGATCGCCCCGATCGCGACCATGGCGGCATAGGACCGGACGAGACCGGACTGGAGTCGCCGGAGCTGGCCGCCGCCGTCACGAACGACGCGGCCGACGCCGTTGACCGCGCCGTCGACGAAGGTGGCGTCGAACCAGGCGACCAGATCGAAGCTCTTGCGACCCGGGCCGCCCATGAAGCTGGTGATCGACTCGTCGTAGCGCCAGCCTCGGGCCAGGATCGGCAGCTCGACCTTGGCGGCCGGGAAGCGGCCCCTCAGATAGATGGCCACCGCCGCGCCGATACCCACCAGACCGCCCATGACGGCGACGATCGCGAGGATCCACTTGACGCTGGCCGAGCTCTCGAGATGGGCCGGATGCACGAGCGTCGGCTCGAGCCAATGATCGAGGAAGTGCAGGTCGCTGGTGAACGGCAGGTTCATCACGCCGGCGACGATCGCCGCGCCGGCCAGCACGACGAGCGGCAGGGTCATCTGCCAGGGCGACTCGTGGGGGTGGTACTCACGGCGCGCTCGCACGGCGTTGGGTAGCTCGTCGTCGGTCAGGTTGCCGACGTCGGGCGCACGGAACAGATCGAAGTCGATCGAGCCGCTGCCCATCGACGAGGCGGCGACCGTGGCCACCTGCGCCTGGGCGGTGCGCACGGCGTCGCGCGCGGCCTCGACGGCGGTGGTCGCTTCCTCGAGCGCGAGGGTGGCCTTCTCGACGCCGTCCTTCGCCTTGTCGAGGTTCTTCGTCGCCTTGTCGACCGCCTTCTCGTCGGTCGGATCGGCCTCGGCCATCTCCGTCTCGCGGGTGACCAGCTTCTCTTGGGCCTTGTCGAGCTTCTCCTGGGCCTTGACCACGGCGTCCTCGGCCTCGCCGATGCTTGCTTCGGCCTCGGTTGCGGCGGCCTCGGCCGCCTCCACCTTCATCGCCGCCATGGCCTCGAGCTCTTCGCCTCGCACATCGGCGAAGCGGTAGCGGCCGAAGAAGGTCATGAACACCTGACGGCTCATGTAGAACGCGGTGAGGATGGCGGTGATGAAGCCGACGGCCCACAACGCCACGTTGTCTTCCCACGCAAAGGCGAGGATCTCGTCCTTCGACCAGAAGCCGGCAAAGGGCGGCACGCCGGCGATGGCCAGCCAGCCGATGATGAAGGTGACCGAGGTGATCGGCATCAGCTTGCGGAGCCCGCCGTAGTGCCGCATGTCCTGGTCGTTGTCCATCCCGTGGATGACCGAGCCGGAGCCGAGGAACAGGAGTGCCTTGAAGAAGGCGTGGGTGATCATGTGGAAGATGGCGGCCACATAGGCACCCGTGCCGATGGCGAGGAACATGTAGCCGAGCTGACTGACCGTCGAGTAGGCCAGCACCTTCTTGATGTCGTTCTGGGCGACGGCGATGGTGGCGGCGAACAATGCCGTCGCGGCGCCGACCCACGCGATGGTGGTGGGCGCCCAGGCGGCCGAAACGTCGATCACGCCGTTCATGCGGGTGAGCAGGTAGACGCCCGAGGTGACCATGGTGGCCGCGTGAATGAGTGCCGACACGGGGGTCGGGCCGGCCATGGCGTCGGGCAGCCACACGAACAGTGGAATCTGGGCCGACTTGCCGGCGGCGCCGACGAGGAGCAGCAGGGTGATCGCCGTCGCGGTGGTCTCGGTGAGTCCGGCGTCGGCCGCGAAGATGTCGACGTACTGGATCGAACCGATCGTCGTGAACGTGAGGAACATGGCGACCATGAAGCCCCAGTCACCGATGCGGTTGGTGACGAACGCCTTCTTGCCGGCCGAGGCGTTGGCCTCGTCGGTGAACCAGAACGAGATGAGGAAGTACGAGCACGCCCCCACGCCCTCCCACCCGAGGAAGGTGAGGAGCATGTTGTCGCCCAGCACCAACATCAGCATCGAGAAGGCGAACAGGTTCAGGTAGAGGAAGAACTTCGAGAACTTCGGGTCACCGTGCATGTACCCGATCGAGTACAGGTGGATGAGCGCACCGACGCCGGTGATGAACAACGTCATCGTGACCGACAGCGGGTCGACGAGGAAGCCGACGTCGACCTGGAAGTCGCCGGCCGGCACCCACTCGAAGAGCGTCTGGACGAACTGGCGTTCTTCCTCCTCCTTGCCGACGAGACCGAAGAAGACGACGACGGCCGAGACGAACGAGCCGCCCATCGCGAGCGTTGCGACCCATCCGGCCCGCGGCTCGCCGAGCTTCGGGCCCGCGAGGAGCAGGAAGAGGAACCCGGCGAGCGGGAAGGCAGGAATCAACCAGACTGCTTCGACCATCGCCCTAGCCCCTCAACACCGAGATGTCGTCGGCGGTTGCGCCTTCGCGGCGGCGGTTGATGGCCACCACGAGGGCGAGACCCACGACCACTTCGACCGCAGCGACCACGAGCACGAAGAACACGGCGATCTGGCCGCCCACGTCGTTGAGTTCGGTGCCGATCGCCACGAACGTGACGTTGACGGCGTTGAGCATCAGCTCGACGCACATGAACATGACCAGCGGGTTGCGCCGGATCAGCAGCCCGACCGCGCCGATGGCGAACAGGACGGCCGACAGCACCAGGTACCACTCGGAGGTGACTTCCATCAGTCGCCACCTCCATCGTCGGCGGCCTCGACATCATCCGAGTTGGGACGGGGGTCTGACCCCGGGTGTCCCAACTCGTGGTGGTCGCTGTCGTTGGCGCCGAAGGGGGCGGCGGGGGGCAGGGCCATCGAGGCGGGTTCGAGATCCTCGAGTTCGTCCTCTCGTCGCACGCTGCGGGTGAGCACCACTGCGGCGATGACGGCGATGGTCAACAGTCCGGCGGTGATCTCGAAGGAGAGGGCGTAGTCGCTGAAGAGCACGCGGCCGATGCGTTCGACGTCGGTGTACTCGCTGGTGAGGGCCTTGTCGCCCACCCCGCGGACCTTGCCGCTGAGGCCGTCGGTGGCGATGATCGTGACCACGACGCCGAGGCCCAGCAGGGCCGCACCGATGACCGCGGCCAGCGGTTGTTGGCCGGCGATGGGTTCCTTGAGCTGCCATTCCTCGGTCTTGTCGACGCCGAGCAGCATGATCACGAAGAGGAAGAGGATGACGATGGCGCCCGCGTAGACGATGATCTGCACGGCCGCGAGGAAGTGGGCCTCCTGCACGACGAACAGCAGGGCGACGCCCATGAGCGTCTGTACGAGGAACAGGGCGGAGTGGACCGGGTTCTTCGATGCCACGACACCGATGCCACCGGTGAGCACGATGAGCGCGCCGACGACGAATGTGATGGTCTCGGCCGTCATGTGTCGCTCCCCTCCGACCGATCAGCGGCTGCGGACTGCCCGATCTCGGGGTCTCGCACGCCGTAGCCCAGCTCGCCGGCCCAGTGCACGACGCCTTCGTAGCGATGGTCGCCCGACGGCGACGTGGCCCGCAGCCAACCCGAGGTCATCTTGTCGTCGCCGTCGCGCCAGTCCTCCCACGGCATCTTCTGGGGCATGCCGTCGTCGGCGACGACGAGTTCGTCCTTGGTGTAGATCGCGTCGGTGCGGTTGGTGAAGGAGAACTCGAAGAGCTTCGATTCGGTGATGGCCTCGGTGGGACACGCCTCGACACACAGGTCGCAGTGGATGCAGCGCAGGTAGTTGATCTCGTAGACGTAGCCGAAGCGTTCGCCGGGTGAGGTGGGCGCTTCGGGATCGTTGTCGGCGCCGCGCACATAGATGCACTTGGCCGGGCAGACACCCGCGCACAGCTCGCAGCCGATGCACTTCTCCATGCCGTCTTCGTAGCGGTTGAGCACGTGGCGGCCGTGGAGACGCTCGGTCTTGACCCGCTTCTCGTCGTGCTTGTCGCCCTCCTTCTTGCCGCCGCGATAGTCGACGGTGACGGTCTTGCCCGTGTCGGATCCCTTGAAGAGCGCCTTCTTGAAGGTGACGGCGAAGCCGCGGAAGTAGTCGGCGATGTCAGCCATGATCGACTCCTTCTCGTTCGAGACGTTCTTGACGAGCAGTGCGGATCGCCGCCGTCAGCAAGCCCGCCATCACCAGGCACACGGCCATGAAGCCGAGTACGAACGCCGTGGTCTGGGCGTCGCTCCAGTCGTTCTCGTTGCCGACCCTGATACCGGCGAGGAGCAGGAACCACGCGAGGGCCAGCGGGATCAGCAGCTTCCAGCCCAGGTCCATCAGCTGGTCGTAGCGGAAGCGGGGCAGCGTGGCCCGGACCCAGACGAGGGCCCAGAGGAACACCATGGTCTTGGCGAAGAACCAGACCATGCCCCAGATCCAGTCGGGACCGAACAGCACTGGGCCGGCCGGTCCGCCGAGGAAGAGGGTGACCGCGATCGCCGACATGGTGATCTGGTTCATGAACTCAGCCAGGAAGAAGAGCGCGAAGCGGATCGACGAGTACTCGGTGTGGAAGCCACCGACGAGTTCCTGCTCGGCCTCGACGAGATCGAAGGGCGGATGGTTGAGTTCAGCGGTGCCGGCGATGAGGAAGATCACGAACGGCACGAAGCCGGTGACGATCAGGTTCCAGTTGGGCACGAAACCCCAATAGCCCTCGCCGGCCTGCTGGGCCACGATCTCGTTGGTGGAGAGGGAGCCGCTCATCAGCACGACGGCGGCGATGGCGAGTCCGAGGGCGGCCTCGTAGGAGACCATCTGGGCCGACGCCCGTACCGACCCGAGCAGCGGGTACTTCGAGCCGGACGACCAGCCGGCGAGCATGACGCCGTAGATGGCGAGCGAGGACATGGCGAGGAAGAACAGGATGCCGACGGGCGGGTCGGCTACCTGGAGGAAGGTGACATTGTCGCCCCAGCCGAAGGCGCCGGTCACGACGGTGCCGTCGTCGAGCACCTTGCTCTCGTTGAAGTTGCCGCCCAATGGCACGATGGCGAAGACGAGGAACGCGGGGACGAGCGAGAGGTAGGGGGCCAGCTTGAAGACGAACCGATCGGCCTTGTCGGGGATCAGGTCTTCCTTCATGAAGAGCTTGATGCCGTCGGCCAGACTCTGGAGGATGCCCCACGGACCGGCCATGTTCGGGCCGATGCGGTTCTGGAAGTCGGCGATGACCTTGCGCAGGAACCAGATGTTGAGCATCACGGCCACGAGCAGGAACGCGAACGCGACGACGACCTTGAGCAGGACGAACCCGAAGTCGCCGAGATCGACACCGTCGGTGAAGAGCGGATCGAGACCGAGGATCATGGCCGCTCCACCCTGACGTCGGTGACCGCGGCGCCGCTGTCGATGAGCGCGTTGGCGGCCCAGCCGTCGACGGAGAAGGGAATGGCGGCGGAACCGGCGGGCACACCGGGGTCGACGGCCACCGGCGCGAGCAGGTGACCGCGTGACGACTCGAGCTTGACGACGGTGCCCTGGTCGATACCGAGCTTGTCGAAGTCGATCGGGTTCAGGCGCACCTGGATCGAGCGGGCGAGCCCGGCGCTGGCCGGGCTGTGACGCAGGAACACACCGTCGTCGTACATCTTGCGGGTGGCGACGAGGCGCAGTGAGTAGGCGTCGTTGGCGGGACTGGCGGTGCCGGACGCGGTCGGCGCCGCGATGTCGCCGTTGCCGGTGATCAACACGCCCTCGACGCGGCCGTCGTCGAGCGCGGCCTCGGTGAGGTCGCTGTGCACCGCGGAGACGGCGGCCAACTCGGCCCGGATCGTCTCCGGCGAATCGACACCGAGGTCGGCGCCGAGGCGCAGAGCGATCTCGGCCGCGATCATCCAGTCGGCACGCGCCGTGCCGGCCGGGGTGACCTTCTGCTCACAGACGCTCACGCGGCCCTCGAGGTTGGTGAACGTGCCGCTGGACTCGGTGGGGCCCGCGGCCGCGAGCACCGTGTTCGCGTAGCTGTCGGTCGAGTCGTTGGGCAGCATGTCGACCGCGACGACGTAGCCGGCGCCTTCGAGGCCCGCCTTGGCGAGGTCGCGATCCGGGAGGTCGTTGAGTGGGTCACAGCCCAACAGGACGAGCACGTCGATCTTGCCGTCGCGAGCGGCTTCGAGAATGCCGATCGCGTCGAGACCCGCCGACGCGGGCACCGACGGCCAGGCATCGGCGAAACGGGCGGCGCCGGCACCGAGGGTGGTTCGTCCGGGCAGCAGGCCGGGGGCGAGACCGTTGTCGAGCGCGCCGTGCACGTTGCCACGACGCAGCGCCGAGAGGAACGACACGCCGGGAAGCGCGGCGAGCGCATTCGCCGCGGCCACGGTGCCGGCCGACGACTCGGCCAGGCAGGCCCGGCCGAGGACGACCGTGACAGGTCCTTCGATCGAGGCGGCGGCTGCGGCGATGGCGTCGGCGTCGATGCCGCCCGCGGCAGCGGCGGAACCGGATGTGGCGGCCACGAGCGCGGCGGCGACGTCGCCGACCTCGCCGGGGCGGGGGTGCAGCGAGTGGGCGGCGATACCGCTCAGCCCACCCCGGTGGGGGATGAGCTCGATCAGCGTGGCGCCGTCTTCGACGACGGCGTGGCGGAGACGGAGGTAGAGCGCGCCGAGCTCTTCCTTGGGGTCGGGGCCGACCAGGATGATGGTGCCGCCGGCCCGGCAGGCCTCGTCGATCGTGGCGCGGGGAAGGCCGAGCACGACCTCGGGCGGGAGACCGTCGGCGAGCTGCGCATCGACGTGGTCGGTACCGATCACGCCCTTCATCAGCTTGGCCCAGGCGTACTGGGCCTCGTTGGTCATGCGGGCGCCGCCGAGCACGGCGACGCGGGCGGGATCGGCTCCCTGGAGCGCGTCGATCACGTTGCCGAGCGCACCGGCCCACCCCGTCGGCGCGAGATCGCCGGTGACGCCATGGCGCTCCATGGGCGTCTCGAAGCGGGCCTCGGAGTTGATCGCCTCGAAGGCGAAGCGCTCCTTGTCGGACAGCCAGCCCCAGTTCACGGCATCTGCATCGACCCCGAGCAGGCGCAGGACCTGGTTGCGCGAGGACTGCACAGAGATACGCGAACCCACGGAATCGATCCAGGCCGTGGAGATCGTCTCCTCGAGGTCCCACGGACGGGCCTTGAAGCGGTAGGGCTTGGCGGTGAGGGCGCCGACCGGGCAGATCTGCACGGTGTTGCCCGAGAAGTAGGAGGCGAACGGTTCGTCGGGGAACGTGTTGACCTGGGTGTTGTTGCCGCGATCCATGAAGTGGATCAGCGTGTCGCCGGCCACCTCGTCGGCGAAACGGGTGCAGCGATCGCACAGGATGCAGCGCTCACGGTCGAGATAGACGGTGTCGCTGATGGCGATCGGCTTCTCGAAGTGGCGCTTCTCCTCGATCATGCGCGACTCGCCGGGGCCGTAGGCCATCGTCTGGTCCTGCAAGGGGCACTCGCCGCCCTTGTCGCAGACCGGGCAGTCGAGCGGATGGTTGATGAGCAGGAACTCGAGAACGCCGTCCTGGGCCTTCTTGACCGTGTCGGTCTCGGTGTGGACCGTCATGCCGTCGGCCACCGGGGCCATGCAACTCGGCTGGAGGGCCGGACCGCGGCCGGTGTCGACCTCGACGAGACACATCCGGCACATGCCCACCGGGTTCATGCGCGAGTGGTGACAGAACCGAGGGATGTACGTGCCGTGGCGCTCGGCTGCGTCGATGAGCAGCTCGCCGGGGTTGGCCTGGATCTCGACCCCGTCGATGGTGACCGAGACCGTGCTGACTTCCGGATCCGTCGCCGTCATGACTCACCCTCCATCGCTCGGGCCATCACCGGGGCGGCGCTCACGGGAATGCTGTCGCGCTTGGTGATCTTCGCCTCGTATTCGTGTCGGAAGCGGCGGATGGTCGAGGTGATGGGCGCAACGGAGGAGGGGCCGAGCGGACAGATCGTGGTCTGCTTCGGTGGGAACGGCACGGCGTCGAGCCCCTGGGCCGGATCGGCCGCGTTGGGATACGGACCGGGTGAGATGTTGTCGGCGATGTCGAGGAGCATGTCGATGTCGCTCGGACGGCCCTCACCGTCGAGGATGCGCTGGAGCACACGCTCTTCCCAGGTCGTGCCTTCACGACACGGCGTGCACTTGCCACACGATTCGCGGGCGTAGAACCGCACCAGCCGCAGGGCGGCCTTGACCGCATCGGTGGTCTCGTCCATCACGATGATGGCGCCGGAGCCGAGCATCGAGCCGGCTGCGCCCACGTCTTTCGCCTCGAGGGGCAGGTCGACCTGCTCGGGAAAGAACCACGGCGCCGAACCGCCACCGGGCACGAACATCTTGAGTTCGTGGCCCTCGCGGATGCCCTGGCAGAAGTTGTCGCCGTAGAAGAGGTCGCGGAAGGTGGTGACCCCCTGCTCGATCTCGTAGACGCCGGGCCGCTGCACGTGACCCGACACCGCAACGAGGCGGGTGCCGGGCGACGCCTCGGAGCCGTAGGTCTTGTATTGCGCCGCGCCGTTGAGCATGAGCCACGGCAGGTTGGCCAGTGTCTCGACGTTGTTGACGATCGTGGGCTGGCCGTAGAGGCCGATCGCCGCCGGGAAGTAGGGCGGCTTCAGCCGGGGCATGCCCCGGTTGCCCTCGAGCGACTCGATGAGGGCGGTCTCCTCACCGACGATGTAGGCGCCCGCGCCCCAGGTGAGGGTGATGTCGACGCTGAACTCGGTGCCCATGATGTTCTTGCCGACGTAGCCCTTGGCGTAGGCGTCGTTGAGGGCCTGGGCGATGCGCTCCTGGGCCAGGGCCATCTCGCCGCGGACGTAGAGGAAGCACTGGGCCAGACCGAGCGCGTAGCACGCGATGAGACAGCCCTCGATGAGCTGATGCGGGTCGCGCTCCATGAGGAGACGGTCCTTGTAGGTGCCCGGCTCGGACTCGTCGCCGTTGACCACGAGGTAGTACGGGAACTTGCCGGGGGGCATGAAGCCCCACTTCACGCCGGCCGGGAACCCGGCACCGCCACGACCGAGCACTGTCGCTTCGCGCACCTCGCCGTGGACGTCGGCGGGCTTCTTGTCGAGCGCGGCCCGCAGTCCGTCGTAGGCCCCGGTGGCCTCGGCGCGCGCCAGCGTGAACGAGTCCTCGTGGGGGAAACGCGAGGTGACGATCTTGGGGCCGTCGTTGTCGACGTAGCCGGGAGCGTGGGGAACGTAGGCGTGGGTCGGCATCAGGCATCTGCCTTGCTGTCGCCGCCGTCGGCGACGTCGTTGCGGGCGAGCCACACCGGCGCGTCGCGAGCCAGCTCGGGCGCCACGATGCCGGCGCCTCGATCGGCGGGAATCGCCTGGCGGGTCTGGGCGAGGGTGCCGTGCTCGGGAATGTCGGTGGACTTGCCGCTGCGCAGATCGGCGATCATCGCGTCGAACTCGCCATGGGAGATGCGCAGCTTGTAGCGATAGTTGACCTGCAGGCAGGGCGCCTCGGTGCAGGCGGCGATGCACTCGACGTCCTCGAGGGTGAACATGCCGTCGGCGGTCGTACCGCCGGCCTTCACGCCGAGGGTCTGTTCGGCGTGGTCGAGGAGTTCCTCGCCACCGAGCAGTTGACACGACAGGTTCGTACACACGTTGACCATGTACTTGCCCACGGGATGGAACTTGAACATCTCGTAGAACGAGCCGGTGCCCTTGACCTCGGCCGGCGTGGTGCCGGTGAGCTCGGCGATGTGGCGCATGGCGTCGTCGGTGACCCAACCGTCCTGCTCCTGGGCCAGGTGCAACAACGGGATCAGGGCCGACTTCGGGCGCGGGTAGCGCGAGATGATGTCGTGGGCGATCGACAGGTTGGTGTCGGAGAAACGGGCCATCAGCGATCCACCTCGCCCATGATCGGGTCGACGGAGGAGATGATCGCGACACCGTCGGCGATCAGTCCGTCCTTCATCAGGTGCGGCATGGTCTGGAGGTTGATGAAGCTCGGTCCCCGCACGTGCATGCGGTAGGGCGTGGCGCTGCCATCGCTCACGATGTAGACGCCCAGCTCGCCGCGGGGCGATTCGACGGCGCAATAGGCCTCGCCCACCGGCACCTTGAAGCCCTCGGTGAAGATCTTGAAGTGATGGATGAGCGCTTCCATCGACTGGTCGATCCGCACGCGGGGCGGCGGCGTGACCTTCTTGTCCTGGATGCGATAGTCACCACTCGGCATCTTCTCGAGGATCTGGCGGACGATCCGCATCGACTCGCGGATCTCGTTGAGACGAATCGCGAATCGGTCGTAGCAGTCGCCGTAGCTGCCCACGAGCACGTCGAAGTCGACCTGGTCGTAGGCCAGGTAGGGCTCGCTGCGGCGCAGGTCCCACGCGAAGCCGGTGGACCGCAGCAGCGGGCCGGTGGCGGAGAGGGCGAGGGCCTCGTCGGTGTTGAGCACGCCCACGCCCTGGAGGCGCTCACGCCAGATCGGCTGGCCGGTCATGAGGATGTCGTACTCGTCGAGGCGGGGAGCGGTGATGTCGAGGATGCGCTCGACCTGTTCCTCCCAGCCGTCGGGCAGGTCGGCGGCCACACCGCCGGGGCGGATGTAGTTGTGGTTCATGCGCAGCCCGGTGACCATCTCGAAGAAGCGCAGGACTTCCTCGCGTTCACGCCAGCCGTAGATCATCATGCCGACCGCGCCGAGGTCCATCCCGTTGGTGGCCATGAAGAGCAGGTGTGAGGACATGCGGTTGAGCTCGCACATGAGCATGCGGATCCACACGGCCCGCTCGGGCACCTCGATGCCCAACAGCTTCTCGGTGGTGAGCGAGAACGCGAGCTCGCTGAACAGCGGCGCTGCGTAGTCCATGCGGGTGACGTTCGTCGCGCCCTGGAGATAGGTGAGCTGCTCGGCCTGCTTCTCCATGCCGGTGTGGAGGTAGCCCACGACCGGCTTGGACCGCAGGACGGTCTCGCCCTCCATCTCGAGCATCAGCCGCAGCACGCCGTGGGTCGACGGATGCGACGGGCCCATGTTGAGCAGCACCCGTTGGTCGTCGGCCGCGGTGGTCGGATCGTTGCCGATCTCCGCGGCCGCCGCCTCGGAGAGACGGAGCACGGCGGAATCATCCCCGCGACGGAGCACGCGTTCCGCGGTCATCGGATATTGCTCGCGGCCTTGAACTGCACAGGGATCGCGCCGACGGCGTAGTCCTTGCGGAGCGGATGACCGACCCACTCCTCGGGCATGAGGATGCGGCTCATGTCGGGATGATCGGCGAACTCGATGCCGAACATGTCGAAGGCCTCGCGTTCGAGTGCCTCGCTGCCGGGCCAGAGATCGAAGAGCGAGGACACGACGGCCTCGTCACCCGGCACCTGCACCCGCACACGCAGGCGCTCGCCACTCCCGTGGTTGATGAGCTGGGCGACGACCTCGAATCGTTCGGGGTCGATGCCGGTGGGCAGGCCGCGCGGCGCCGAGAACGCGAGATAATCCACGGCGGTGAGGTCGATCAGCTGATCGAAACCGTCGTCACGGGCCGCGGTCATGGTCTCGAGGTAGCCCGCGGCGGTGGGGTGCAGCACCACATCGCCGAGCGAGTCGGTCACGACGGCGTGGTAACGAAGTTCGGCTTCCGGCCGGGCCACATCGGCGTTGTCGGCGTCGTCCGCCGGTGTCTGCTCGTCGTCGCTCACCGTCAGCCCCCGATGGTGAGGCCGGCGCTCTGGCCGTCGCGCTGCTCGATCACGATGCCGGCGCCGCCGCCGTTCTCGTCGCGACGCTTGAGGATCTCCTGGTTCTCGATCTGCTCGTGCAGCGTGAAGATCGCGTGCATCAGCGTCTCGGGACCGGGCGGGCAGCCGGGGGCATAGACATCCACGGGGACGACCTGATCGACACCCTGCACGATGGCGTAGTTGTTGAACATGCCGCCACTCGATGCGCACACACCCATGGAGATGACCCACTTGGGTTCCATCATCTGGTCGTAGACCTGGCGCAGGACGGGAGCCATCTTCTGGCTCACCCGACCGGCGACGATCATCAGGTCGGCCTGACGGGGCGAAGCCCGGAAGGTCTCCATGCCGTAGCGGGCGAGGTCGTAGTGCGCGGCGCCGGTGGCCATCATCTCGAGGGCGCAGCAGGCGAGACCGAACGTGGCGGGCCAGGTGGATCGCTTGCGGGCCCAGTTGATCAGGTTCTCGACATTGCCGGTGATGAAGTTGTGCTCGAGCCCGCCGAGCCCGTCGTTGGCGATGTCGGTGGTGTCGCCGATCTTGGGGAGGTACATCAGGCCGCCTCGTTCGCATCGGCGACCGGAGGATCGCGGTCTTCGAGACCCACCCGACGAATCGTCGACTCGAGGGTGCGCTCGGGCGAGGTCATCTCCGACGTGGCGGCCGAGTGCTTGAGGGGGCCCCATTCGAGGGCGCCGTTGCCGATGAGATAGACGAAGGACTCGAACACGGCGAGCGAGAACACCATGATGAGTACGAGGCCGAAGATGCCGAGTCCGCCCTGGGCAACGGCCCACGGGTAGAAGAAGATGATCTCGATGTCGAAGACGATGAAGATCATCGCCACGAGGAAGAAGCGCACCGGGAACCGCTCCGGCGTCTCTCGCGTGGGCACGATGCCGCACTCGTAGGGCGCCCTCTTCGCGGCCGACGGGTCTCGCGGCGCGAACAGACCGGACGCCAGAAAGCTTCCCGCGGCGAACGCAGCAGCGACGACGAAGAGCGCCAGCAGAGGCAGGTACTGGCCGAGCATCGGACTACGAAGCCCCGCCGACGGCCGCCTGGCGTGCCATCGAGACCTTGTCGCGTTCGTGGAGCATGTAGCAGAAGGCGAGGAACAGCAGCAGCGAGCCGATGGTGACCATGGCCGGCAGCTGGCGGAGGTTGCCGAGGTTGCGGATCATGATGACCGAGACCACGGGTTCGTCGGTGTCGACGATCGGTCGCTGCGGGGCGGTGCCGGGCAGGTTGTCGAGGGACTCGGCCGTGACCGCCTGGACCTGGATCAGGGCGTAGCCGGTGGGGTGGCCGAGCGTGAGCGCCGACTTGAACTGGGTGTAGATGCGATCCCAGCGGCTCGGGTCGTCGGGCAGGCCCTCCTTGCCGCCGGAGGCGTAGCCGTTGAGGATCTTGAACTCGGCCTGGGAGTCGAAGCTGTACTCGCCGCTCTCGAGCAGGAAGGCGATGGCCGACGCCTGCGCCTCGCCCATCTCGGCGGTGGAGAGGAGTCGCCAGTCGCCCAGCTCGGGCAGTGGATCGGGCACCAGATCAGGTGCCACCGCGGCCAGCTCGGACAGCGTCGTGTCCTGGTTCCTCGCGTCTTCCTCGATGGCCAGCGCCTCGATCTCGGCGTCGGTCAGGCCCTCGACCTGGTCGGCCGTGAGCTCGTCGGGAGTGACGCGCCCGTAGTCGAACCAGGCGGTGCGGACCTCGGCGATCCGGGCACGATCGCTCGCTGGCACGAGCGACTCCCAGTTGTCGCCGAAGACGTCCTCACCGTACTGGTCGACGGCGGCATCGTGGGCCGCGATCACCAGCTCATAGGCGTCGGGCAGGTTCTCGGACCGCAGGGTCTCGGCCGTGTCGTTGGCCGCGAGATCGAGATGCCCGGCCTCGTCGGCGTCGACGATCTCGAGCTGCTCGAAGACCGGGCTGTCACCCGCATAGCCGATGCCGTAGATCCACCAGACGGATCCCATGATGGCCATCCAGCCGAAGAATCCGGCGCCGGCCAGCAGCGAGCCGAGACGGGTGCCGCTGTTGGTCGACAGGATCAGCCACACCGAGCCCATGAGGACGACGACGCCGACGAGCACGGCCATGAAGCCACGGATCTCGGGGTCCCAGGCGAGACCGGCGATGAGATGGATCATCTGCATCAGAGGTTCCTCTCGAACGCCACGACGGCATCGATCTGATCAGAGGTGAGCAGGGCCGGATAGTCGAACTCGTCGTCGGCGCCCACGGTCGGGCCCACGGCGTCGGACTCTGTCCGGGCGGCGAAACCGGGCATCTGCCCGTTGCCGCCCGAGCCACCGCGTCCGTACGGCTGACCGATGGTCTGACCGGTCTCGATGAACTGGGCGTGGGTACGGGCCGTCTCGAACTGGTTGCGGGTGGAGTCAGCGGTCAGCGGCGGGCCGAAGTAGCCGCCGCCCTGGTCGTAGCCATCGGGCAGGATCGATTCGGTGGTGCCGTTGGCCCGCACGGTGAAGCGCTCGGCCGCGTCGTAGCTGAACCCGAAGGTGTGGCAACGGGCGCAGCTGTAGGTGCCCTGGACCGCAGGGTTCGTGAAGATGAACTCGCCGTAGCGGATGTAGTCCTCGACGTTGGGCACGTCGGAATCCTCGGCGGTCAGGAGGTCGAGGGCCGCCCAACGCAGCGGGAGGTTCTGGCCGTCGGCCCCGACGTTCGCCGGGTCATCGAGCGACGGGTCGTCGGCCAACGCCATTTCGCGGGCGGTCTCGGCCACGCCCTCGGCGTTGGCCAGCCATTCGATCGCGTCGGCTTCGAGCTGGTCGGCGCCCTCGGTCGTGGCCAGGGTCAGGGCGTCGTTGCTCACCTTGAGGGTGTCGCAGAGCTCGAAGCCCTCGATCTCTTCGTCGGATGCCGCTGCCAGGAACTGCTCGACGTCGAGGATCGCTGATTCCGGCGAGGCCTCGGACGCGGCCTCGGGGAAGTCCGTGCAATCGATGTCGGGGGTCTCGACGGCGATCGTGGCGGAGAGCTGCGCCGCTTGGGCGTCTCGGATGGCGGTGAGGTACGGGGCGTCCCACTCCTCGGTGTCGTCGACGATCCACTCCTGGACTCGCTGCATCACGCCGCCGGCGACCTCGCTGCGGATCTGCTCCTCGTCGATCTGGATCGATCGCATGTAGAACACGACCTCTTCGAGTTGCTGGTCGGTCAGCGGACCACCACCGGCGCCACCCCAGGCCGGCATGACGCCGTTTCGCCCGAAGTTGAGGGTGTGGAGGATCTCGTCCTCGGAATGGCGCGACAGCACGGTGTTGAGCGCCGGGGCCTGCCAGACGACCTGAGCGACGAAGCCGCCGTCGTCGTCGGTGATCGACGTGGTGACGGAGCCGCCGGCGCCGGCCGCGCCGTGGCAGTTCACGCACTGCGCGCCCTCGACGTAGATGTTCTCGCCGCGGTTGGTGAAGATGCGATCGGTGTCGACGTTGCGGCCGTCCTCACGTCCGGGCTCGCCCAGCCAGTAGAAGGGCAGGGCGATGGCGATGATCGTGAGCATCGCGAGATTGCCGAGCAGGGCGAGATCGAGGCGACGGCCCTCGAGGTCCTCGTCGAGCAGCGCCGGGCTGCGGTTGGCCGCCAGCTCGAGCTCCGAGCCCACCTCGGGCTTGGCCGAGCGGATGTTGAAGAAGAGATAGACGATGCCACCGATGAAGACGATCGCCAGGATGGCGAAGCCGATGGTTCGTTGAGTAGATGCGGCAAGCAGCATGCGCGTGGAAAAGGTTCTCGAGATAGACGGTACGGGAACGGACGGAGGTTACTAGTGCGAGGACTGACCGATGCAGTTGGGCCCTTCGGCTTCCTGCCCGGTTGTGTTCGTCCCGATGGCGGGACCCTGGATGATGGTGCCGGTGTCGACGGTCAGTGAGCCGTCGGAGCCGATGGTCATGGCGAAACGATCCATGCCGCGAGGGGCGGGTCCACCACGCTTCTCGCCGACCTGGTTGTACTGCGAACCATGGCAGGGGCACTCGAACCACTGTGACGTGCCGCACTCGGGAACACGACAACCGAGGTGGGGACACTTCTGGTAGAGAGCGACGATGCCGCCGTCGAGCCCGAGCTGGAGGCCGGCCGTCATGCCGCTGAGCTCGTTGGCCGAGTAGACGGCGTTGGCCTTCTCGACGGCGCTGTTGGGGTATTCGGTGAGCCACATGCGGCCCTCGGCGCGGTAGAGGAAGCCGTTGGCGCCGCGGATCTGGCCGAGCAGGTCGCTCACCAGGCCGACCTTGATGGCCGAACCGAAGCCACCGCCGAGCTGCGGCCAGAGGAAGGCGATGCAGGCGGCGCCGAAGCTGGACAGACCGAGGGTGAACATCAACACGATCGACCGGTTGAAGAACTGACGACGGGTGACGCCGATCATCTCCGGGTCCGGCGGGACATAGGGCGCGGGCGGCGCGCCGGCGCCGGCGCGGACGAGTTCCTTGGACGCGGTCTTGCGTTCGATGACCGCAGCCCGCTCGACCTGCTTGCCGGTGAGCTCGGACTCCGAGCCGAGCGCGCTCGTGGACGCGTCGCGCTTCTGCGTCTCTCGCGAGAGCATGCCGACCGCCTGGTCGGTCTGGCGCGAGCGCATGGCCGCGACGACCGCGACCACGGCCAGGACGGCGATGAGGATGATTCCGGCTACCAGCATGATGAGCCTCCTGTCAGAGTTCGAAGAACAGTCCGGCTTCCCAGGGGAAGACGAAGTTGAAGCCGGGACCGCGGAAGAACGAACCGATCATGGTGAGAACCGCCCAGAACATCAGGTGGATCGTCATGAGCGACACCGCGAACTTGCGGTCTTCGGGCTTGTTGGACGGGTTCTTGTCGATGTAGGGCGCCAGGATCAGCACGAACAGACCCATACCCGGGATGGTCACACCGGCCACCATCGGGTGGAACATCGTGAGCAGTTCCTGCAGACCGAGGAAGTACCAGGGGGCCTTCGACGGGTTCGGTGTCTCGTTGAAGTTGGCCAGCTCGAGGAGCGGTGCGTTCACGAAGATCGAGAAGATCAGCGTGAAGGCCGTGATGAACAGCGCGGCGGCGAACTCGATGACCAGCAGGTGGGGCCAGACGTGGACCTTGTCCTGCGGCACCGCCTTGACGTCCTGGATCGAACCGGACTTGACCACGGTGAGCAGACGCTGGGTGTGGCCGCCGGGCCCGGTGGCCAGGGGCGCCGCCGCAGCGGCAGCCGGCGCGGCCGACGCGGTGGCCGTGGCCACGGCACCGCCGGAGTCGCCACCGTCGGCCTTGGACTTGGCGGCCTTTGAGCGTTCGAGAAGGTGGGCCGGGATCTTGGACGCGGCTTCCTGTTGCTCGGCCGTGAGTTCGGTCTCGCCGCCGGCAGAATCGTCGGCGCCGGCCTTGGCGGCCGCGGCTTTGGCCCGGGCCTCTTCGGCTCGCTTGCGGAGATGCTCTGGTACTTCGGTCATCGATCCTCCTTCTCGTCCAGCCCTGGCCTACAGCGGACCCGAGATGCCGCCGTCCTTGCGCACCCGCCAGAAGTGGATCGCCATGAAGATGACGATCACGAACGGGAGCATGAGGACATGCAACACATACCAACGAAGCAGGGTGTCGGTGCCGATCTCGACGCCGCCGAGCAGCACGAACCTCACCTGGTCACCGAAGACGGGCGTGTAGCCCATCATGTTCGTGCCCACGGTCACCGCCCAGAGCGCGAGCTGATCCCACGGCAGTAGGTAGCCGGTGAACGAGAGCAGGAGGGTGAGCATCAACAAGATGACGCCGATCACCCAGTTGAACTCGCGCGGCGGCTTGTAGGCGCCGTGATAGAAGACGCGCGCCATGTGGAGGAACACGGTGAGCACCATCAGGTGCGCACCCCATCTGTGCATGTTGCGCACCAGCAGGCCGAAGGTGACCGAGGTCTGGAGCGTGTAGATGTCGTCCCAGGCGGCCGCGGCGGTGGGCCGGTAGAAGAACATCAAGAAGATGCCCGTGACGGTGAGCAGGATGAAGAGGAAGAAGCTCAGCCCACCGAGGCAGAGGGTGTAGCTGACCTTGACGGCGTGACGCTTCACCTTCACGGGGTGGAGGTGGTACATCACCGAGTTCATGATGACGTAGGACCGGTTTCGCGGGCTGTCGGTGTAGCCCTTCCGGAAGATCGATCCGGGCCGGAAGATCGAGTTCCACGCCTGGCTCGAGACGATGTCGTCGCCGAGCTGCGACATGGAGTCCTGCATCCGCTGCGGGAGCGGCTTTTGGATCTCGTCGTCGGTGTCGTTCGCCATGATGCGTCTTTCTCCTGCGTCGCCCGGCTCAGCCGAGGCGCATTCCGTATCCGTAGCCGTGTGAGTTGGTTCGTTGGTGGGAGTCGCCGGCCGCGGCGGGGTCGCCGATCTTGCCGAGGATGATCACACCGGTGGGGCAGCGATCGACGCACAGCGCGCAGCGGGTGCAGACGTCGTCGTCGATCGTGAAGATCACGTGGTCGTTGGGGTCGGTGCCGGGAAGTTCGGTGCCGATGGCCTCGTCGATGGCATCGGGGCGCACCATGAAGATGCACTTCCACGGGCAGATGTCGACACAGCCCTCGCACATGATGCACTCGGCCTGGTCGATGTGGATGAACTGCTTGGGCTTGACCGCCTGGCTGAGCCAGGCCGCGTCGACCTCCTGGAGGACGTAGTCGTCGCGAAACACCGGCATGGGTGGGTTGGCATCTGTGGTGGTCATGTCGCCGAGCCCTCCTTCACGAGTGGGCGGCCGAAGGTCGAACGGGCCGGAGCCTTTTCCTCCTGGCCCTTTCCACGATTCTGCCAGACTCCCCACAGCCAGATGTTTCCCCCCAGCATCACGCCGTAGATGCCCACGGCGATGAGGTGCTCGATGACCTGGTAGTTGAGGGTGATGGGGTTCCATCCGCCCTGGGGTTGGGGCTTGAGGAAGCCGCCCCAACCGATGAGGAACTTGTCGGTCCGCCAGTTGAGCTCGTTCTCGGCCCACACGAGCCACTGATGGGGCACGACGCCGTAGACCCAGAACATGAGGAAGAAGACCACGAACGCGCCGAGCATCGCCTCACCCCAGGTGTGGGGTTGACCGACAGGGCGCCGCTTCGAGTACGCGACGATACCGCCGACGATGATGGCGGTGATGATGACAGACAGGGTGAAAGCAACCACGAGCGGCTCCTAGTGGAGTCGTGAATCCATGAAGTTCGTGAATTCACGCACAAGTGTAGACCCGAGAGGACGCACCACTCGGGTTGGCCGAAGGTTTACCACGGGAAAAGTCGGCCGGACCCAATCCGGCGCCAGAGAAATCTGATCCCGGAGCGATTCCCGGCCCAAGTTGCTTGAACGTGCGACACTGCATCTATCCTCCACACGGTCTGTACCCGTACTGACCCCTGAAACCCGCACAGTCCTCACCCGCACCGGAGACCACGGTGACCGAAATACCCGAGCACCTGCTCAAGAAGGCCGCAGAAGCCCGTGCCCGCCTCACCGGCGAGGGTGGCGACGACGCGTCCGCGTCCGACGCGCCGGCCACCGACGCGGCACCGGCATCCACGGCCCCCGCTGTTGCGGCCAGCGCCGTGCCCGCCGAGCCCGAGCCCGAACCCGAGCCGATCCCCGACACCGAGTGGGTCGCCGCGGCGAAGGCCCGCAAGACCATCCCCGTGTGGGTCATGCCCGTCCTGCTCTTCCTGCCGATCTGGGCCATCTACTACGTCGGCTATCTCGAACGTCCGCCGGTCGAAGGCGGTCTGGCCTTCGAAGGCGAGGAGATCTACGCCCAGTGCGCCGGCTGCCACGGCGCCGGTGGCGGTGGCGGCACCGGCCGTCAGCTCAACAACGGCGAGGTCACCCTCACGTTCCCCACCGGCATCACCGACGGCGGCTACGACGGCCTCGCCGGTCAGATCGCCTGGATCGCCAACGGTTCCACCGGCACCCGCGATCTCGAGGGCGGACCCAACTATGGCGATCCCGATCGTCCCGGCGGCGCCCACGTCATCGGTGGCGGCGGCGTGATGGCCGGCTTCGCCGCCGGCCTCGACGTCGAGACCCTCGGCGCGGTCACGTTCCACGAACGTGCCCAGTTCGGCAACCTCGAGCCCGACGCCGTCATCGCGGAGCTCGAGCTCATCGAAACGTGGATCGAGGTCGTCGAAGAAGAAGGCGTCGACATCGTCGGCATCACCTACGACACGGTGCACGAGACACTCGAGACCGCCCGAGCCGAACTCGGCGGCGCCGAGGGCTGACGCTCAGGTTCCCGGTTCGTCCGTCCGGGCCAACAACCGCGTCCGCAGCGCGTCGGCCAACGACGACAGCTGCGGGTCGGCGGCCAACAGTTCGATCTTCGCCTCGATGACCGGGCCCTCGACCGGCCAACCGAGGGTCCACGCGGTGAACGTCTCTGCGAGATCCTCGTGGGCCGCCGTCATCGCATAGACGTTGACGAAGTCGCCGTCGGCGCCGACCGCAGTGCCATCGGGCCAGAAGCGGTCGGCGAAGTCGGCGAGGACCGTGTCGGGCGCCGCGCATCCGAGTTCGATCGCCGTGCCGGCACAGCCGTCGACCTGGTTGAACGTGAAGACCTCCCGGTCGAGCGTGACCACGTGGGAGAGTTCGTGGACGATCGTCTCCTCGATCAGCACCCGATCGGGCAGGTCAGCCAGGTCGAGGCTGAGGATCCACCCAGCGGTGCCCGAGGGGTGCACCACACCGACCAGACCGCGCGGGGCCTCGCGCACCACCGAGAGCTGGGCGAGTTCGCCGCGGAGATCGTCGGGCCAGACCGCGTCGACGATCTCCCAGACCTCGGCCAGCTCCGGGGCGAGTTCGCCAACTGGTCGGCCGTCGTCCACGATGACGTCACCCACACGCTCGACTTCCTGGCGATAGGTGACCCGTTCGACCGCTCTTGCGGTGTCGTCACCGAGGGCGATCCCGGCCGTGCCGACCCGAGTGGGCGGCACCCCGTCGTCCCAGGGACGCACGATGTTCACCGTCGCGACGAGGCCCACGGCCACCGATAGTGCAGCGATTCGAGCGCGTGTACTGAGCATCATCTCCGTCCGCCTCCGAGATTAGAGACTCGGCCGCGTGCTCGTATGGGCCAGACGCACCACTCCACCAGCCAGACTGCATGCGCACGACTTCCCGACCCCGCATCTCAACCCTGCGGGAACGCTTCCGGAGACCCACATGGTGGACATCACCCTGACCGACGAATGGGCGGCCGTCACCGCCCGGGCCACCGACTTCGAGCAGCTCGAACTGAGGGCGCTGTTCGCCGACGATCCCGCTCGCGCCGAGACCCTGACGCACACGGTCGGCGATCTCGTCGTCGACATGTCGAAGCACCGCGTCACCCACGCCGTGCTCGAGGACCTCGTCGCACTGGCCCGGCGCGCCGGACTCCCCGAGCGCATCGAGGCGATGCTGCGCGGCGACCGCATCAACACGACCGAGGACCGCGCCGTGCTCCACGTCGCGCTGCGCGCGCCGAGCGACCGGACGATCGAGGTCGACGACGACGGCGGCGTACGGGTCGACGTCGTCCCTGCGGTGCACGAGGTGCTCGCCCAGATGGCGGTGTTCGCCGACCGCTTACGCGACGGCGAGTGGAAGGGCCACACCGGCGAAGCGATCGAGACCGTGGTCAACATCGGCATCGGTGGCTCGGACCTCGGCCCGGTGATGGCCTACGAGGCGCTCGCGGCCCACCACCACCCCCGGGTGCGCTGCCGATTCGTCTCCAATGTCGACGGCAGTGATCTCTACGAGGCGCTGCGCGACCTCGACCCGGCGACGACCCTGTTCGTCGTCGCATCGAAGACCTTCACCACCCAGGAGACGTTGACGAACGCCCGCTCGGCCCGACGTTGGCTCACGGGCGTCCTCGGTGACGATGCCGTGGCCGCGCACTTCGTGGCCGTTTCCACCAACGCCGACGAGGTCCGCTCGTTCGGCATCGACACCGACAACATGTTCGGCTTCTGGGACTGGGTGGGTGGCCGCTACTCGGTCGATTCCGCCATCGGTCTGTCGCTCATGGTCGCCATCGGCGCCGACGCGTTCGCCGACTTCCTCGATGGATTCCGCATCGTCGACGACCACTTCGCCGGGCAGGAACTTGACCACAACGTGCCGGTCCTGCTCGGTCTGATCGAGATCTGGTACCGCACCTTCAACGACCTCCCCACCCGGGCGGTACTCCCCTACTCACGACTCCTGCACCGTTTCCCGGCCTACCTCCAGCAGCTCGACATGGAGAGCAACGGCAAACGGGTGCGAGCCGATGGCACCCCGGTCACCTACGAGACCGGACCGATCGTGTGGGGCGAGCCCGGCACCAACGGCCAACACTCGTTCCACCAACTCCTCCACCAGGGCACCACCATCGTGCCGGCCGACTTCATCGTCATGGCCCGGCCCGACCGTCGCGATGGCGACTTCCCGGGCATCGAGGCCCACCACGACCTGCTGGTCGCGAACTGCTTCGCCCAGTCCGAGGCGCTCGCCTTCGGCAAGACGACCGACGAAGTGGCCGAGACCGAAACCGACCCGGCCCTGGTGCCGCATCGCACCTTTCCCGGCAACCGACCGTCCACGACCATCCTCGCGCCCGCGCTCACCCCGTCGGTGCTCGGCCAGCTGATCGCGCTCTACGAGCACCAGGTCTTCACACAGGGCGTGGTCTGGGGCGTGAACTCGTTCGACCAGTGGGGCGTCGAACTCGGCAAGGTCCTCGCCCGGGCGATCGTCCCCGAGCTCACCGACACCGATGCGCCGCTCGACCACGACGCATCCACGAACTCCCTCATCGCCCGTTATCGAGCCCGCTGACCCCGCTGGCCAGGGTCAACCGGGTCAGCGGGCGACGATGAGTTGGAACTCGACGGTGCCCTCGTCGGCGATGGAGACGACGATCGGGGCGGAGGGCGGGGTGACGCCGAAGTCCTCCCAGACGATCTCGGTGCTGCCGACGATGACGCCGAAGCCGTCGTCGCGGACGTTGGCATCGATGGTGAAGGTGGCCGGGTTGGTCACGCCGGCCACCGTGAGGTCGCCCTCGATGGTGAACGTCTGAGAGGCGCCACCCACCTCGATGGCCGACACGTCGACGCCACCGTCGAAGGTGAAGGTGGCGTCGGGGAACTCGCTCGCGTTGACGGCCCGACGAATCGCGCTCTCGCGGCGACTGTCGTTGGAGATGATCGAGTCCATGCCGACCGTGACCTCGGCGCCCGTGAGCGTGCCGTCGGCGATCGTGACCGAGCCGTTCACATCGCCCGAACGGCCGACTGCGGTGACCTCTCCCACGGTGAGCTCCTCGGCGACGCGGAAACCGGCAAAGCTCCCGGTGGCGGATTCGAACGTGAGCTCGCCGAACTCGTCGTCGATCACCCAGACACCGTCGATGCCGTCGACCGCGGGCGCCGGCTCGTCACCAGCGGGGTCCGCACCGGCATCCGCATCGTCCGTGACGGCATCGTCCGTGTCGGCGGCGTCGGCGAGCACCTGATCGACCGCGTCGTTGGCTGCGTCGTTGGTCGCCGCGTCGGGTGCGTCGTCCTTGAAGAAGACGAACCATGCGGCAACCGCGACCGCGATCACCACCACGAGTGCGCCACCGGCCAGGTACTTCTTGTTCATTGCTGCTCCTCGTTGCCGATCGGGGTCTTCCGATCGAGGGATCAGAGGGTCGCCGCCACCCGGCGAACCGCACCGATTGTGGCCGCTACGACGTCACTATCGTGGGCAAGGGACGGAAACAGCGCTTCGTAGGCACCAGGGGCGAGGGCCACACCGGCCTCGAGCATCCCGTGGAAGAAGCGTTCGTACACCCCGTTCTCGCAGATCGCCTTGGCCGAATCGAAGTCGGTCGGCAGGGACTCACCGAAGAACAGACCGAGCAACGGACCGACCCGCGGCACCTGGGCAACGACCCCGGCGTCGGCGAACGCGCCACGCATGCCGTCCTGCAGGGTCGTCGCCGTTGCGGTGAGCTGCTCGTAGGCCGCGGGCGTGAGCTCGCTCAGCTGGGCGAGGCCGGCGGCCATCGCGAGCGGGTTCCCCGACAGCGTGCCCGCCTGGTACACCGGCCCGAGCGGCGCCAGGTGCGACATGATCTCGCGTGACGCACCGAACGCGCCCACCGGCAGTCCCCCGCCGATGACCTTGCCGAAGCACCAGATGTCGGGCTGCACCCCGGACCACTCGGCCGCGCCGCCACGGGACAGCCGGAAGCCGGTGATGACCTCATCGAACATCAGCAGCGCGCCCACGGCGTCGCAGGCGTCCCTCAGTCCGGCCAGGAACCCGGGGTTCGGTGCGATGAGACCCATGTTGGCCGCCACCGGTTCGACGATCACCGCGGCGACCGTCTCGTCGAGATCCGGCACCACGTTGTAGGGCGCCACGACCGTGTCGGCCACCGCGCCGGCGGTGACGCCTTCGGAACCCTTGAGCCCCTGCTGCGCGACGCCCGACCCTCCGGCCACGAGCAACGCATCGGAGTGGCCGTGGTAGTTGCCGGCGAACTTCACGATGCGATCACGACCGGTCGCGCCGCGGGCGAGACGGATCGCGGTCATGGTCGCCTCGGTGCCCGACGACACCATGCGCACCATCTCCATGCCGTCGATGCGGGCGCACATCTCCTCGGCCAGCAACACCTCGGCTTCGGTCGGGGCGCCATAACTGGTGCCCTTCACCGCCGCTGCGTGCACCGCCGCGGTGACGGTCGGATGGGCGTGGCCGAGAATGCCCGGGCCGTAACTCATCACGTAGTCGATGTAGCGATTGCCTTCGACATCGTAGATGTGGGGGCCCTCGGCCCGGTCCACGAAGTAGGGCGTGCCCCCGACCGATCCGAACGCCCGCACCGGCGAGTTCACCCCACCCGGGATGACCGCCTGGGCCCGAGCGAACAGCTCGTCGTTGGTGAGCGCGCTCACTGCATGCCCTTTCGCGGGGTCATTTCGTTCGCTGCGCTCACTGCATGCCCTCGGCCAGCAGACGGGCGAAGTAGGTGAGGATCAGATCGGCGCCGGCTCGCTTGATGGCCAGGGTGTGTTCGAACGCGACGGCGTCGAGATCGACCCACCCTCGTTCGGCGGCGGCGTGGACCATCGCGTACTCGCCACTCACGTGATAGGCGGCGATCGGGATGTCGACCTCGGCCCGGGCCCGGGCGATCACGTCGAGATACGGCAACGCGGGTTTGACCATCACGATGTCGGCGCCCTCGGCGATGTCCTCGCGGATCTCCTCCATCGCTTCGCGGGCGTTGGCCACGTCCTGCTGGTACCCCTTGCGGTCGCCACCGCCCACGATCGTGACGTCGACGGCGTCGCGGAACGGGCCGTAGAGCGCGGTGGCGTACTTGGCCGCGTAGGCGAGGATCGCGGTGTCGTCGAAGCCGGCGTCGTCGAGCGCCTCGCGGATCGCGAACACCTGGCCGTCCATCATCCCCGACGGCGCCACGATGTCGGCCCCCGCGGTGGCCTGGGCGACGGCGATCCGTTCGTAGAGCTCGAGGGTGGCGTCGTTGTCGGGCTGGCCGGTGTCGTCGAGCACGCCGCAGTGGCCATGGTCGGTGTATTCGTCGACGCACAGATCGGCGATGAGTACGAGATCGTCGCCGTGATCGTCACGAAGGTCCTGCAACGCGACCTGCACGATGCCGTCGGGGTTCCAGGCCTCGGAGCCTTCGGCGTCCTTGCGCTCGGGAATGCCGAACAGCACGACGGCGGGCACACCCAGGTCGGCGAGCTGGCGGACCTCTTCTCGCAGCGACGCCCGCGAGTGTTGGAACTGGCCGGGCAGCGATTCGATCGGGCGGGGCTCGTCGGCTCCCTCGCGCACGAAGAGCGGTGCGATCAGGTCGTCGGGATGGAGGCGGGTCTCGGTCACCATGCGCCGGAGCACAGGAGTTCGACGGAGACGCCGGAGACGCCGCTGGGGAAAGGTCACTCCGAGAGGCTACCGAGGACTGCGATCCCGACCCGCCCTGTGTCGGGCCTACGAACTCAGAACCGCGGGTCGGTCTCGGCCCGGAGTTGTGTGGCCATAGTGAACGCCGCGCCGCGCAGGGTGCGCAGCCGATCGTTCACGGACCGCACCCGCGACTCGTCGATGTCGTGTCCGTTGACCGGGTGGATCGTCAGGTCGCGGAGGTTGCCGGCACCGCCGAACGCGGCGAGCAGGTGCCCGAGGGAGTCCGGATGGCCGTTCTCGATCAGACGGCGGTCACGCTCGATCCACTCGGCCCAACGCGCCTCGTCCCAGGCGCGGAGTAGACCGGAGAGCTCGTCGAGAACTCGGAGCAACTCGTCGCGCTCGGGCGTGGCGTCGATGCGGGCCATGCACAAGAGTGGCGCATCGCGTCGCGGCGTGGGCGGCAGTCAGTCGAAATCGAGTGCGAACCAGTGATCGGCGTGGGGTTCCTCGTTGAAGGCCGGCACCTCCACGAAGCCCTCCGCCTGGTACAGGGCGACCGCCTCCGTGAGGGCCCGGTTGGTCTCCAACTGCACGCGCCGCAGACCCAGGGCGCGCCCTTCGGCGACGAGGCGGCGCAGGAGACGACGACCGACGCCGCGCCCACGCACCCGGTCGCTGACCCACATGCGTTTGATGTCGGCCACGCCGGGTTCGACGATCTTCAGCACCCCGCAGGCCACCGGCGCGCCGGCCAGACGACCGGCGACGAAAAGTCCGTTGGGCGGGCTGATCTCGGCCGGTTCCGTGGTGAGTGCGGCGGCTCGGTCGAGCCCGGACTCGAACCGTGCGTCGAGTTCGACGAAGTACTGCTCCAGCATCCATTGCGAATCAGCGGCCGCGGCGGGCTCGGGTCGCAACAGGACCGTCTGGGGGATCGCCGTCGCGATGGCTTCGGCGAAGCCGGGGATCGTGTGCTCTCGCGACTCGATGTCGATGTGGAGACCGAGCTCGACGGCCTGCTCGCTCGTGGCCGGCCCGATCGAGGCCAGTACCGGCGGGAGGCTGTCTCGGCCGACGCCGGCGAGCAGGTGCCGCACCGTGGACGCGGAAGTGAAGGCGACCGCATCCGCGTGGCGACAGGCGACGACATCCTCGGCCGATACGGGCACGCTGACGGTGCGGTAGGCGGCGACGTCGATGACGGTCCACCCCCGCTTGCGCAGACCCTCGGGCAGGACCGCGCGCGCCTCTTCGGCCCGAGCCAGCAGCATGCGTCCACCGCCCGCGCCGGGCGGACCCGGCAGGAACTCGAGCAGGCCCTCGGCGATGGAGTCCTCGGGCATCGCGTCGACCGACAGGCCGACTTCCTCGGCGCGTGCTCGCGTGCCTGGACCGATCACCGCGAGCGAGACGCCCGGTCGCAACGGACGCCCGTCGAGCGCGTCGGCCACCCGTACCGCACCGTTGGGGCTGCTCAGTACGACCCAGTCGCCATGGCCCAGCTCGGCGAGGCCGGCCCGGAGCGCCGCCCCACCGTCGGGCGGATCGGCGATCTCGATCACCGGCACCGCAACGGTGTCGGCTCCCTCGGCTTCGAGCGCGTCGAGCAGCGCGGCCGACTGTTCGCGTGGGCGGGTGACGACGACGCGCACACCCTCTAGTCGTCCGCCACTCATCGTGCGTCCGCCAGGAGATCGGTGCCGCCGGCGTCGTCGAGCAGGAACCGGGCCACCGAGCGGCCGAGGGCCTCGGGGACGGTGCCGGTGCGTCGCTCGCGGATCAACACCCGTCCGTCGAGGGTGGCGAGCATGCCGACGAGTTCGATCTCGTCGTCGTGCAACACGGCGTGCGCGCCGGCCGGAAGATCGCAGTCGCCGCCCAGCTCCGAGAGGAAGGCCCGCTCGGCATCGAAGGCGCGCCGGGAGGCGGCATCCTCGATGGCGCGGAGTCGTTCGATCGTCGCCGAGTCGTCGGCGCGGCACTCGATGGCGAGCGCGCCCTGCGCGACCTGCGGCACCATCACCGACGGGTCGAGTCGATCGATGACCGGCGCGTCGATCTCCAGCCGGTCGATGGCGGCCGAAGCCACCACGATCGCATCGAAGTCGACGGCCTTCTCCATACGGGTGGGCACATTGCCCCGCAGCTCCGAGAAGCGGAGGTCGGGACGCAGCCAGGCCATCTGCGAACGCCGTCGGACGGAACCGGTGGCGACATGAGCACCCGGCGGCAACCCGTCCCAGGTGCATCCGACCAGCGCGTCGCGGGCGTCACCCCGAACCGGCACGGCGACGAGCACCAGTTCCTCAGGTGTCTCGGCCGGGAGATCCTTGCCCGAGTGCACGGCGATGTCGGCACGGCCGTCGAGCACTGCGGCCTGCACTTCCTTCACGAAGACGCCCTTGCCACCGATCTCGTGCAGCGGCGTGGACTTGTCCCGATCACCGAGCGTCGACACGATCACCTCGTCGACCCCCTCGCCGTGTCGATCCGCCAGCAATGCGCTCACGTGTTGCGTCTGCCATCGCGCGAGTGCGCTGCCCCGGGTTGCGGCCCGCAGCATCAGCGTGGACCGATCGATGCGGTCATGGGTGGGCGGTCAGAGATCGAAGAGGTCACGGAGCGATTCGGCGAGACGATCGCCGCGGGCGCGACCTGCCGCGTCCTTGAGTCGAACTGTGGGCTCGTGGAGGAGCTTGTTGACGATGCCCTTGGTGAGTGCCTCGACGGCGGCCCGTTCGCCGGGTTCGAGCTCGGAGAGCTTGGCCGCGAACCGGGCGAGCTCGGTCTCGCGCGTCGCTTCGGCGCTCGACCGCAGGTCGGCGATGAGCGGCGCGACTTCGCGAGCGGAGACCATCGCCTGGTAGCGCTCGACCTCGGCATCGACGATGGCCCGCACGCTGGCGACCTCGGTGTTGCGACCCTCGAGGCCCCGATCGACGAATGCCCCGATGTCGTCCATGTCGAGCAGCGTGACCCCGGGGATCTGCCGGGCGGCCGGATCGACGTCGCGAGGGACGGCCACGTCGACGATCACGAGACCGCGCCGATCGCGGCGAGCAGCCAGCGCGTCGACATCGGCGGCTTCGAGGATGAGATCCTGTGCGCCGGTGGTGGTGACGAGAACGTCGATCATCGCGAGTGCGTCGCTCAGCTCGTCGAGCGGCACGGCTCGCCCGCCACACGCTCCCGCCAACGAAACGGCTCGTTCCCAGGTGCGGTTGGCCACGAGCACCTCGGCGGCACCGGCCTTGGCCAACGACTTCACGGTGCCCTCGGCCATCTCGCCGGCCCCGACCACCAGCACGGTGCGTCCTTCGATGCCGCCGGTGCGATCGTCGGCCAACGCCACGGCAGCCTGCGAGACCGATGCGATGCCGCGAGCGATGGCCGTCTCGGTGCGGGCCCGCTTGCCGGTCTCGACCGCGTGACGGAAGAGCCCGCCGAGCGCCGAACCGACCGTGCCTTCGTCGCGGGCGGTCTCCCACGCATCGCGGATCTGACCGAGGATCTCGTGTTCGCCGACCACGGCCGAGTCGAGTCCGGCGGCGACCGAGAAGAGGTGACGCACGGCCTCGGCGTCGTGGTGGGCGTAGAGATGGTCGGCGACCTCTTCGGGCGCCAGTCCGGCCTGACGGGCCAGGAACTCGCGCACGTCCTGGTAGCCGCCGTGGAAGCGTTCCGCGAACGCGTAGACCTCGATGCGGTTGCACGTGGACACGACGACGACCTCGGAGAGATGGTCGGCCTCGCCGAGCCCGGAGAGCGCCTTGGCCATGTCGTCGGGCGCGATGGTCATCCGCTCGAGTTTGGCGAGCGGGGTCGACCGGTGGTTACAACCGATGGCGACGATCGACACGACGTGAACCTTGCTGCGACAGGGATGCGGGGAAGGCCCCCGACCTGACTCCAGAGTGACGGATATCCCACCCTTTTGCCAACCTCTGGGACGACGTGGCGACCAGTGTCACATCGGGCCGCCGGGGAGCACGTCGCGTTGCAGGTGAAAGCCGAGGATCTGGAGCTCGGTGGAGAGGTCCACCATGCGCACCTCGACGTGGTCGGGCACGTTCACGACCGTCGGGCTGAAGTCGAGTATCGAGCGCACGCCCGCGGCCACGAGAAGGTCGGCGGTCTGCTGCGCAGCGGAGGCCGGGGTGGTGATGACACCGATCGCGACACCGAGCGAGGCGACCAGGTCGCCGAGCCGCTCGGGCGCGTGGATGGCCACCCCGTCGACCGTCGTGCCGATCAGGTCGGGATCGACATCGACGGCCGCCACGATCGGAAACCCCCGTTCGGTGAAACCCGTGTGGTTGGCCAGCGCACGACCGAGGTTTCCCAGCCCACACACCACGACGGGCCAGGTGTTGGCCACGCCGAGCGCGCGGCTGACCTCGAACGTGAGGTGACGGACGTCGTAGCCCACCCCCCGTGTGCCGTGGGTACCGAGGTAGCTCAGATCCTTGCGCACCTTGGCCGCGTTGACCCCCGCTCGTTCGGCCAGGACATCCGACGACGTGGTGGCTTCGCCCGCTGCCGCGAGATCGGTGAGGCTGCGCAGGTACACGGGCAGACGGGCCACGGTTGCCTCGGGAATGTGTCCGGTTGCCACGGCCCTAAGCTACGGAACTCGTGAACGTTTTCACAAGCGCACGAGCAGGTTGTTCGGTTCTTCCGGTCGGGATCTACCGGAGCTCGCGGCGCAGGACCTTGCCGCTCATGCCCCGGGGGATCTCGTCGACCACGTCGATCTTCGTCGGGCACTTGTAGCGGGCGAGCTCGGTGGCACACCACTCGATCAGCTCGTCCTCTTCGACGGCACGGTCCGGTTCGGCCACGACGAACGCCTTCACCGCTTCACCGCTGTGGGGATGCGGAAGGCCGACCACACCCGCCTCGGCCACTGCGGGATGGGCCACGAGCACCCGTTCGACCTCGGCCGGGTACACGTTGAATCCGCTGACGATGATGAGGTCCTTCGCCCGGTCGACCAACGACAGCCGTCCTTCTTCGTCGACCACCGCGATGTCGCCGGTGCGCAGCCAACCGTCGTCGTCGAGCACGCGGGCCGTGGCCTCCGGGTCGTCGTAGTAGCCGAGGAACACGTTGGGACCGCGAACGAGGATCTCGCCCGGGTCGCCGATGTACACGTCGTCGCCGACCTCATCGACGAGGCGCACCTCGACGCCGGGGATCGGTCGCCCGATCGACCCGACGGGATCGTCGCCCGACGCGACCGACACGGACGGGCTGGCCTCGGTCAGGCCGTAGCCCTCGTGGATACGGAAACCGAACCGACCCATGGCGTCCTCGACGATGCGATCGGGAATCGCGGCGGCCCCCGAGATGGCGAGCCGCAGCGTGGCGAACGACGAGGCCGACACATCGTCGATCTGCGTGAGTGCCGCCCACATCGTGGGTGGACCGGCCAGCACGGTGACCTTCTCGTGCTCGAGCACGTCGATCATCGACATGGGGTCGAAGCGCTCGACCAGCACCAGGGTGGACCCGACCCACATGGCCAGGTTGAGAATCGAGTTCAGCCCCAGCACATGGAACATGGGGACGACACAGACCGAGACATCGTCGGGGCGGGTGACCTGATCGGGTCGCGACATCAGCTGGCGGAGATTCGCGGCGAAGTTGCCGTGGCTGAGCATCGCCGCTTTCGGGCTGCCGGCCGTGCCACTCGTGAAGAGCAGCGCGCAGAGGTCATCGTCGTCGCGAGGGACGATGGCGGCACCGTTGTCGAGCTGCATCGCCTCGTCGAGGTCGACCGCACCCTCGAGCTCGCTGCCGGCCGGGGCGAAGACGTGTTCGAGCGTCGGGACCTTCGTTCGATCGAGGGTGGAGAGCGCCGCGACACCGGCCGGACCGGCGATCACCACGCGCACCGCCGCCGCGGAGAGCTCGCGTTCGACCTCGGCCGCCGGGGCCTGCGGGTTCAGCGGCACGGCGACGAATCCGGCGCCGATGATGGCGAACCAGGCCCGCACGAAACGGGGATTCGTGCCGCACAGGATCGCGATGCGATCACCCTCGTCGAGGCCGAGGCGGCTGAGCACGCCCCGGGTGGCGTCGATCTCGTCACGCAGTCGTCCGTAGCTGATCCGGTCGCCGCCCGCGACGAGCGCCGTCCGGTCGCCGGGATGGTCTTCGAGAAGGGTCGCCAAGTTCACGGTGGGAATGATGCCACGGTCATGCCGTCGGGCCCTCGGTGGGCCTCAAGGATCGCTCAGGGGCGCCGATGGGATCAGTGACATGAACCGCGCCCAGGAACCCCGCCTCGACCCCATCCGGCGCCGAGTTGCATTCGTCGTCGCCGTCACCCTCGCGGTGGTCGGCTCACTGCTCTGGTCGGGCCCCGATCCGGTCGCCGCGTCGGCCGACGACGAAGCCGCGTTCGTCGCGGCGCTCAACCAGGTCCGGGCGAACGAGGGGCTCCCCCCGTTCACGGTCGACGCCGAGCTCTCGAACCTCGCCCGCGGTCACGCCCAGGTGATGGCCGACGCCGGCGAGATCTTCCACGCCAACCCGATCAGCGGTGGCTACAGCGGCGACTGGTCGAAGTTCGGCGAGAACGTCGGCGTCGGTGCCAATGTGCAGGTCCTTGTCGACGCCTTCGTCGCGAGCCCCGGTCATTTCGCGAACATCATCGATCCCGCGTTCACCGAGATCGGCGTGGGCGTGGTCTGGAAGGACTCGGCGCTCTACACGACCCATCGGTTCCTCCAGCCGCCCAGCGCGGTACCGACCACCACGGCGCCGCCGCCGGCCACCACCGCGCCACCGCCGACGGTCGCTCCGCCGTCGACGACCGAGCCCACTGTCCCGACCACGACCCTGCCCGTCGTGACCACCACGACGGTTGCGCCCCTGCCTCGGCCGTCGATCGCCGCGGAACGGGTCGTCGCCCTGTTCGCGATGCTCGATCAGGTCGGCACCTGAGTCCATGACGGCGTCGGACCACGCGTCGATCACCACCCGCGCCCTCTCCCGTTCGTTCGACGATCGGATCGCGGTCGATGGCCTCGATCTCGACGTGCACCGTGGCGAGGTCCTCGCGCTGCTCGGCCCCAACGGCGCCGGCAAGACGACGACCGTCCGCATGCTCAACGGCGTACTCACACCCGATCGCGGCGAGGTGCGGGTGCTCGGCCTCGACCCCACCGTCGACGGTGACGAGGTGCGCCGCCGTACCGGCGTGCTCACCGAGAACGCCGGGCTCGACGACCGACTGACCGCCCGGGAGAACCTCGAGTACACCGCCCGGATGCGGGGCTACTCGAACGCCGAGTCCCGGAGCCGGGTCGACGCCCAGCTCGGCCGCTTCGACATGTCGGACATGGCCGACCTCCGCACCGCCGGGTTCTCGACCGGTCAGCGCAAGCGGTTGGCGCTGGCGCGAGCGCTGTTGCACGACCCGGAGATCCTCTTTCTCGACGAGCCCACCTCGGGCCTCGACCCCGCGGCCACCCGGGACGTGACCGACCTGATCGGCAGCCTGGCCCGCGAGCACGGTCGCACCGTGCTGCTCGCCACCCACTTCCTCGGGGAGGCCGGCCGGGTGGCCGACCGGATGGCGGTGCTGGACCGTGGCCGCCTCCGCGCCCTCGGCAAGCCCGACGACCTCGCCGCCGAACTGTGGGACGGCGTGCCCGCCGATCTCGACTTCGGCGGACCGGTGGCCCAGACCATCCTCGATCTCGTCGACAGCGTCGAAGGCGTCCTGCGCACCGAGGCCCGCGCGACCGGCGCGACCGTGGCCATCCGCGACCGCCGGACGATGGCCGCGATCCTCTCCACCCTGGCCGCCCACGAGATCGACGTGTTCGGGGCGACCGTGCGCCAGGCCTCGATGGAGGACGTGTACTTCGCCCTCGAATCCAGCTTCGTCGCGGAGCGCGCATGAGCACCTTCGTCGCGCCCGACACCCACGCCATCCGGGCGATCATCGCGCGGGACCTGCGAGCCGTTCGCCGCAGCAAGGCGGTCATCATCCCGATGCTCTCCGTGCCGGTGATCCTGATGGTCGTGCTGCCCCTCGTGGTCGGCTACGCGGCGCGCCGGGCCAGCCGCACGGGTGGCCGCATCGAGTTCCTCGACTCGCTGCCCTCGCAACTGGCCGAGCCGATCGCCTCGCTGCCCCAGGAGGAGCAACTGCTCACGCTCGTGCTCGGTTTTCTGCTCGCGCCCCTTTTCCTCATCGTGCCGCTGATGGTGTCGGCCGTCCTGGCCGCCGACGCGTTCGCGGGCGAGAAGGAGCGGCGGACCATGGAAACACTGCTGCACCTTCCGATCGCCGACCGCGACATGTTCATCGCGAAGTTCCTGACCGGCTTCCTCCCGGCCGTCGCCATCTCGTGGATCGGCTTTGCCGCCTTCACCGTCGTGGCCAACACCGTGTCCTACGGCATCGTCGACGGCCTCGTGGTGCCCAACGGGCTGTGGCTGATCGTGATCTTCTGGGTCGCGCCGGCCGTCGCCACGCTGGGACTCGGCATCATGGTGCGCGTGTCGGCCCGGTGCCGCACCACCCAGGAAGCGAACCAGTTGGGCGGTGCCGTGATCCTGCCGCTGGTGTTCGTGGCGGTCGGTCAATCCACGGGACTCCTCCTGGTCGACGCCGCCCTCGCGTTCACCATCGGCGCGGGCATCTGGGTCGTCGCCCTCCTGCTCGTGGTTCGCGGTGCCACCCGTTTCACCCGCGATCGGGTGGCGGGCGACAACTAGCGCGTCAGCAGGAAGAACTGCAGCGCGCCGGCCGCGAGAATCGCGAACAGCAAGAACGCGATCACCAGCGTCGTGCCACTTCTCATGCCAGTCCCCTCATGACGGTCGCTTTCCCAGTTGGACCGATGTGACGGCGCCCGGATTCGGGTTGCCGTCGAGCGCGGAGATGCGCACCTCGTCGCCCTCGGCCAGACCGAACTCGGCCGCCGCCGATGACCGGGCGACCGCAATCGACAGAAGGCCGCTCGAGTCGACCACCAGGCCCACGCGGCCGGTCGGCACGTCGTCGTAGGCGGCGGCCAACACGGCGACGCGCTCATCGCCACCGATGTTCACCATGAGGTGTTCGCCGAACAGGGCCACGTCGATCGGGTCGACATTGATCTGGCAGTTGCCGAAGCGGTCGACCCACAGGACTTCGCACACGAGGCTGTCGTTCTCGACCTGGCTGACAGGCAGGAGACCGGGCATGAGTCCGGCCGGTTCGATCTCGGGGCCGAGATCGGTGATCGATACTCCGTTGCAGAGATGGGCCGCGGCCGGGGCGAACACGTCGCGTCCGTCGAACGTGGCGCCGCCCGCAGTGTCGAGTCGGTGCTCGGGCGACGTGAGCTCCACGGCGCGCGTGGCGCCACCCACGAGTCCGACCGCCGGTGCGAGCAG
The DNA here is from genome assembly GCA_040219515.1 of Acidimicrobiales bacterium. Taxonomy (NCBI): domain Bacteria; kingdom Bacillati; phylum Actinomycetota; class Acidimicrobiia; order Acidimicrobiales; species Acidimicrobiales bacterium. Next base: position 243,078 of record JAVJSI010000018.1, read on the forward strand.
GCCGTTGTCGGGGCCGACGAGATAGGACGCACCGTCGCCCACCTCGATCACGATCGGCCGGCGGCTCGTGCCGACCCCCGGATCGACCACGGCTACGACGACCCCCGGACACAGGTAGTTCGCGGCGCGGGCGAGCGCGAGCCCACCGGCGCGGGTGTCGAACGGCGCAATGCCGTGGGTGACGTCGACCACGGTCACGTGGGGGGCGATCGACCGCACGACCGAGTGAACGACGCCGACGAACTCGTCACCGTGCCCGAAGTCGGACAGGAAGGAGACGGTGTCGAATCGCGGATTCACCCCCACGACGCTACCGGCGGGACCGCGACGGTGGTCAGTCGGCCCCGAGCTCACGCGAGCGAGCAGCCGACGCCTTCACCACCTCACCGACGAGTCCGAGGAAGTCGGCGGCGGCGAACACGGCCAGGCCGGCCGCGGTGGTGCCGCCCTTCGAGGTCACGTTGGTCCGCAACACGGCCGGATCCTCGCCCGTCTCCGAGAGCAGCGCGGCCGCACCCAGCAGCGTCTGGCGGGCCAGGGCGTCGGCCGTCGCGGGCGGCAGCCCTTCGGCGATGCCGGCGGCGATCAGGGCCTCGGCCAGGTGGAACACGTAGGCCGGCCCCGAACCCGACAAACCGGTGACCGCGTCGAGTTGCTCCTCGTCGACGGTCACCACGAGCCCGACGGCGGCGAGGATGCCCGACGCCCAGGCGATGTCGTCATCCGTGGTGTGGGTGCCACCGGCGATGGCGGCCGCGCCCTTGCCCACGAGGGCCGGCGTGTTCGGCATGCACCGCACCACCGCGACGCCGTCACGTAGCCCCGCCTCGATCGCGGCAATGCGCACGCCGGCCGCGATCGACAGCACCCGCGACACGCCGGCGTCGGCCAGCCCGGGCAGCACGGCCGTCACCACATCGGGCTTCACCGCGATGACTGCGTCGACGCCGGCAAGCGGTGTCTCGCCGATCGAGAGGTCGGGCCATGACGTGGCGAGTTCGGCCCGCCGGCCGGCGCGCGGTTCGACGACATGGAACTCGTCGGCTCGTGCCCGACCCTGCTCGATCATTCCGCCGAGGAGCGCCTCGGCCATCTTTCCGCCGCCGATCATCTGGAGCTTCGTCACACGGCGCACCGTAGGCCAGAACGTGAACGACCCGGTGGGAGCAAGATCAGCGCACTTCCCCGAGCGCCTCGCACCCCCACCGGGTCTGAAACGAAACTACACGAAACTTACTGAAAAGCAAGCCCCTCTTGCGAAGTACCGTCGCATTGTTCAACCCTTGAACCGGGATGCATAGCCGAGCCGCATGGCCGGTCGGAAGATCAGTTCGACGGCGGCCCACATCGAGCCGAGGATGCGGTCGAGTTCGGCGTCGTTCACCGCCGCGACGGGGAGCGAGCCGCGCAGGTAGACGGCTTCCTCCTCACCGATCTCGAGATGAAGGCCGGTCAGCTTGCGATTGCGGCGCAGCAGGTGGGCGTAGAACTCGACCTCGTTCTCTTCCGGCGCCGGCATGAGGAAGGTCTCGTAGGAAAGGGTGCGCTGACCGAGCGTCCACCACGCGGTCCACACGTCCTTCTCCTCGCCCCGCAGGCGCACGAACCAGCGGACGATGTCGTCCTCGGAACGCTCGACCGCTTCGAGCGCCGGATTCTCCGCCATCTCGCCGGCGAGCCATTCGTCGATGTGCGCTTCGAGCGTGGCGAGTTCCTCGGGACTCGCGGGCGGTGACTGCACGCGTCAGGCCAGACAGTCGACGGGCGCGCGTCGGCCGAGGTCGAGATAGACCCGCCGCAGACGGGCGGCCATCGTGGTCCACGTGTAGGACAGCGCCGCGTCGGCCGCGTGACGGGACATCTCGTCGGCCAGCAGCGGCGAATCGAGGATGCGGCGCGTGGCCGCTGCGAAGTCGCGAGGATCGCGGCCGCTGATGCGGAATCCGGTGCGCCCTTCCTCGATGAGCGTGCGGAGCCCGCCCACGTCGGCAGCCACGACGGGTGTGCCACACGCGGCGGCCTCGAGGGCGACGAGGCCGAAGGACTCACTGCGCGACGGCACGAGACACACGTCGGCGGCCCGGTAGTAGGTCGACAGCACATGGTGGGGCTGCGGCGGAATCATGTCGACACGATCGGTGAGGCCCCGATCGGCGATGAGCTTCTCGATCTTGCGCACCTCGTCGTCGCCGTCGTTGCCGCTCGCACCGCCGACGATCAGCAGGCGCGCGTCGTCGTGTCCGAGCTCGGCCAACGCCTCGACGGCGACGTCGACACCCTTGAGCGGCTGGATACGACCGACGAACAGCAGCAGGGGCTCGGCGCCCAGACCGAGTGCGGTGCGGGCGCCGTCACGGGCACCCGGAGAGAAAAATGCATGGTCGACACCGGGGGGAACCACCTCGACGCGGTCGGGGTCGGCCCCGTAGTGGGTGACGAGCTCGTGGAGTTCGGTGACCGAATTCGCGGTGATGACGTCCGCGCAGCGGATGACCTCGGACTCGGCGTGGATTCGGCGCTGCGGCTCGGCGTCGCCCGTCTCGGCCTTGACTCGGGCCAGCGTGTGGAACGTGGTGACCAGCGGCAGGTCGAGCTGATGCTTGAGCCGGTGACCGGCCACGCCGGAGAGCCAGTAGTTCGCGTGGATCACGTCGGCCGGACGCTCGGCCAGGTCGCGCCCGACCGCGTCGGTGAACTCGTCGACGATGTCGGGGAGTTCTTCCTTGGCCATCCCGATCGGGCCCGCGTCGATGTGGACCACGCGGAACCCCGGTTCCACGTCGACGACCTCGGGCAGATCGTGGGTCCAGCGGCGGACGTAGACGGTTGCGTCGGTGCCGGCCTGCGCCAGCGACGACACGAGCTCGCGGATGTAGACGTTCATGCCCCCGGCATCGCCGTGGCCCGGCTGGACCAGGGGCGACGTGTGCAGGGAGAGGACCGCGACTCGACTCACGTCATGCTCCAACGCGCGAGACCGGGACGACATTCCCGGCCCCGTCGCAGGTCGAGCATGATCACGCCGGGGTGGCGGGCGGCTCTCCCGCTGCAATCCGACGGGCGAGTTCGCCGTTGAGCGCGTCGATGGTGGTGTGGAGCGACCGGCGGCTGCTCGAGAGTCGTTTCTCGAAGTCCCGCAGGCCGTGGATGGCGGTCGCGAGATCGTCGTCGCTCAGGCTGACGACGTCGGACATGACCGACGCGCTGACGACGTCGTCGAGCACGGCGCTCAACGGCACGACCACGTCGTCGGGCGGATCGAGCTCCTGCTCCACGCGGCCCGAGCCCGGCGCGCGGACACCGTCGCTCAGCAGTTCGGGGAGCCGCGCCACGAGGTCGGCCAGGTCGCCGCCGCCACCGTCGGCTCGGCGCTGGGTCTCCGCGACGATCACGTCGAGGCGACCCTGGGTCAACCGACGGACATAGGAGACGCCGTTCTCGAGGTCGGTGCACCTCGCTCGCTTGGCCCGGAGGTCGTTGGTCGCAACATCGGCCAGACCCGAGAGGAACTCGGGATCCAACACGTGTTGCAGATCAGGGATCATTCTTCGGCTCTCGACCTTCTGCGTCGTCGAATTCTCTGTCGTCGAATTCTCTGTCTTCGATCACTGTCGGCGGCAGCCTACCGGGACCGGCGCGGCCCGCCGGACCCGCCCGAGACGGGGGGCAGCACCGCCACCTCGTCGTCGTCGGAAACGGGGTGGCTCCGCTCCGTGGCTTCCCCGTTGCACCACACCGCGGCGGTGTCGAGCACGCCCGCGAACACTTCGCCGTACTCGGCCACTGCCGCGTCGAGCACCTCCCCCACGGTGGCACCGGCGAACTCGTCGGCTTTCGTACCGGCCGCCTCGCGGGCGGATGCGAACAAGCGAAGCTGTGCCATCGGACGCCACGGTAGCGGCGCCATCCCCACCGGTGTCAGTGCGCGCCGATACGGTCGGCATCGATCATGTTGAACGTGCTCCTCGCCCGACACGGGCAGTCCGAATGGAACGCGGCCGGCCGTTGGCAGGGGCAGGCCGACCCCCCGTTGTCCGACCTCGGCCGCGCCCAGGCCGCCGGCGCCGCCGACCAGCTCGGCAGCTTCGACGCGATCATCGCGAGCGACCTCGACCGGGCCCTCACCACCGCCATGATCATCGCCGACCGCCTCGGCGTCGGCCCGGTGCTCGTGGAGCCCGCCTTTCGCGAACGCCACGCCGGCGAGTACGAGGGCCTCACCCGCGAAGAGATCGACGAGCGCTTCCCCGGCAACCTCGACAACGGCATCTGGCCGCCGGGCTGGGAGCTCGACACCGACGTGCACGCGCGCGTGGCCGATGCCCTCGAGCGGGTCCGCGCCGAGATCGGCAGCGGCGACGTGCTGATCGTGTCGCACGGCGGAGTGATCTACAGCCTCGAGGGCCACCACGGCGCGCCCTACCAACGCATCGCCAACCTCGGCGCCCGCTGGTTCCACCACGACGACCGCGGCTGGCGCCTCGGCGAGCGCGTCCAGCTCTCGCCCGACGACGTCACCATCGAGAACCAGGACATCCTCTAGCGATGATGTCGTCTCGCTATCCCGTCGAGGTGATCCGGTCCGAGAAGCGGGTCAAGACCGTCTCGGCCCGCATCGTCGACGGGGTCATCCGCGTGCGTATCCCGTCGTGGATGTCGGCCGCCGATGAGCAGAAGTTCGTGGCCGACGTCGTCGAGCGCATCGAGCAGGAGCGTCGGTCGCACGCCATCGACCTGACCACCCGGGCCGCGGCGCTCGCCGAGCGTTTCGAGCTCCCCACCCCCGAGTCGATCCGGTGGTCCAAGACCCAACGCCAGCGCTGGGGGTCGTGCTCGGTGCATCGCGGCGACATCCGCATCTCCGACCGTCTCGTCGACGTGCCGCCCTGGGTGCTCGATCACGTCATCGTGCACGAGCTCGCCCATCTCGTCGTGGCCGACCACTCCCCCGCGTTCGAGGCGCTCGTCAACCGCAACCCGCTCGCCGAACGGGCCACCGGCTATCTCCTCGCCGTGAGCGAACGACTCGACCGCATCGATCAGACCGGTGCGGCCCCGGCCAGTGCTGATCAGGCCGGGGCCGACGACTACGACGAACTCGACGCCGCCGGCTGATCATCGCGGCGGCCGGCCAACCAGCCGGCCTCTTCAACGCCCAGCGGTGTGCTCGGCGGAGCATCGGTCCACACCCAGAGTTCCTCGGAGATCGCCCGCCAGTTCGCGGTGGCCCTCAGCTGACCGAGGATCGAGAACAGTCCCAGGTTGATTCGCTGGATCAGCGCGAACGTGGGCGGCACATTGGTGTGGCGAAGGATCTCGTGGGTCTTGGCGTCGAACGTCTGCCGCAACAGGCGGGCGCTGTACTCCGGTGTGACCGTGACCGGCTCGTTGTCGAGAATGAGCTCGTAGTAGGCGGCGAACCAGTCGAAGATCTCCTGGTCGGTGAACGGCGCACCCGGGCGCAGGACTTCCTGCGACTCGGCCGCGTCGCGGAACTGGGCGGGGTCACGGTCGATCATCGCCCTGATGAGCACCGCGAACTGATCGACCTCCTCGGCGGCGAAGTGCTTGACCAACCCGAAATCGAGGAAGGCGACCCGACCGTCGTCGGCCAGCATGTAGTTGCCGGGATGCGGGTCGCCGTTGAACACGTACTGGCGATTGAGGCTGCGGAAGACGAAGCGGTAGACGATCTCCGCGACCCGCTGGCGCTCCTCGAGCTCGGAGGTGAACGCGTCCTCGAACGGTCGCCCGGCCACGAACTCCGTCGTGAGCACGTTGCCCGTCGAGAGCTCCTCGATCACGGCCGGCACCCAGACGTGGGGGTGGCCCGCGTAGTAGTCGCAGAACAGTCGCTGGTTGGCGGCCTCCTGGCGATAGTCGAGCTCCTCGTTGATGCGATCCCGAAGCTCGGCGACCAGTTCGTCGGGGTTGAGGCCCGGGTAGACCATCCCGAGCAGCATCGCCAGCCGTTCGGTGTTGTCGAGATCTGCCGCGATGGCCTCGGCGATGCCCGGGTACTGGACCTTCACCGCCACTTCGCGGCCATCGAGGGTCGTCGCCCGATGGACCTGTCCTATCGACGCAGCTGCGATCGGCTCTGGCTGCACATCGGCGAAGAGCTCGTGGAGGGGGCGACCGAGCGAGCGTTCGATCTCGGTGAGGGCCAGATCCGACGGCATCGGCGGGGCGTCGGCGCGCAGCGTGGCCAGCGCCACGCGCATCGGCTCGGGCATGCCGTCGTCGAGATAGCTCGCCATCTGGCCGAGCTTCATCAACGCACCCTTCATCTCGCCGAGAGCGCCGACCACGTCGTCGGCCTCGCGCCGTTCGAGTTCGGCCTGGAGCCGACGCCGTGTCTCGTCCGAGGCAAGACGAGAACGAGCCCTCGTGACGCCGCGGTCCGTCGCGCGACGGGCGACGAGACGTCCCATCGCCACGCGGCGGCGGCCCTTGCTGACGGCGCTGATCGGCGATTCGCCGGCCGGCTGTCGCACCCGCCGCCACGCCAGGGCGCCGAGCACGACACCCATGAGCGCAGCGACGGGGGCCAGCCGCTTCATGTCAGACCGGGTCGGTCGGGACATCGCTGCTTGGTTCAACAGTGTCCAGACCGGCCACGAGGGCTTCGGCGGCGTCGAGGTCGTCGGCGTCGAGCGCCTCCAGCGCCCCGGCAACGCTGTCGAGGTCGGCCTCGAACCCGTCGAGCGTCTCCTCGCCGGCGAGGGCGGGGGCGGCCGGCACGTCGTCGGACTGGGAGTTGGACACCTCGTGCTCCTGCATCCCGGCGAGACTAGCGAGCACCCGGGTCACTCGGCATCGGCCCCGACGGTTTGGCCACGACCCGACCGAGCGGGGCACAGTGGCACCCATGACCCTCGCCTCCGACGACGCCCGGCATCCCCACGCCGGCCTGCCCTTCACCGACAGCGACGAGGCAATCGCCGCCGCCCTCGAAGAAGTCAGCATTCCCACCCTGTTGTGCACGATGGTCCACATCACCGGCGACCCCGCGTGGGTACGCGGCGACCTCCGACCGGCCGGACTCTTCCTCAACGAGTACCAGGGCTACATGGACGAGGAGTCCAAGGCCGAGGTGCGACGGCGGGCGCTTCCCGAGATCATCGCGTACCGAGACAACGGATGCGTCCCACCGGCCGACCAGCCCGACGCCGCGCTGCTCCAGGAGATGATGAACTTCATCGGCTGCGCCGAGATCCCCGAGGAAGTCGTCCCGATGATGCTCGACGAGATGGGACTCGGCGACACCGACGTGAACCGCGTCGCGTGGGCCGACTCGGTGCCGACCGAGGTTCGGGCCGAATTCCCCGTGGTCGTCATCGGTTGCGGACAGTCCGGGCTGCTGGCCGGCCTGCGACTCCAGGAGGCCGGGATCCCGTTCACCATCGTCGAGAAGAACGCGGGACCGGGCGGCACCTGGTGGGAGAACAGCTACCCCGGCGCCCGCGTCGACGTGGGCAGCCACTTCTACTGCTACTCGTTCGAGCCGTCCGACCACTGGACCGAGTACTTCGCCCAGCAGCCCGAACTCCAGCGCTATTTCCAGAACGTGATGGAGAACCACGGCATCGACGAACACTGTCGCTTCGAGACCGAGGTCATCGGCGCCACTCTCGACGAGGCGACCGGTCGATGGTCGGTCGTCGTCCGCGACACCGACGGCAACCAGGAGACCCTCGAGGCGCGCGCGTTGATCAGCGCGGTCGGCTCCCTGAACCGCGCGAAGATGCCCGACATCCCCGGCATCGGGGACTTCGACGGCCCGTCGTTCCACTCGACGCGCTGGGACCCCACTGTCGACTACGCGGGGAAGCGGGTCGCCCTGGTCGGGGCCGGGGCGAGCGGGTTCCAGATCGCGCCCACCATCGCCCCCGACGTCGCTCACCTGTCGGTCTTCCAGCGCACCGCGCAGTGGATGTTCCCCAACCCGAACTATCACGAGAAGGTGCCCGAGGGGCAGAAGTGGGCGATCCGGCACTTGCCGTTCTTCGGTCGCTGGTTCCGCTTCCTCCAGTTCTGGCCCGGCTCCGGCGGCGATCTCTCCAACTCGCGCATCGACCCCGACTACGACGACAGCGATGGCCTCGCCGTGAGCGCAGGCAACGCGGCGACCCGCCAGTTCTTCGAGGGGTGGATCCGCGAGCAGCTCGCCGGCGCGCCCGAACTGCTCGACAAGGTCATCCCCGACTACCCGGCCACCGGCAAGCGCACGCTCCAGGACAACGGGTCGTGGCTGAAGGCGCTGCAACGAGACAACGTCGACCTCATCCGCACCGGTATCGAACGCATCGAGGCGGATGGTGTGCGCACGACCGATGGTGTGCTCCACGAGGTCGACATCATCTGTTACGCGACCGGCTTTCACCACAACCGGTTCCTGTGGCCGATGGAGATCACCGGCCGAGGCGGCAAGACCCTGGCCGAGCACTGGGGCGAGGAGCCGTCGGCCTACCTGGGCATCACCGTCCCCGAGTTCCCCAACCTCTTCTGCATGTACGGCCCGGGCACGAATCTCGCCCACGGCGGCAGCCTGATCTTCCACTCCGAATGCCAGATCACCTACATCATGGGCTGCATCGAACAGCTGTTGGCCGAAGGCCACACGACCATGGAACCGAAGAAGGACGTCCACGAGGAGTTCGAAGCCCGCCGTCACTCGGAGATCCATCAGATGGTGTGGTCGCACTGGTCGATCCAGCACACGCACTTCCGCAACGCCAACGGGCAGATCTTCACGCTCTCGCCGTGGCCGATCCACAACTATCAGCAGTGGACGAAGGCGCCGAACCCCGACGACTACGTCTTCACCTGAGGGGAGATCGTCGCCTGACGGCTGGCCGCTGACCCCGACGGGTACCAGACGGCCATGATCACCGCCGCGCTCGCGTAGCAGACGGTCACCCACGTGTAGCCGGCGCGGAAGCCGGGCAGGTCGAGGTCGGCCGCGAGGGTCAGCACGACAGAGATGCCGATCGCGTAGCCGACCTGCTGGGTCGTGCGCGTGGTGGCGTTGGCGCTCGCGAACTGTCGTGGCTCCACCTCGGCCATCGCCGCGCTCTGCAGCCCGGCGATCGTTGCCCCGACCCCCAGGCCGAGGGCCAGCATCGCAGGGAGGAAGACGGTGAGGACCTGCTGTTCCTCCGTCATGCGAAGGAGCAACGACAGGTAGGACGCGCCGGCGAGCAGGGCACCGATCGAGATCACCCAGCGATGTCCGATCCGATCGGCCAGTCCGCCGAAGGGTGCCGACGACAGTGCGCCGACCACCGGCCCGGCCGACATCGCGAGGCCGGTCCCGAGCACGCTCATCCCCCAGAGGCGCTGGAGCATGAAGCTGTTGAGCAGAAAACCGGCGGTGAAGGCCAGCGAGAAGACCCACACCGCAGCGATGGCGACCGAGAAGGAGCGCTTCTCGAACAGCGAGAGGTCGAGCAGCGGCGACGGATGGTGCGCCGAGCGCCACACCACCACCGGCATCAGCGCGAGACCGACCACGATCGGGAGCAGCACGAACGTGTCACTCCACCCGTGCGACTCCGAACGGACGATGCCCGTCATCACGAGCCCGACACCCACGATCCCGACCGGTACGCCCACGAGGTCGAGGCCACCGTGGGCGTCCTCGTCGCGGCTCTCCGGAACGAACCGGCGAGCTGCACTCAGCACCGCGATGCCGAGCGGAATGTTGATCAGGAAGATGAGGCGCCACCCCGATGCTTCGATCAGCAGCGCACCGACCGTCGGCCCGAACGCGGCGCCGAGCGCGCCCATTGCACCCCACACGCCGATCGCGACACCGCGCTTCGCCAACGGGAACCGGGGCAACACCATCGCCAACGACGCCGGGGTGAGCAACGCCCCACCCACCGCCTGGACCACTCGGGCCACGATCAGCGCATTGGCGCCGGGAGCCAGACCGCACAGCGCCGAGCCGATCAGGAACCCGACCAACCCGAACATGAACATCCGGCGTCGCCCGTGGCGATCAGCCAGACGCCCCGACAACAACAGCAGCGAGGCAAGGGCCACGTTGTAGCCCGAGATCACCCACGAGAGCTGTGTGGTGCCGGCATCGAAATCGTCGGCAATCGACGGAAGGGCCACGTTGACCACCGACACGTCGATGACCACGAGGAAGGCGGCAGAGGTGGCGACGCCCAGCGCGAGCCAGGCGTCGCGGGGCACGTCGGCCGGCGGTGTGTCGGTTGCGACCTCCATGATCGGCCGACCGTACCGGGATTCGCCCACCCTCCGCGTCGGCGTCGTACCCTTGGGGTCACATGACTTCGACCGTCAGCCAAACGCCGCTTCTCGACGGGCCCCGCCGCAGCATCTTCCTCACGCTGATCGTGGTGGCACTCACCCTGATCACCCTCGACGGCGTCTTCACCTGGGTGGAAGCCCGCGACGCCGACGACGTGATCGAGCGGGTCGTGAACGAGAATCCGGAGCGCTATCCCACCGGTGTCGGCGCCAACTGCGGCATCTGCCAGCCCGAGGACCGAGCGACCATCGCGGCCAACACCGACGGCGACCGGCTCGACCGCGACAGCATCGATTTCAAGACCTGGCTCGCGGTGATCGGCCTCATCGCCGCGGTGGCGCTCACGATCGCGTCAGGGCCCGACTCCGGCCGTAACGTGCTTGCGGTGTTCATCCTGCTCTCGGCCGTTGCGTTCTTCGTTCCGCTCGTGCTGCACGGCGACACCATCGACATCGTCACCACCGCGCACCGCGGCTGACCGCGCCCACGATGACCGTCGAGAGCGAAGACCAACTACGTGACCGTCGCCGTTTCGAGCGCTGGGCGCGACGTATTCGTCTGACCGGCCACGTCCTGCGCCGCATCACCTACCACCCCGAGTCGATGGGCGATGCCGTTCCGCAACGGGTGGTGATGGTCGCGAACCATCGCAGCCTCGCGGACCTGTTCGTCGCCGTCGAAGCCCTGGGCCACTACGGGCTACCCGCCCGCTGCCTCGTACGAGCCAAGTACTTCGACGCACCGGTCATGGGAAAGTGGCTGCATTCGCTCGGGTGCATTCCCGCCGGCGACGGCAAACGGGAATCCATCGCGACGGCCAAGGAAACCCTCGATTCGGGCCGACCCGTGGCCGTGATGATCGAGGGAAGGATCATTCCCCCCGACCGTCGTCAACCCGACGGACTCGGCGAGATCCGTCCCGGCTTCGTCGAGATCGCCCGCGCCGCGAATGCACCGATCCTGCCCATCGCGCTCGTCCACACCGACGAGATCTGGGCGAGCCGGGGAAAGCTCCCCCGCATCCCGTGGCGAGGTCGACCGATGATCGAGGTCCACACCGGCACACTCGTCGAGGTGGGAACGCGCACCGACGACGAGGTGATCGCCGAGACTCGCCAGGTCATCGCCGGCTATCTCGCCGGCGCCTAGCCGCGATCAGCCGGCTGGGATGCGGAGCTTCTCGTAGCGACGCCAGGCGACCGCGGCGCCGACCCAGGTCGCGACCGCCAGGGCCCAAGCGCCCCCCTCGACCCCCCACCAGGCAAAGCCGACGGCGGGGAGGCTCCATTGCACGACCGTGCCGACGAACCGCGTCTCCAGGCTCGCTCCGGCCGCGTCGGCGATGAGCAACGCCGTGATCGGACCCCGCCAGGCCGCCATCGCGAGGAACCGGACAAGGGTGGCGAGAAACAACCCGAGGGTGACCTCGCTCGCATCGAGGTCGAACGGCCCGAACGAGAATCCCGAGACGTCGAAGATCCACAGCAACAGGCCCCAGAGTGCGCTGACGACCATGATCGATCCACCGACCTGAAACGGAACACTTCGACGAACCACATGGATCCCGCGGCGGCGCACCTCGCCCGGAACCACGAGCGCCAACGAGGACGTGTGCACGACCGTGAGCGGCGAGAACACCACGACGGCAGCCGCCAACGAGCCGCTGGCGTCGTCGCCGACGAGGATGCCGGCCCAGATCAGGGTGACGACGAACACACTCCGGGCCAGCATTCCTTCGGCCCCGAGCCGAATGGTCTGCGGCCCAGTGGCCCGCCAGACCTCGATCAGATCCGACCTGCGAAACCGGAGTCCGAGACCGATGGCAGGGGCGCCACCCACGACTGCGCCGGCAAGCCAGGCTGCGAGGTACGCATTCGTGGACGGTTCCCAACCGGTCGAGACGTCGACTGCCGCGACGGCGAGCACCACGCCCAACCACGCCGCGTCGGCGATGAGCGCGCCCTGCGGTCGACCTCGAGCAAAATACCCGGCCCGGAGGCAGTACTGCGCGACGAGAGCGGGTGAACCGACCGCGGCCAGCAACAACGGCAGACGCATCTCACCACCGAGGGCCAGGCCCGCAACCGCGAGTCCGAGACCGAGCACCATCCCGAGCAGGAGAGCCATGCTCGCCAAACCCGAACTGAGTACCGGCCCACGAGCCGCGTCGGACTGATCGGAGTGGATGAGGGCGATGTTGCCAAGCGATCCCTGGCCGACCGCGATGACAACGAGGCAGAGCTGGAACACGATGGAGAAACGGCCGAACTCGTCGAGCGCTCCCGCCGACAACGCGAGCGCAACGATGACGAAGTTGGTGACGCTCGACAGGGACTGCGCGCCCATCGTGACGACCGAGAGCCCAATCGTCTGTTTGGACGGCACAGATCCACCTAGGAAAGAGCGCGCGACGCGCGCACGAATCGCAGAAGCCGACGGGGGGCCTTGGTCGTCAGCCGGGTCAGCGCATCGGCCAGCGCCATCGTGTCGGCGTGGCCGCCGTGGAGGACACCGGCCGGGCAGTCGTAACCGAGGTCACGCAACACAGGACCGGCCATCGACTCGAAGGTGGCGACGATCGCCGGGTCGAGCTCATCACGCCATGCGTCGGCGCGGGCAGGTGACGCATCGGCATCGAGCAGTGCGTGGGTCGTGCGGGAGATCGTGCTGTGTGGCACCGGAACGGAACGCTGGTCGATCGTCGGCACGGCGAGCGCGTCCAGGGCTTCGTCGGCCGTACCTGCGGGATCACGGAGCAGGTCCTCGTAGCGCACACGGGTACTGACGAGCGACCGTTCGGTTGCCTGTCCCGCCGCGATCATGGCCATCCACCACTGCGCGACGACTGTCGGATGCTGCGGTCCGAAGTCCGCGCGACGGATCGAGTTGAGCACGGCTCGACCGTCTCGGACGGTGTGTACAACTCCGTGCACCGGAAGGCGCTCTGCGAGAAACGAGGCGTTCACGGTGTTTGACGGCGAGTGTTCGATCACGAAAGGCGAGTCGGCGACCCCCAGCTGCTCACACACCTGAACCCAGATCTCGACCGCCTGACGAGCGCGGTCGGTCTGCGGCGTCTGCAGCGACTCGGGGATCTGCACCCCCACGCTGTCGAGACGGCGACGCCCGAACCGCGACCGAACGAACCCCGCGACAGAGCCCGTCTCCACCGAGTGGATGAGCGGTCCGAGAAAGTAGAGCTCCGGCGGAACCGCAGCGTCGGAGTGTTCGGCGAGTGTGCGGGCGAGGACGGTCGTGCCGGAGCGAGCGGCGCCGCCGACGAGAACGAGCGAGGGCACGCTCATCCGGAACGGAGCTCGACGGTCGGCGGCGCGCTCGCGGCGGTACGGCTCGACATCGTCGGCGGAATGCAGAGCGCGATGAAGAGCCACCACTGGCGTTGATAGAGCGCCTCGATCCCCAACGACGCGACGACCATGGCCACGTTCGCCCCGAGAACAGCCATCGCGAGATCGTCGTCATCGCGCTTTCTCCGCAGTGCGGCGTGGATGGGCAGCGCAACCGCCACGGCGAACATCGCGAGCCCGACCGCCGACATCTCAGAGGTCAACCACACCGCCGTGTTGTGGGTGATCTTTCCCCGGCGTTCGCGGCTCTCCCCGAGCCCGAGCCCGAGTCCGTTCGACTCCGGGAACCAGCGCAGCGCCTCATCGATCTGACCCTCACGGGCAGCGACGGTGTCGGGTCGTCGCTCCCAGTCCGACAACGTGTCACCCAGGATCCCCGAGCTGGCACCGATGAGCAGCGCCGCAAAGGCGATGAAGGCGAACCGGCTGAGCTTGGCGACGCTGATGTGGGTCGCGGCGAAGATCGCCAACGCAGCGATCCCGAAGGCGATGAGCCCCCCGCGCGAACGAGTGAAGACGAGCAGCAGGAGGAACAACACGCTGAGGGAGCCACGAACGGCGCTCGACCGGAAGACCCGGTGGCCGTAGCGCCAGTGCACGACCAACGCCACTGCGTACGCCGCCCCCGCGTTGTTGGGGTCGTACTGCATGCCACCGAACCGAGGGTCGATCTTGGCATCGAGGAACGGTAGAACGTCGAACCACTTCCAGTCGACATAGGCGATCGCCCCGTTCACCGCCATCCCGATCAGCCAGACCCGGATGATCTTCGGCCCCCACCCTTCACTCACATGATGGGCAGTGACGAAGAACCAGACGCCCAGCAGCAGCGCACCGAAGAGTTTCACGTTGATGGCCCAGGCCGTCACCTCACCAGCCCTGAACAACGTGACGATCAGGCCATACGCGAGCGTTCCGACCATGAACAGTGGCAGGAGGGACACGGGTTCACGGCGCAGCCGCAGCACTCCGGGAGCGGCGAGGACCGAGAGCACCAAGAGGATGTCGCCGGGCGCAAAGCGCGTTTCGCTGACGCTCTTGAACGCGTCGAGCTCGAGCTGCTGGGGCATGCAGAAGACGGCGAGGAGGAACAGCCGACGCGAGAAGGAGCGCGTTTTCTCGTACGGAGAGTGTTCTGCAAGTGGACTTCGAGGCGCGAACGCTCGGTCGAGCATGCGACCAGAGGTTACCACGCCTCCCCTCGGGGGCCCTTCTCCGTAGCCGTCATACCATGGGGCTTCCCGCCAGCCGCCAGAGGAACGTGGCCATCTGGCCCCGGGTGACCGGATCCTCCGGCGAGAAGGCCGCGGGTCCGGTCCCGGTCGTGATGTTTCGCTCCGAGAGCCAGTCGATTGCTTCGGTGTAGTACTGGTCGCGGGGGACGTCGCGAAAGGCCGACCGCCGCGCGTCGCCGGGCGCACCCTCGAAGCGCCACAGGAACGTGGCGACCTGGGCCCGGGTGACCGGATCTTCCGGAGAGAATCGGTTCCCACCGGTACCGGTCGTCACCCCCTCCGCCTTCGCCCAATCGACGGCCTTCGCGTAGAAGGCCGACCGAGCGACATCGGAGTATCCGGAGTTCGGCGACCCGGTGGGCGACCCGCGGTAGCGCCACAGGAACGTGACCATCTGCCCGCGGGTGACAACGGCGTCGGGCGAGAACACCCCGGGCCCGGTGCCGGTGGTGATTCCGCGGGCGGACAGCCACGCGACTGCGTGTGCGTAGTACGCGTCGGCAGGCACGTCGGAGAACACGAGCGGGCCGTGGCCGGTTGGGCTCACGCCCTGACCCGACTGCCCGGGGGACCCCGCTCCAGCGGAAAAGAGATCGAGCTTCCCGAACTTCTGGCCCAGGATCTCACGGTCATCGGCTTCCAACCACTCGGACAACACGGTGGCATGGACCTCTCGGAAGTCGAGGTGATGCTTCATGTCACCCCGACGGTCGAGGTCGGTGATCGATGGTTGGATGCCCTTCAGGCCACCCTTGACCCGTTCGCCGATCATCATCACCATGCCGGCCGTGCCATGGTCGGTCCCGCCGGAGGCGTTGGGGACCACGCGACGACCGAACTCCGAGAACACGAGCATGGCGGTGCGGCTCACGAGCGCCGGCGACAGCTCGGCGAAGAACTCCTCGATCCCGGCGTCGAGGTCGCCGAGAAGCCGTTCGTGGTCGGGCCGCTGGGCGTCGTGGTGATCGAACCCGCGCAGCGTGGTCGTGATGATCTGCGTACCCAGATCGAGGTTGGCCACCCGTGCGGCCAGGGACATCTCGCGCGCGAATCCCTCGGCCGGCAGGGCGCCGCCGAAGGCCGGCCCTACGTCGAGGGCGCGGTCGATGGCCGCGCTGTAGATGTCGCTGAACGCACCGACGGCGGGACTCACGTCGCGGCCGCCACCGGCAAGGCCCGCGAGCGCCTCATGGACGAATCGCTCGTGACGAAGGTGGCGGTCCGAACCGAACAGCGAGCCCTCGGGTGGAAGGACGGTGGGTTTGCTCGCGTCCCCGACGACCAGGAGCGGAGCTGTCCGCTCGATGGCCACGGCCCGCAGTCCGCCGCGGTCGACGCCATCCACGAATCGCCCGAGCCAACCGGTCGGATTCAGCATCCCCGGCTTTCCGCTCATCCAGGTGGCCGCCGAGGTGAAATGGCTGCGATCGTCGGACGCCTCGCCGACCCCCCGGACGAACGCCACGCGTCCGGTGTCATAGCGGGCCTTCAATCGGGGCATGACCGGGTTGAGGAAGAGCCCTTCCCCGATTGCGGTCGAGTCGTCGACGCTCACCGCCATCGACCCTCGCTGACGGTGGTATGCGCCGTCCTCTGCGGGAACGAGCGTGTTCAGATGATCGTTGCCGCCATTGAGGTACACGACGACCAGCAGGCGAGCGGAGGGGTGGAGGGGTGCTGCGGCGGACGCGGCGGCGTCGAGCCATCCGGGCACGAGCGCGGCGGCACCGCCCGCGGCCAGAGCACCCTGGAGGAACCGGCGCCGCGCGATTCCCGAGGCCTCGGACGTCGGGAGGAGCCGGCTTTGGGAAGAGACCATCATCGTCGCCTCATTGGACTTGGAACTCCGGTGACAACACGCCCAGGAGGAACCCCTGCATCGGCATGGGCCACGTGCCCATTTCGGTGGCGCGTCGGTGCCACCGCTCCATCTCACGCCGAGTGCTCGCGCTCACGGTCTCGAGTCCGAAGAGATCGAGAATCGCCTGTGTGGCCTGGGCCGGAGTGAGCGACGCGATGTCGGAGAGCAGCCCGCGATCAGCCGCCTCCCAACGAACCACCTGGTTCATGAGCGAGCCTCTCGCCCACAGCGAGGAAGTGGAGATCCAGGTGTCGCCACCTCCCCACCCCTCGACGCCCGGCGGGTCGAACAGGACCTGCCCCATGGGGATCATGCGCCACCGCAATCCCATCGTGGCGGCGGGGATTCCCGTTCGCTTGACGACGGAGGCCACGTACTCGGCCGGCGACTTCGGGAGCGCATGGCGCGTGGTCGACCTCCAGAACTCGTCGTGCAGGAGAACAGCCCGCAACAAGGCTGCGACCTGCATGTCCGACGCGACGAACGCGCCGGCCAGATCGGACACAACGGCATCCGACGGCCTGTCGTGGACCAGGAATCGGAACAGTTTCCGGGCGATGTGACGGGCGGTGGCGGTACGTCGTGAGCCGTCGACGAGCTCGTCGACGGTGTCCCTCTCGCCCGCGTTCTGGGCGATGCCGTTCCAGTTCGCTGTGACACCGAAGAGTCGCTTGTCGCCGTGGTCGTGCATCTCCGGCCGGTAGACGTAGGACGTGTCGCGAAACGAGCCGTTCCAACCGACGGTGTTGTGGCCGGTCCATGCCCGGGCCATCGCAACCACGTCGTCCTCGCTGTAGTGGCCGACGCCGCAGGTGTAGAGCTCCATGAGCTCTCGCGCGAAGTTCTCCTGGACCAGCCCGGCGACGTTGGTCTCGTTGTCGAGATAGACGAGCATCGCCGGATGGACAGCGACGGCCTTGACGAGGGCGCTGAAGTTCCCGAGTCCCATTCGTCGGAACATTCGCAACTGGTCCCACATGACGGGGAAGTCCCCGACCTTGTCCTGTGCACATGCGAAATGGCCGTGCCAGAAAAGCACCATCTTCTCTTGGAGCGCAGACGGGGCCGCGACGGCACCGACGGCCGAGGGCAGGACCGTACGGTTCGGCAGGTTCGCCATCCGTGCCACCCACCAGTTGGTGGCCTGGGACTGTGCCTTCCACTGATCGCTCAGGGTGACGAACGCGGGTTCCCCGACATCGGGACCCTCAGGTGCGGGATCCGAATCGGTGAACCCCATCAGGGCATCCACGCACGAGCGGCGCGTCCGTCCGGTCAGCGCGTCGATCTCGGCCGGCGTACCACCGAACCCGGCGCGTCGTAGCAGGTGCGCGGCGTCCGCGGCAGTGACGATGCTGTTGGGGGCCAATGGCTCGCATCCTCCGGATCAGAGCAAGATCATCTCTAGTATCGACCCGAACAGCGTGCAATTGAGTGTCGCCCCCGCAGCTCCCCCGGGCGTGCACCCTTCAGTCGGCGAGATCCGACAGCAACTGGTGCAACCATTCACACTGCGTCTCGCGACGTTCCTCGAGCAAGCCCGGTTTCGGTACCAGCTTTCCGTCGACCGGGGGCTCGGCGTTGACCTGATCGAGCAGCCCGGCCCGCGGCGTGTCGCCGAGGAACCAGGACGGGCGGCCGTAGGCCGCGGCGGCCACACACGAATGCACGCGGTCGGCCATCACGAGTTCGGCGTTGGCCAGCAGGTCGAGGTACGAGAAGGGCTCGTCGGCCACGAACGAGTTCGGATGGCGGTAGTTCAGCCGGTGGAGCGGCGGGTTCGCACGGTTCGAGGTACGGACGATCGTGTAGGGACCGACAGAATCGTTCGTTCGACGCCGGCGCAGCGCTTGGCCGGCGTAGCTCGCGACATGCCCGAACCCCGCGAGGCGACCCAGCACCCGGGCCGCCGGCCGGACCATGATCGTGGCATCCGGGAGGGCATAGCCGGCCGACGTCGCCCCGAGACCGGCCGATGGTTCGTCGGTCCGAGCGCTGATACGGGGCTCCGGGAACCGGTCGAAGTTCACGACCACGTAGTGCGGGGAGCCATCGAGCGAGTTCGGCTGGTATGCCCACGGGAGAAAGAACGCCGAGTCGAGGCCCGACACCGACTCGATCCCGGCGTCGGTGAGGACCTGGTGGGTCACCTCGTCGCGAGCACAGGCACCAGCGACGAGGCCTGAGTCGGCGAGGTCGCGAACGAGTGACCGCTCGTGAGAGTCGAAGCGAAACAGTCCGATTCCCAACAGAAGGACCCGCGTGCCCCTTGCCTTGAGTTCCTCGAACGTGCTCGCCCACATCTCGTCGAATCCTCGACGCAGCGTTGGCCCCTGCAACACGAGGAGATCGGGGTCGTACCACTGGATGATGTCGAGGCTGGCACGAGGGCGACCGCTGGACTTTCGCCACAGGGTCCAGTTGCCGGGACTGTCAGGGACGAAGAAGACGTCGGCCTCGGGGGCAGCCCGCTCGATGAGCGCCCGACCACCGAGCTGGAAGAAAGCGTTGCCGATGTTCTGTGAGTAGTACCCGGAGGTCACTGCTATTCGGGTTGCCATCGTCGCTCCGTCGTTGGCATCAGGCTGCGGACGGTACCACGCCCATTCTTCTCTGGCGAAGCCCCGCGCCGCGGTCCGCGCACGCGAGACCACGACGCATGTCGCGGTCCGGAAGCCTGGTCAGGCCAGCGCTCGTTCGCCCTCCCGCCGGGGCTGACCGGCGAGATAGACAGGATGCGAGGACCGGGTCCGGTTGGCCACCAGGCCGACGAGATTGGCCCCCGAATTCCGGAGCAGGTCGATCGTGAGTTGTACTTCCTCGCGTCGAGAGTAGGCGGGGTCGTAGACGACTACGACGGTGTCGGCGTGGTGCGCGACCAGCCGGGAATCGGACGCGCCGAGCGTTGGTGTGGCATCGATGACGATCAGATCGTAGACGCTGCGCAGCTGTCCGAGCATGAGACCGAACCGGTCGGAACGCAGCAGGTCGCTGGCGGACTCCGACTGCTCGCAGTCGACGACCTGCAGGGTGGGGAGGTCGGTCGAGATCGCGACCTCTTCGACCGAGGCGGTCCCCGCCAGCAGATCGCTGAGGGTCAGGCTGGGGTGGTCGAGCTCCAGCCGGTCGACCACCGACGGGTTGGCGAAGTCGGCATCGATGAGCAGTACCCGGGTGCCTCGGGACGCTTCGGCTTGCGCGAGGTTGACCACGGTCTGCGTTTTGCCCACGCCTGCCCGGTCCGAGCTGAAGACGATGCTCTGGAGCGGCTCCGAGACATTGCTGAGCCAAAGGCTGTTGAGCAGTACGTGGTAGCCGCTGAGTTCAGCGGGTGAGAGGTCGCGAAACCGTCGGACACGGCCAGGGGCCGCGCGATCCCTGCGGATCTCCCCGATTGTCGCCATCACCGGCGTGTCGACCAGCCGGGAAAGCTCTGCACCGTCGAAGGGGTGCCTGTCGAGGAACTCACGGACCACGGCGAGGACGGCGCCCAGAATGAGGCTCGCCAAGATCGCGAACATGATGGCGACGGGCAGATCGGGTGAGACCGGATCGGCCGGAAGCCGGGCGTTGACGCTGACCCGTCCTATCGATTCGGGCTGGTCGAGAACACCCAGGACTCGGGACACACGGCCCAACTCGAGCTCGGCCTCGCCGATCTGGGTGCTGAGGCTGTTGAGAAGCGGCTGCCGCTCCGCGACGAGAAGCTGATACTCGGAGTCGAGCGCGAGCTGTTCGAGAGCACCGGTCGCCGCTTCGCGGCGACTTCGGGCATCCTCGATCTCGGCGTTGACCTCGGACCGTTCCTGAACCAGCCGGTCCCGGCGCGTGGTGAGCGCCTCCTGTTGGCTCTCGAAGGAGCGGCGGAACTCGGCAGTGCGTTCGGCGAGATAGACCTCGGCCGCGGCTGTCGCCCCCTGCTGCGCCTTCTCCGC
Source organism: Acidimicrobiales bacterium (assembly GCA_040219515.1). NCBI lineage: Bacteria > Bacillati > Actinomycetota > Acidimicrobiia > Acidimicrobiales > Acidimicrobiales bacterium. Next base: position 263,762 of record JAVJSI010000018.1, read on the forward strand.
CGAATCCGCCTCCACCTCGAGGAGAAGGACCGACGCATCCTCGATGTCCTGGTCGGGCGCCTGGGTCCTCACGGAGCCGTCGACCTCCACCTCGAATCCCGCCGCTTCCTCGACTGCCCTGAGGTAGCGATCGCTGCCGACATAGGCGAGTTCGGCCAGCGGTTGACGCTTGAGGTCATCGCTGGTCTGGTTGAAGAGCGCCTCGTTGGCGTCGGTGAGAATCAGGACCGATGACGACGACGCGTAGACCTTGTCGCGCATCAGGGTGGCCACCGCCACGATACCGACGATGACGAGCATTGTGCCGACCACCCAGCGCCACCGACGCCGGAACAACGCCAGGTAGTCACCCAACGCCAGCTCTTCGATATTCGATTCAGGCACTCGGGCTCCTATGAGTTCGATCGCGTCGCCTCGCCGCCGAAGGATACCAGCCTGTGGAAACCTACTAACAGGGGGCGTTTTGCCCATTCCCAGGAAAGCGAGCCGGCCCCGGAACGCGGCGCGGGCCGATCCCGAGGGCTATCGTCCCGCCGACCGCATTTCGACCACCAGCGGGCGGCACCCTACACTCCGTAGCCTTCCCACTCTGTCCGTACTTTTTCTTGTCCGTACTGTACCTGTCCGTAGCCTTCCCAGTCCGGGGGTTGTTGTTCCAGATGAGCGATCACCGGCAGCCGATGGGTGCAGCCCCCCACAGGCCGATCAACAGAGGCGATTCGATCGATCTGGGCCCTCTCGGAGTTGCGCGTGTCGGACGCGTCACTCAGCGGAACTGGTCGCGAGTGGCCAAGGTGTCCACCGACACCGAGCAGTACTTCCTGAAGCAGTTCGTCGATCGGGTCGGCAAATGGCACCGACGCGGCTTCGAGGGCGACCGCCACACCGTCGAGTCGCTGGGCGACGACCTGGCCGGCGTCTCCGTCTTGCGGCCGGTGTTGCGTGATGAACAGCGCCTGTTCATGGTGTTTCCCTATATCGAGATGACGACGATCGACTCGATGACCAGACGCGACGCCACACGCAGCGACGCTGCGACGCGCGTGGGCGATGCAATGGCCGCCATCCTTCGCGCCCGAGCGGTCGACGACGACCCCGAACGAGTGCTGGTGTGGAAGGGCCTCGATCCCAAGAACATCGGGTGGTCGCCCGACGGACGCCTGTGGGTGTTCGACTTCGGACCCACGGTCGAGACGACCCTTCATGATGCGGCGGCGCTCGTCGTCGCAGCCGGACTGCTCTCTCGCTGGGTCGCCCGTCCCGGACTGCACCTGATCGCACCAGAACGACGGATCCTCCGCGGCGTCTCCGAGCCTGTCGCCCCGATGACCACGCTCGACGAGGTACAACGGGCGCTTCGCGGCCACAAGGAACTCCGCCAGCGCGAACCGCAACGTGAAGGTATCCGGGCGGCGGCGACCAAGCTGGGACTCCACACACTCGGTTGGGTGCACTGGCGTTCCATCGACAGAGAGGCGCAGAGGTTGTTCAGGTGAGCTACGGGACCCTTTCGACGGGTTGACCGCGGCAATGACACGGTCACTCGCTCAACGCGCGCTCCTCACCCTGCTGCGGCCCGTCCAGTTCCTCGGCTACGCATTGGTCGGATTGATCCCTCGGCGCCGCGACCAGTGGGCATTCGGCTGCTGGGACGGCCATCGCTTCGGCGACAACGCCGGTGCAGTCTTCCTCCACGTGGCCCTGAATCCCATCGAGGGTGTCCGCACCGCGTGGATCACCAACGAACGCGAGATTCGCCGACAGCTCCGCAGCGATGGCCACCGGTGCTACACGACGTGGTCCCCTCCCGGCATGTGGTTCGCCGCACGCGCCGGCATCTACATCTACGACTCACTCCCGAAGGACATCAACTTCTGGCTCTCCCGCGGGGCCCTCCTCGTCCACCTGCGCCACGGCATCGGGATGAAGAAGATCGAGCGGGCCATCGACGCGCCCGACCACCGTCTCTACAAACTCTTCCACGGGCGCCCGTTGCAGCGGGCGTTCTGGCGCCTCCTGCTCCCCTGGCACGTGCCCACGCCCGATCTCCTGATGTCGTGCTCCCCGGCGCATGCCGATCAGGGCAGAGAGTTGTTCGGGGTGCCACCTGATCGCATCCGGATCACCGGCTTCGCCCGACACGACGAGTTGGTCCCCGTGCCGCCCCAGGATCGGGCGGCGATCCCCACCCAGGGCGAGCCGATTCCGGTCGATCGGCCCGTATTCCTCTATCTACCGACATTTCGCGAGGGACTCGGCCGCCAGGGCTTCGACTGGGAGTCCCTCGACGAGGCCGCCGGTCGAGCCGGGGTCACGATTGCCGTGAAGCTGCACTTCGTCGACGCCACTCGTGGGGTGCTCGGCATCGAGCGGGCGCAACGTGCCGAGAATCTGCGCATCGTCGATCCGACGGTCGATCCATCGCGTCTGTATCCCCACGCCGACGGAATGATCAGCGACTTCTCCAGTGCACCGTTCGACTTCATGCTGCTGGATCGCCCGATCATCTACTACGCGCCCGACAGCGCAGCGTTCGAGGCGGCGCGACCCCTCATGTTCACCCTCGAGGAGATCGCGGTCGGCCCGATATGTCACGACGCGGCAACCCTGTCCGAGGCACTGCGGGCGTCTCGTCGCGGAGTGATCGACGCCTACCGGGCCCGATACGAGCAGATCCGCGACCACTTCCACACCTACCGGCCGGGGCACGCATCGGCTCGCGTGGTCGACGCCGTGCTCGAGACGCTCGTCCACGGGCGGCAGGATCCCAACCTTCCGTATCGCTACGAGTATGTCGCCGACGGCGAGGCGGCCGGGCTCCACGAGACGCTGCCGCCACCGCCCGACGCCGCGGCGCGGGCCGATCAGTCGTAGGCCGCCGGGTCGGTCATCGCCACTTCGAGCCGGTGGAGGTCGCCGGCGGTCGTGAGCTTGAAGTTCGACCGCGGACTCTCGACGAGTCCGATGTTGGCGTGCAGCCGCCGGGCGATGTCGAGCGTGGTCTCCCCGAGATCGCCGACCCTCATTTCCTGGGCCACGCTCTCCATCAGTTCACGCCGATACACGGTGGGATCAGCGGTGAACCCGGTGATGTCGCGGGCGATGAGCCAATCCAGGTTGTCGTTGGCCCGGATGAAGGTGGTCTCGTTGCTCCGCACGAAGGCTTGGACACCGTCGTGCTGCTTCACGCTCTCGAGACACCCCTCGATCAACGAGTCGGGCGTGTTGGGCGATGCTGCGTTGCGCAGGATCACACCGGTCGTGGGGTCGGTCTCGTCGGGGATCGCTTCGACCCCGGCGATGACCGAGGCCCGCCGCGTGTCGCCACCCATGGCGATCTGGATGTCGGCGTCGGGGAGATGTTCGTCGATCATCTCGACGATCGGTCCCTTGGTGCCGTCGGAGACGACGACCACGACATGGTGGCCCATGCGGTGGTGCTGCTCGAGCGCGTGGATCACCACCGGTCGGCCGAGGAGTTCGAGGAGCTGCTTCGGCCGATCGGCACCCACCCGGGAGCCGGTGCCCGCGGCAAGGACCAGCGCGACCGGCGTGTGCGGGTCTACCGGTTGGTGAAGTGAGAGCGGATCATCGCCTCTACTCCGGTTCGCAGATCTGGGATCTCGGGGCATGCAACGTCATTCATCAGTGAAATATCGGCCAATGTTCGTTCCAAGGTACCTCCCCGCGGGGTCGAATACGTTGCAGCCAACCGCCGGCACGTGAGGTCGTCGAACACCTCGACGAGTTCGCTCAACGTGGTGGACCGGCCACTGCCTACGTTCAGGAGCAGTGGAGGCGGCACCGCAGAGGTGCTCGCAGCCACGATGACGTCGGCCACCGTGTCGAGATGGACGAAGTCACGCGAGAAGTCCGGCGTCCCCGAGAGTACCGCCGGGGCGCCGGTCACGACCGCATCGAGTAGCGCCCCGCAGTAGCCTGTGCGAAGGTCCATCCCCGGCCCGTAGACCGAGAACGGGCGAAGTGAGGTCACTTCGAGCGTGGTGTTCGCCGCGAAGTGCGCGCAGTAGGCCTCGGCGACGCACTTCCCGAGCGCGTACTCATCGGTGGGCCGGACGAGATCACTCTCGGTCGATGCCACCTCCGTCTGGCCGTAGACCTTCGCGCTCGACAGTTGCACCACCCGCCTGACACCGGCCTGTTCCGCGGCCCGCAGCACGTTGAGCGTGCCGCCGACGTTCACGTTGACATGGCGATTCGGCTGGCGGGCGACCTCGTCGGCATGGTGGATCCCGGCGGCGTGGACGACCGCGTCCACATCGTCGAAGAGTGGGCGGATCTTCTCGGGTTTCGTGATGTTCGCGAAATGCACCGTCATGTTGTCGTGCGGCGGCGGCGGCGCCGTGGCCGGCCGTCGCGCCAGGTCGATGACGCTCACCTCGTCGCCGCGCTGCAGCAGCCGCCGGACGACCTCACCGCCGATATAGCCCAGACCACCCGTGACGAGGACGCGCATGCAACTAGGAGAGCTGGAGGATGTCGCCGACGGTCTCCTCGGCGACTTCCGACTCGATGACGCCCGGCCGACCGACCGCAGCCATGTAGAGCTCGATGAACGTCTCGGCCACTGTCTCGACCGAGGCCGCCTGCACGTGGCGGGCCGACCGTTCGATCCGGGCTGCGAGCGGCTGGTTGAGCTGCGATGAACCGAGGGCGGCCCGCAGCACCCCTTCGGCGTCGGCGCGGACCGCGCCGTCGTCGCCGAGCACGATCTCGGATCCACCGACAGGGGTAGTGAACACGGGAATGCCCGAGGCCAGCGCCTCGAGGATGACGAGGCTGAAGCCCTCGCCGAGCGAGGGAACGACCAGCGCGTCGGCCGCGGCCATCAACCGATGCACGTCGTCGCGCCACCCGAGCAGTTCGACGCCGTCGGTGGCCAGCTCCTCGACCCCGGCGCGCATCGTGCCGTCGCCGACCAGGACCAGCCGATGACCCTCGACGTCGAGGTTGCCCCAGGCCCGCAGGAGGGCGATCTGGTTCTTGCGATGGCTGAGCTCGCCGACACACAACAAGACGCGTTCGGTGACCGGCCAACCGAACTCGAGACGGGCCCGGTTGCGGGCGGCAACCGACAGCGGCTCGAATCCGGTCAGGTCGACGATGGGACGCACTCGTTCGGTGGCTCGCTGCTTCGGGGCGTCGGCGGCCTCCTGGTCGCTGAGCACCATCAACATGTCGGCGCGTGAGTCGAGGACGCGTTCGACCGAGCGAGCAACCGTGCGGGCGAGCGGGTGTCGGGTGGAGAGGTGACCCCAGCCATGGGGCTGATACAGCACCGGCACGTCGATCGACCGCACTCGTGAGGAGAAGCCGGCGAAGGTGGCGTGCGCGTGCACGAGATCGATGTCGGCATCGGCCACGGTGTGCCGGATCGCCCGACCCACCTCCACGACGGAGCGGGGGCGCCGGCGCCACGGCACCTGCACCACCCTCTCGGCCCAGGACGAGAAGTCCCACGTCTGTCGGTCACAGGTGAGGACGACCTGATCGAGGCCGCGGGCGGCGAGTTCCTGCCCCAACTGGTGGACGTAGGCGGGCACGCCCGAGAACTCGGGTTCGAGCACATGGAGGACCCGCAAGGGCCGGGGCTCGAGATCGATCGGGTCGATCGATTCGTCGGCTGCCTCGGATGACGTGGGAGCCGAACGAGGACCGACGCCGAGGAAGAGCCCGACGGTGCGCAGCGCGATGCCGACGTCACGACGGAAGGTGAGGTCGCCGACGTAGAGCGCATCGAGATGCACGCTCATGTGCACGAACCCGGCCCGCAGCTCCGACACCTGCCATTCGCCGGTCATTCCCGGCCGCACCAGGTGACGGGGGTGGTGGACGATGTCGTGCTCGGCCGCCACCTGCGGCATCTCCGGTCGCGGGCCGATGAGGCTCATCTCGCCGCGGATGACATTGATGAGCTGAGGAAGCTCATCGAGTGAGAGGCGCCGGATCAGGCGACCGAACCTGGTGTGGCGCGGGTCGTCTTCGGGCGCATGGTGCGGCCGGGGGCCGAGGACGGACTCGTCCCACGGCTCCTCCGGCTTCATCGACCGGAACTTGTACATCGTGAACGGCACCGCACCCCGGGTGAGCCGCCGCTGGGGGAAGATCACCGGCCGGCCGAGAGCGATGGCCACGGCGATGGCGAGGATGATGAGCAGCGGTGAGAAGACCAGCAACAGCACGACGCCGCCCACGAGATCGACCGGACGCTTGACGAAACGCTCGTACTTCGTGCGGGTCCGCGCCAACCCGTCGAGCCGGAGCGGCGCCCTTTCGGCGGCTCCACGACGATCGGTGGTGAGTGGTTGCTGTGCCATGATTCACACTGAGTGTGGCCACTGTTCGTGAGATGCGCAAGAGCTGGGGAAAAATGTCCCTCCCACTTCACCGATGACGGGCGACCGCCCAGTGCGCAGCCAACCGGCGACGGAGCGGCCACGCGCGAGCCCCGCGACGATCGGCCGTCAGCGAGTTTCGGAGGGTGAATCCCGACGCACCGAGGTCACGCAGAGCGTCCACAGCCCGTGACACTTCATCGTTGGCCGGAGGGAGGTCACTCTCCGACAGGATCGTCGCGGCAGCGATGGACCACTCTACGTAGTCGTTTCGTCGCGTTCGGCCGATCGAGCCGGTGGCGCCGGCGCCGCCGGTCGCCGTGGCCGGATGCCGCCGCCAACTCATGGTCGGTGCGCGCAGGAGCCGGAGCTCGCCCGCGTAGCCGGCGACGAGTGCCGTCCACCAGTCGTGCATCGTCGTGTCGTGGTCGAGAGCGACGACGGCGTCCGCCAGCGCGCGGGTGCCGACCATGGTCGCCCCGATCGCCGCGTTGATCATCAACAGCTCCCCGAACTCGGGAGTCCGACGCACACCGCGATCGTGCAGGGCCGACGCGCCCACGACGGTTCCCGCGGCGTCGGCCACGAACGCGTCGGTGTAGACCGCCGCGATCGGACTGCGGGCGGCGGCGAGTTCGTCCAGCGACCACGCAAGCTTGTGGGGCTCCCAGATGTCGTCCTGATCACAGAATGCGAAGGTGTCGGTCTCGACCCGGGCGAGAAGCGCGAGGAACGACCCGGCCGGACCCAATCGCCCCCGATCGTCGTCGACGATGCGGACGCGGTCGTCGGCCGCCGCGTGGGCGGCCAGCAGCGCGCGGGTGCCGTCGGTCGAGCCGTCGTCCCGACACAGCAACGTCCAGTCGTCGAACGATTGCGCCCTCAGGGAGTCCAACTGCTCGCCGAGGTGACGCTCCCCATCGAAAGTCGACAGGAGTACGGTGAGCGCTGCGCGAGTCGAGCCGGTCATGGCCGTCAGTCTGGCGTCCCTCGTCCGCCCACCAGTGAGATACCTGCCCTGTTCCTCTTCAGTGAGATCGTGGATCGCTATCGGTGGCCCCGCCGGCGCACCCGTCTGCCGGGACGACAGCGCCTCCGCGAGCTGCGACGGGACCCTCGCCTGTTCGGGCGGGCCGTCGACCGCGTGCGCAGCGCGGAACGACTCGGCGACGACTCCCGCCTGATCGGCCTGCTCATGGTGCGCGACGAGGACGACATCCTCGACGAGATGCTCGCCACCGCGACCCGCTGGTTCGACCGCATCCTCGTGCTCGACGGCACCCCGGCCGGGCCCGCCCGCGACCGAACCGACGCCATCCTCGACCGCACACCCGAGGTCGTCTTCCGTCTACGCGACGAGGACCTGGACCATCCGGTGCGTGACGGCGCCCGCCAGCACCTCCTGGCCGAAGCCCGCCGCCGCTTCGGCACGGGTCACTGGATCGGCATCCTCCACGCCGACGAGTTCCTCGACCAGGACCCCCGCCCGATGCTGGCCGCGCACAACCCCGGGCTCGACCCGTCGCTGCGGGTGCGGCTCGTCCACACGTTCCTGCACACGGCCGACCGGGCCGAGTGGGCCACCAACGCCGAACTTCCCGTGCGCGAACGCCTGACCCGTTGCATGTGGCCGGGCGTCCCCGAGGCGCGCTTCTTCCACGACTTCGGCGACCGCGACTACGACGTGATGCACCACGGCAAGGTCATCCCCACCTCGTTTCGCAACGGCCCCCTCGTCGACGGCTACGTGATCACGGGATACAACGAGCGCGACCCCGCCCAGCTGCTCGAGCGGGCCCGTGACCGGGCCGCGACCGAATGGCAGCGGGGCCACTATTCGCGTCTCGACGACGGCCTCGACGCCGCGTTCACCGACACGCTCGATCTGCCCGATGCGCCGTTCGCGCCGGAGTTCGCCGGCGACCCCGAAGGCCCGTTCACGGTGCAGCATCGCAACGCCGTGCCGATCGGGCCGTTGCCCGAGACACCGGAGCTGGTCGAGCAGGCAACGGCGAACCAGACCCTCTCGTTTGTGCCCGGACTCGCCGCGCTCGTGACCGCGCCGAGCCGCGTCGGTGCCCTGCGCTGGGCCGGCGCGGTACGCGTCGACATGACCGGTGCCGCGGCGCTCGTTCGTCACACCGCATGGATTCTCGGCAGCCCGCGCACCACCGAGGCACAGCGTCGGAAGGCGGCCCGGGAGTTCGTCCTGCTCCTCCTTCCCGCCCTCGGCGGCGGGTCCCTCCTCGGCGATCGCGACCAGGTCGCCGCGCTACGGGCGATCCTCGCCCCATGACCCGTCCCGTGCCCTCTGTCGCCGGCCGCGTGAGCGTCGTGGTCCTGAACTGGAACAGCGACGGCATGGGCGCCGACGCCGTCGCCTCGGCGGTCGCGCAGACCTGGCCCGACATCGAGATCGTCGTGGTCGACAACGCCAGCACCGACGACTCGCTCGACCGGATCCTGGCCGAGCACCCCGACGTGACCGTCGTCCGCAACGACACCAATCTCGCGTTCGCCCGGGGGATGAACTCCGGCATCGCCGTCGCCACCGGCGAGTTCGTGCTGCCCCTCAACTGCGACGCCACCCTGTCCCCCACCTATGTCGCAACTCTGGTCGACGTGCTGCACCGCGAACCCCGCGCCGCGGCGGCCGGCGGCCTCGTCGAGTCGACCCGGGCCGGGGTGTCGGGCCCGATCGAGATCACCTCGACGATGCGGACCCGATCGCTGCCCACCGACCACGCAACGACCTGCGACAAGCTCAACGGCGCCACCCCCCTCTTCCGACGGACCGCCCTCGACCAGGTCATCGAGCTCTTCGGTGGTCCCTACGACCCGACCTACGACATGTACGGCGAGGACGTCGATCTCGCCCTCACCCTCGGCCGGCTCGGCTGGCGCTTCCACTACGAGCCGGCGGCCGTCGCCCAGCATGTGCGCTCCTACGGCACCGCACCGAAGGTGGCCAACCGCCGCGGCCGGTTCCGGGTGTCGACGCTGGCCAACCGCCAGCGCAACATCGTCCGCCACGGCCCCCGCGCCTGGTGGCTGGTGAGCACCTTCGCGGCCACCCAGGACGTGGGCTTCGTCGTCGTCCGGTTGCTCAGGGGCGACACGGCCGCCGCGGTCGACGTCGGCCAGGCGTGGCGACGGGTCATCCGCCACGGTCGCGCCGATCTCCGCAAGCGCCGCATTCTCGGCGTGCCCCGCCCCCGCTGATCGCTATCCTCGCCGGTGGGCCGCTAGCTCATCGGGTTAGAGCAGGGGACTTTTAATCCCAAGGTGCCGGGTTCGAGCCCCGGGCGGCCCACCAACCTGACCTGCTGGTTTGTCTATGCCCTCCCTGATGTATTTGCCTCCTGCAACGGAGAGATCGATGCCGACGGGAACACGACAAACATCGTGCCGATTTCCTTCCCAAAGATTGGCGACGAAACGTTCGCCACACGAATCGACATCGACGGCTTCTTTCCCGCGTCTGCTCTCTACGTTCTGGCTCGCCGAGGAGATCGTCTGATCTGCCCCTAGGGCTGCACGGTTGGGTAGGGAATTGGCACCGAAACCGTGCTGATCGGAGGATGCGGTGTCGAGCCGCCCTGCGCCACTTCCAAGTGCTCGACTCTGAGCTGTTGGCGGCCGAGACCCTGTTGGTAGCCGACGCAGTCGACGCTGCGGATGCTCACCGTGTGGCTTCCGCCCGAGAGTCTTCCTGTCGTCACGTCAAGGTTGATGGCCCTGGACGCCTCCACTGAGCCGAGGATCTCGCCGTCGACTGCGATCCCAACGAAGCAGAGTTCAGCCGGGATGGGAAGAAGCGACGATTCTCCCATCTGCGCAGGTAGGAAGTCGGTGTCGGCCCAGCAGATCGGGTAGGGAGACCAGATCGGATCACTATCGGTTCGTGAGTTCACGAAGGTCTCGTACTCGATGCGAAGGACGTCGCCTTCGGCAACGTTCTTGGTTACCTCCAGCGGTTCGATGTCCTGTGGGCCGACGTCAACGCCAAGGTCCGCGGCCACAGATGGGTCGTAGCATTGCCAAGAGAACGGCTGACCATCCCATCCCTCGACATAGCCCCACACGTCCAGAAACTCGGGCGGCACGTCGTGGTCTGACGGGTCCACCGTGATTGGGAATACGACCGGCTCATCGAAGTCAGTCCAGCCGAGGTCGATAGTTGAGGACTCACTTGTAGCCCATTCACACCCGCTGCCCACCAGCAACATCGTCACCACCACACTCAGGATTCGCCGCATGGACGACAAGGATGGCGGTCTCCCAAGAGAGTGTCCAATGGCAAGGCGTAGCAATCTTGGATCGAGACAGCCACTCCCGTCTGACGAAACGGGGACGTCCAGACTAACGCCTGGCTATCGCACCGGCGCCGATGTGGTTGACTGGCCACTGATATCTACGGAGGGGGCCATGGGCGAGTCAGAGCGGCGGGCGGGAACAACGCTGATAGGCACACTCGCGGTGCTGCTAGCGGTTCTCGTTCTCGCGGCGGGCTGCGAGTGGGCCGTCGGTTCGCACTCGTCGGTGCAGATCGGATGGGTTGAGGACGAACCGATCGTATTCCCGATGACAATCGATCCATCCGACCACACGCCTCCTAGCGAACTCATCAATTCACTGGGCGAATTCTGCTTCTCGGTCGCCGAGGCGAATAGTCAGTCCGCTCCGTGCTACAGCTGGGACGGCGTCACGCCGTTCTCGTGGCAGTGCTACGCGCCAAAGGCGGCGCACGAGTTGCGTGGGCTAGAGCCGACGGCAGTCGGACCGCTCAAGGCGGACTTCTCCAACAGTGCCGGCGCTTTCGTACGCGCAGAGTGGACGAGCGAACTGCAGCAGAAGGACCTGGGTACGTTCTGTCCGCTCGATGCCGATTTTGCCCCGCTGCCGCACCCGGACCCGAACGGTCCCTCGTTCTATGAGCCGGCTGAGATCTGCTACACGACCATGCTCGTTAACGGCGAAGCTCAGGGAACAGCGATCTACGGCGGTACCTTCGGGCCATTGACTGCCGCCTCGAACGAGTTCTCGTTCGGCGTATTTGCCTGCACCGGTCATCAGTTCAACTCTGGATCGCAGCGGCTTGTGGCGGAGCTTGTCTCGATTGATCTCGCAGGGACTAGTGCGAGTTCAGGCACGACGATTCCGACGCCCACCACGGAGTGGAATCCCTACCCGACGGTATCCCCGACAACGACGACCACCGCGCCGACGTCGCTCGCACCAGTCATCACAGACTTGAGGCAGGATGGGATTCGTAGAGTCGACCTCGTCTTCACCGAAGCCACGGACCCCTCGGTCACGGCACACCGAGCCACACTCACATCCTCCGATGAATCCACAACCACCGAATACTTCTTCACCGGTGGGCCGACTTTTTCCCTATCGCTGTCCGTTACACCCGGAGATACCGTCTCGGCCGAGGTGTGCTCGTTGGTCGGATCAGCCGAGGTCGAATGCGTCACCGCGTTCGTTGTCACATGGACCCCGACATGCAGTGCGGAGCTTTCTGACGCGTCCCTGCCCGAACTCGGCTACCTCGTATTCGACGTGATGCTTCAGGAAGACTCTCTCTCTACACCCGTGCCCAACAACGCAACGCTCGGCGCATTCATTAACTTCGACAGCACCACTTTTTCCGCTGACGCCTTCTCTGGGCTGCAGTTCCCTCTTGGGTTGACCGACACCTTCGAATACTCGACGCCCGGCACGAGCCTGGTCGGCTTCGACTACTTCCTTCAGATCGAAGACAGCGACGACCTCTTCAACGGACCTCCAGCCCTTCCTGAGAAGCGCTACTGCACAGCGTCGGGAACCGTCTCGGCAGCGAGTTGATTCGACACCGGAGTTCTACGGGTTCGCGCCAGTTGTTCGCGAGGCGGCTGAGCATCTCCACTCCTTCAGGCCGGGTGAATGGCGCATCTCTGCAGCCCCATGGAGTTCTCGTTTCGGAGGACGGTGGATTCCACCTAGCCCCTTCGATGGCCACCCCGAGCGGACTGGAAAGCTCTCAGCGGGAACTGACGGTTTTGTATACGAAATTTCTCACAGGAGACCTCCCTCCAAGGAGGGGGACCACCTCGGCAGTACCCCGGTTCGAGAAACAAGCTCGGGCCAGGAGCACAGCTTGATTGCTCACTCGTTGCTCAAGCGCTGCGGGAACTCGTGAGATCGACCGACACGGTGTGGCCTTCAACCGCTGCCGGCCCCTAGAAACGGCGGCTCTATGGCACCCTGTGCGATGCTTGGAATATTGGCCGGAAGGACTTTTAATCCCAAGGTGCCGGGTTCGAGCCCCGGGCGGCCCACTGGAAAGCACGTGGCGTTCTACCATCGTTGTCGTGCCGTTCCGTCAGATCTTCGTGGTGCTCCTCGCACTGATCGCCATCCTGCTCGCCGCGCTGGTGGTGCTGAGCTGGGACGGCGACGACGACGACACCGACGCGACCGACGGCACCACGACCGTTCCCGACGACGCGACGACCACGTCCACCAGCACGACGACGACCGTCGCCCCCGTCGCCGTCGAGATCCCGGTCGACTGCGGCACCGATCCCGACACCGAGATTCCGCCCCCGGCCGTCGGTCCCACCCTCGGCCGCAACTCATCGCTCAGCACGGTCGGTCTCGACACCGTGACGTTCGGTCTCACCGTGACCCAGGCCGAGGAGGCGTCGGGCCACACGATGATCAACTGCGAGCCGGTCAGCGAGTGTTACCGGGTCACCCCCGACGGCGCACCGGTGGGCATCAGCTTCGTGGTCGACGCCGGCACGATCGAACGGGTCGACATCGTCGGCGAGAGTCCGGTCACCACCGTCTCCGGCGCGGGCATCGGCACGACCGGCGACGAGCTCGACCAGCTCTTCGGCGAGAACCTCGAGCGGGTCGATCTCGGCGGTGGGCAGGTCGACGTGTTCTACGTGCCCACCGACGAGAACGACCAGGACTTCCGAGTGGCCTTCACGACCGTCGACGGCGTCGTCGAGTCGATGCGCGCCGGGCGGGTGCCGCTGGTGTCCGAACCCGAGGCCTGTACCTGACTCAATCGAAGATCACGGCCGGCAGCTCGCGCACGAAGCTTCGGCACTCGACGACGACCGTGCCCAATCCGGCGGGCGTGAACTCGCCCGTCTCCAGGTCCAGCGCGGTGACGAAGTCGACCTCCTCGAACTCGAGCACGTCGTCGACGAGTTCGAACGGCAGCACGCCCTCGAGGCGGGGTTCGAACAGCACCGCATTGGCGCCCTCGCCGACCTGGAGCCCGATGTAGGGCTCCCCGAGGTACGCCCGGATCAACCCGATGACCCGCCGGCCGTTGACGTCGACCCCTTCGACCGCAACCTCGACCTCGCCCGCACCGCCCGCCGCGCACAGGGCGTCGAGCTCGTAGGTCGCCGGTCCGATCTCGATCCTGGCCACGGACGTGAGCCCGACCGACGTGGTCGGCGCGGTGAGATCGGTCGCGCCCGCGGTCGACGTCGTCGGGGTGGTGGTGGGGGCCCGCTCGCCGACGGGACCGTCCTCTACCGAGCAACCGCCCAGGAACACGCCCGCGGCATACACGAGAAAGAGAAGGCGGCGAAGCATCCGCCAAGGCTAACCACACGCCAAAACGAGAGATGGACCGCCCTTGGGGCGGTCCATCTCCAGATTCACAATCGGGAGTCCAATCCGACAGGTGATCCGTTGCCGCTGAGCGGCTACACCCGTACTACGCACGAGAAGCCGCTGAGTCGCGGGATTTCTCGGATTCTTCCGCGAATGGGCCCTATGACCCAGCCCATGACCCAGCCCGTCAGCGGTGCTGCACCCGCAGATCGCCTCGTGACAGGCGGGTGTTGGGTACGTGCAGCGACGCACCGTCGGCGTCGATCTCGACCGATGCCGGATGCAGCGCGACGATCCGTCCCGCCACACCGTCGACCTCGATCTCGTCGCCCACCCGCACGAGTCGGGCCAGGTGGCGACCGGCCGCCAGTTCGCCGCCCATCTCGCGACCGCCCAGGCCGACGAGCAGCGCGAACGCGCCGGCCAGACCGAAGGTGGCGGCGCCGGCGATGATGCTCAGGATCGTGGTGTCGACCCCCACCTGGCTGAGCGCGAGCACGGTGGCCACGGCGTAGACGAGGAACGCCCCCGAGGCGGCCAGTTGGCTGCGCACCCTTTGCGTCGAGCCGGCGAACGCAGTGTTGACCGCGCCGGCGAGCGCGTAGGCGATGGCGCGGCCGGCGATGAGGATCAGTCCGGCCGCGAGGATCCGCGGCGACTTGCGCAGGATGTCGGCCGGGATGGGTTCGAGCGTCTCGGGGTTGACGAACCCGATGGCCACGATCACGCCCAGCGCGGTGAAGAACAGGAACAGGAAGGTGGCGGTGGCCCGGGCGGCATCGTGCATCTCGGCCCGCTCTTCGCGGCCCTTCAGGATGATGACGCGCACGAGCGCGGCACCGACGACACCGGACAGAAGTCCGACGATGACAGCGCCGGTGGCGTAGATCCAGGGATCGATCATGAAAGGTCTCCATCGGCATCGTCGGCCGCTGGGGCCGCGCCATGAGGGTCGTCACCCTCGGTGAGTTCGGGGTCGAGAATCGACCGGGCGACGTCCCAGCCGATCGCGAAGAGGTCGAGGAAGGCACCGAAGGCCGCCTCGTTGCGGAGGCGGACGTCCATGCCGCCATGGGTGCGCTCGCGGAGGTCGTCGGGAGGGGTGGTCGCCGCCTGCAGATCGGCGACCATCTCCTCGTCGAGTTCACTGAGCTTCTCGAGCTGTTCCTGGCAACGAAGGCAGCCCTCGATGTGGTTCGACACACGACGGGGTTCGCCTGTGTCGAGCCAGCGCTGCAGCCGCTGGGGGTTCGGATGTCGGGCACTCATTGCCACTCCTTCATGCTGTTCTTCAGGGCCTTGCGGGCCCGGAACAGGCGGGTCTTGACGGTCGGCAGCGGAAGGTCGAGGGCGGCGGCGATCTCCTCGTAGGAGAGGTCGTGGACCTCTTTCAACACGATGAGCGCACGCGAGTCCTCGTCGAGGTGATGCAACGCTTCGAGGAGGTCGTCGAGCTGGGCCCGCCCCTCGACCGTGCGGGTGGTGGACACTCCCTCCGGCCCCTCGGGGAGGGTGTCGTGGCCATGGAGGTCTTCGCGACGTGTCCGCAGCAGCGAGATCGCGGTGTTGCGCGCCACTTTCAGCAGCCAGTTGCGGGGAATCTCCTCGCCGGGACCGACGGGCGAGTTGCGCCACGCCTTCAGCATCGTCTCCTGGACGACGTCGTCGGCCAGCGCCGGGTCGTGGACGATCGAGCGCGCGACGCGGTACACCGCGGCGGCGTGGCGGTCGACGACAGCCCGCAACACCTCTGGGTCGGGGGCCTCGCGCCCCTCGAGATCGGGATTGGGAGACATGCGCTTCCCTGCCAGTCGGCACGCAGGGAAACCGGGTTAGGTTCCGGGGGTGGCCAACAAGCAGGAAACCAAGAAGCGTCGCGTTGCCGCGGCCAACCAGGCAGCCCGCCAACAGGCCGTGGCAGCCAAGGCCGAGCGCCGCAAACGGCTGCTGGTCGGCGGCGTCGTCGGCTTTCTCGCCCTCGCCCTGATCGCCCCGCTCACGGCCGGTCTCCTGGTGGGCGACGACGACGGCGACGAGTCGGCCCCCACCACCACGTTCGGCGGCATTCCGTGGGTGACCGACGGTGCCGCCGGCGCCGAACTCACCGGGCCGACCCCGTGTCCGGCCACCGACGGCACCGCCGAACGCACCACCGAGTTCGCGGAACCGCCGCCGATGTGCATCGAGGCCGGCGACGCCTTCGACCTCACGTTCGACACGGCCGCCGGGTCGTTCACCGTGCCCGTCGACAGCACCGTCAACGCCGAGGTCGCCAATCTCGCGGCGGTGCTGGGCTGGTACCGGGCCTACGAGCAGACACCGGTCGCTGCGGCCACCGGCGGCCTACTGCTGATCGGCAGTGCCGGCGATGCCGGATTCACGCTGCCCGTGGCGCCGCCGACCGACCCGATCGACGAGCTGTACCCGGTCGGGTCGGTGGTCGCCATCCCGGGCCTGGACGGTGGCATCACCGGCACCCTGGTGGTCGTGCTCGACGACGCCGGCGCCCAGCTGCTGCGGACCGACCCCCGCTACGTCCCGGTCGGCACGATCGACGATCTCACCGAACTCCAGACCGTGTACGACGCATCGGAGTCCGACGAGCTCCTGCTCATCGAGAGCGTCCTCGTCGAACCGGTCGCCTGACCACGCCTCGCTGAGCAACTTGGCTATCGTCTGACGCCGTGACGACCGACAAGCGAGCCCGCCAGAAGGCCAACCGTGCGACCCGCGTGGCGGCGGCCGAAGCGGCCGACGCCAAAGCCCGGATGCGCAGCCGGCTGATGACCTACGGCATCGGCGCGCTGGCCATCGTGGTGGCGATCATCGGCATCGCCGTGCTGACCTCCGACGACGACGACAACGCTGCCGACAACGATGACGCGGCGACGGCGACCGATCCCACCGACGCAGCCGACCCCACCGACACGCTCGACCCGCTGACCACGGCACCGGTGTTCGATCCCACCACGGTCGACTGGGTGTACCCCGAGTTCGACACGGAGATCAGCGACGACTGCCCGCCCGCCGACGGTTCGGCCGAGCGCACCATCGACTTCGAGGCCGCGCCGCCCACCTGCATCGACGTGACCAAGTCCTACACCGCGGTCTTCGACACCTCCGAGGGCGAGGTGACGGTCGAGCTCGACACCACCACCACGCCGGGCACGGTCAACAGCTTCGTGTACCTCGCCCGCTACGGCTACTACGACGGCACCACGATCTTCCGAACCGACCCGTCGATCGACATCATCCAGGGCGGGTCGCCCCACACCGAGTCGCCATCGGACCCCGGTCCCGGCTACACGATCGTCGACGAGCCGACGCTCAACATGACGACGGGCCAGCTCCGCGGTCCCTACTCCTACGAGGCCGGGCAGCTCGTCATGGCCCGCTCGCAGGGCCCCGACGCCTCGGGCGCCCAGTTCTTCTTCGTCACCGGCGAGAACGCCGCCGCGCTCGACGGTCAGGGCGTCTACATCGTGTTCGGCACCACCGACGACGCCGGCATCGACGTGCTCCAGTCGATCATCGGTCTGCACGAGGACGACCCCTCGAGCGGTCTCGGCGGGGCCCCGTCACGAGAGGTCACCGTCAACTCGGTGACCATCGTCGAGGCCTAGAACCCCTCGTCGGTCGGCGCCGCGACGGTCGGACGCCGCACCGTCGCGTCGATGAACGGACGCATCGGCGCGCTGAGCGTCGGCACGTCGAAGCGGTCGAGTTCGGTGATGACCAGCCCACGGGCCCGGATGTCGGCCGGCAGGTCGCGGTCGAGATGCAGCCCACCGGCGGCACGACGCATCGACCCACTCAGCGCCAGCATGCGGCCGATGTTGCCGCTACGACGCACCGGTTCCACGAAGTAGGCGTAGCCGTCGTCGGCCATCAGCGCGATGACGGTCCGGAGGAACCGGTCGAGGTTCTCCACGAGTGGAAGACGGATGAGCGACACGATCGAGTCGAAGGGGCCTTCGCCCGCTGCCTCGAGTTCATCGATACCCGTGTCGAGGCGGGTCACGCCCTCGGGGTCGCCGCGGCCGGTCCCCGCCCGCACGTCGCCGAGACGGTCGAGCATCACCACCGATTCCACCTCGGCCCCGAGGCGATAGGCATCGAGATGATCGGCCCAGCCACCGAGATCGAGCACCCGGCCCCTGGTGCGCGACGCCACCGACCGTCGGCGGCTGCGCAGGGCCGGAGCCAGCTCCATCGGCAGCGGATTCATCCAGGCCACGAGGGGCGTGCTCGCCATCCCTGCAACCTACGTCATCGATCCAAATAGATTGCAGGAGTGCCCGTCGAACCGCCTGCGACACCGTGGCATTTCCCGTCGGCCGACCAGCTCGACGAGGAGCCGGTCGACGAGTCCGGCCTGGTCGGGGTGGGCGCCGACACCGAACCGGGCACCGTCCTGGCCGCGTACCGCCACGGCATCTTCCCCATGCCGACCGACCCGCACGGACCGATGGGATGGTGGTCGCCCGACCCCCGCGGTGTGCTCCCGCTCGACGCGCTGCGGGTCAGCCGATCGCTGCGCCGCTCCTGTCGCGACTTCGAGATCCGCATCGACAACGACTTTCCGGCGGTGCTCGAGGCGTGCGCCGACCCCACTCGCCCCCACGGCTGGATCGACGACCGGATCCGCACCGTCTACCTCCGCCTCCACCGGATGGGATGGGTCCACAGCGTAGAGACGTGGCAGGACGACCGGCTCGTGGGCGGGCTCTACGGCGTGGCCATCGGCGGCCTGTTCGCCGGCGAGTCGATGTTCCATCGCGTCGCCGACGCCTCGAAGGTCGCCCTCGTCGCCCTGGTCGAGGCCCTGCGCGACACGGCCCTCAACGGTCACGAGCCGCGGTTGATCGACGTGCAGTGGCGAACCGACCATCTTGCGTCACTGGGCGTGCAGGAGTGGTCGCGACGGCATTATCTCGACGCGCTCCCCGTGGTCCTCGCGTCACCCGCTGCCGCCGTGTTCTCGGGCGCAGGACATAGCATTCCGGAAGCTTGATTCGAGGGGTCGAGTGGCCGATGGAGTTCGGATGAATGAGCAGCGCATGGGGTCTGGCAGTGACATCGCAACAGCAGTCGGTTTCCTCGGCCTGGGCACAGGGCTGCTCAGCGCGATGACCGGTCGCCGGAAGTTCGCCCTCCTCAGCGCCGGCGCCGCGGTGGCCGCCGCGCTCCTCGCTCGCCGTGACGCCGACGAAGCCCGCGACCTCGAACGCCGGGTCGCCTCGATGAACGAGCAGATCCGTCAGCTCGAGAACGCCGTCGCCGCCCAGGTCCAGGGCCGCATGACCGCCGAAGAAGCGGTCAAGAGCCTGAGCGGGCAGCTCTCCGAGGCCGAACGGCGCGCCGGCGATTCGTCCCGCGCTCCGATCGTGCTCGGCGACGACGGCACCAGCGAAGGGCTCACCGACCCCGACACCGGCCTGTTCAACCACGACTACTTCCTCGTCACCCTCGACAGTCGCATCGCGGCCGCTCGCCGTCACCTCCGCCCGGTCGCCGTGGCCCTGCTCGACGTGGTCGAAGGGCGCGAGGGCGACTCACGTCCGCCGGCCAATGCGCGCATGATCGCCAACGCGCTGCGCGAGACGCTGCGCGAATCCGACACCGCCACCCGCCTCGCCGACGGCCGCTTCGGCGTCGTCCTCGAGGACACGCCCGAGAACGGCGCGATCTGGACCATGGAACGCGTGCGTCGTCGCCTCGTCGAGGACAACCCCGACCTCACCCTGTGGGCCGGCGTGGCCTGCTACCCCGCCCACGCATTCGACGTCGGCGCCCTGATCGAACGGGCCGACGCCGCCCTCGTCTCGGCCCGCGAATGGCACCAGGACCGGATCGAAGTCGCCACCGCCGAGTGACCCGCGCCGCTACCCTTGTCGCCTGGAGGGATGGCAGAGCGGACGAATGCACTGGTCTTGAAAACCAGCGGGCTTCACGGCCCCGGGGGTTCGAATCCCCCTCCCTCCGCCATCGTTGTAATTTCAACAATGTTGTTCACAGGTGTGGACAACGCCAGATCGAGACCTCGACAGACAACTTGGCCGCGAACGCGCTCAGCGCAGCCGGGACGCTCGTTCGGGCGCTGACCGTCGTCGCCAGCCTTCTTGTCGCAGAAGGGCCGACAGAGTCTCGCCGACACACAAGTGGAAAAGCGTCCCCGCGGGGACGTTTTCGACGACCTCCGAGTGCAGACCTCAGCGACACCCGTGGTCGACGAAAGGTGAGGTCGTCGACCGCAGTAGGGCCGAGTAGCCCGGTGTGAACCGGATCTCGTCACCCGGCGTCATCCGATCTCGGGTCTGCACGATCAGGTGATCGCTGCTGGCGGCGAGGATGTCGACGCCGGCGGGCGGGGCGAGGTCGGTGGCGTCGGTGTCCTGGCGACCGATGGCGAGGATCGTCTGCCAGATGTCACCTCGGTCCTCGGCGGCCGGGGTCTCTCCGAAGGAGTTCTGACCGGCCCGGCCCCACGGCTTGGTCGGCTTGCGGGCCGACTCGATCACCTCGGCAACGAGAGTGAACGCATCGGTGTGCAGCCCGGGAAGGGGCTGTCGGTGCAGCGGCTCGCAGCCGAGGAGAATCGCTTCGCCGAGGCGTAGGTCGTTGATGCGGCCGGGCGCTTCGCCGCTGAGGGCCCAGACGAGGTTGGCCGAGTTGCCGCCCGACACGACGTCGATCTCGACGCCGAACGAGGCCTCGACCCCGTCGATCATGTCCGAGAGCTGGGCCATGTTCTCGACGCTCGGCTCGATGCCGTTGCGGCACGCCAGATTGGCGCCGATCCCCCGCAGCCGAAGCGACGGTCGATCGAGCACGTGACGGACGACCCCGTGCAGTTCGGCCGGCATCACGCCTTCGCGGAGGTCGCCGAGCTCCACCATGATCATCACGTCGTGGACACGCCCGGCCGCACGGGCGGACGCCGCCAGTGCCGAGAGCACCTCGGGCGAGGTGTTGACGCTCATCGCGCCGGTGGCGACCACACGATCGATCTGGCTGACCATCGGCGAGCGGAGCAACAGCATCGGGGCATCGATGCCGGCGCTACGCATTCGCTCGATGTTCTCGACACGGGAGTCGCCCAGCCCGTCCACACCGGACGCGACGAGCACACGGGCGAGCTCGGGCGAACCGAGCATCGCCTTGGTGACCGCCGTGACGGAGATGCCGCAGCGGGCAGCCCGGTCGACCAGCTCACGCGCGTTGTGACCGATCTTCTCGAGGTCGACCTCGAGTCGAGGGGCGCTCACCTCGCGGCGAGCGGTGCCGCCTCCTCGAGTTCGGGGAACGCGGCGAAGACCATGTCGACGAGCCGATCGGTGGGCCGGGTGAGCGCATCGGTGGCGGGGATACCCAGCTCGAGCTCGTACATCGTGATGGCGGCCGTGATCTCGGCGTCGGTCATGTCCTCGTGGTTGATGGTCAGACCGATCACCTTGGTGTCGGCAAACGTCTCGATCAGGTTGATCTCGCTGACCGGCGTCGGCATCGGGAAGGCCGGGAAGTCGCTGATCGTCCTCCGGGCGGGCGCGTGCTGGAGGATGACGCCGGCGGGACGACTGCCGCGCAGCACGGCGGTCGAGCTGAGGTAGGTCGGGTGGCTGAGCGCCCCCTGTCCCTCGACGATGATGACGTCGGGCGACTCTTCCTCGAATGCTTCGACCACGGCCGTCTCCAGCTCGCCCGTGACGAACTGGGCCGGGATCGCGTCGAGGGCCACACCGTGGCGGGCGCCCTGGATCAGGCTCGTCTGACCGGTGCCGACGAGCACGGCCTTCACGCCACGCTCGTTCAGGGCCCTGGTGAGAATGGTCGCCGTGGTGCGCTTGCCGATCGCGCCGTCGGTGCCGAGCACGGCGATCCGCGGACACGTCACGTCGAGGATGCGACCGGTGAACATGCGCAGGTCGACCTTGTCGCGGGGCCGGCGTACATCGGTGATCGCGACATCGTTGATCGCGGCAGCCGCGGCGAATTCGGGATCGTCGTTCAAGAACTCGTGAAGCCCGTTGATCAGGTTCATTCCCCGGCTCATCGCGTCGAGGAGCACGCCGCGTTCGTCAATCGAAAGCAGACCGCTGGTCGGTGCCACCCCCACGATGAAGAGCCCCGGAATCGGCGTGGCCTGCGCCATCGCGTCGTCGAGGTCACGGCACAACGGGATGCCGTTGGCCACGCCGTCGAGCACCATGCCCGTGTCACGGCCGGCAAGTTGGCTGTCGATCACCGACACGATCTCGTAGCGTTCGCTGTTGCGCACCAATCCGTTGGCGGTCTTGCCGTCGATCTGGCCGAAGTTTCCTTCGCAGTAGACGACCGCCCTCGGTCTCGAGATCGGCGCGGGCGCGTCGAACGAGCGGGAATGTGGGGAATCGGACATGTTGTCTCCTCGAGAAGGACTCAGAGGAGGCGAAAGGGAAATGTCCGGCCAGAAGAGCTGGCCTGATGTCGACGAGAAGACCCCACCAAGAAGTGGATTGCAGGGTGACCCTACCGGCCATGGGCCGAAAGAATCTCCCGTTGGGTCGTTGGGCCCTGTTCGCTCAGGTCTCGCGTTCTCGGTGTCGATGGACAGATTGACCAGTCGCTCGCCGAGCGGCGTCCTCACCACAATGGAGTCCAACAATGACCACCGCATACCAGTTCCTCAGCGCCTGGATCACCAGCCGTATCGATGACGAGCGTGGCGCGAGCCTCGTGGAGTACGCGCTCCTCGTCGCCCTCATCGCCGTCGTGTGCATCGCTGCCG
>JAVJSI010000019.1 GCA_040219515.1 Acidimicrobiales bacterium
TGGAGTTCAGACGTGTGCTCTTCCGATCTCTCCGGTGGACCACCACCCGGCACCCCACCCGAACCACCCGGCGACTCCGGTGGACCACCACCCGGCACCCCACCCGAACCACCCGGCGACTCCGGTGGACCACCACCCGGCACCCCACCCGAATTCCCGGGCGATTCGGGCTCCGCGACGTCCTCGGTGGTGGCGGGTTCCACATCCGGATCGGCATCCGTCTCCTGCTCGACAATCGGCGCGTCGGCTATGTCAGGGTCCGCATCGGGCAGAGGCTCCACCATCGGCGAGGCTTCGGCGTCGGGAGTCCGCTTCGGTGCCCATTCTTGCGACGTCGTCGCGGGCTTCGACTCGGCAGGTTCCTCTCGATGGATCGCTGGGCTCTCGATCTCCACCGGCTCGCCCGGCCCGACGATTCGTTCGATGCCGACGGCCGCCACAATCTCGTGGATGATCGGAACCTCTGCGACGTCGGCGACTTCGACACCCACGCCGACCGCGGCTGCAGCGGCGCTCGCGCCGAGTACCGCCTTCGTGCCGAACGCCAGTGAAACGACGGCGGCCTTCTTGCCGGCGGAGACCCGACGAACGCTGACATCTGAAGGGGCGCCGCGCTCAAGGAACGCAGCCAACGAGGGCGACACCTCCAATTCGGCGTCCGATACGAGGGCACGGCCAGCGCGCTCGAGCGCGCCGCCGACGACGGGATCGACTCCTTCGAGTTCACGAGCTTCTTCGGCGAGTGAGAGGTTCACGCTCATGACAACGTCGCCTCCGGCCGGAGAGATACGGGCGAGTCGTTGATTCGTTTCGAAATGGTTCGGAGGGCCCGGTGCTGTAGCGCCTTGACTGCGCCTTGGGGCTTCTCGACGATCTCGGCGACCTCGGCGATCGACAGATCAGCCACGATCCGCAGCGCAATCACCTCTCGTTGATCGGACGTGAGCGTTGCCAACAGCGCCGTCAATTCTGCCGCGCCGATCTCGCTCAACGCCGCGTCGGCAGTGTCGTCCAGAGCAACCACGCGGCAACCACCCGCCGGCTCGGCAACCAGGGTCGGCCGTCGATCGCGATGTCGGGCCTCGTCGATGAGCAGGTTCCGGCAGATGGCGAAGCACCACGCCCGGAATCCGGCCTCATCGCCCTCGAAGTCGTCGACCCTGCCGAACACCCGAAGAAGACACTCGCTGACCATCGCGTCGGCATCGGCGGAACCTCGCGCCCGAGCGAAGGCCAACAACTGGCTGCTGACACGACGGAACAGCGCATCGAAACCCTCCGTCTGCCCTTCGCGTGCGAGCGCGAGAGCCCCGTCGAATGTGGCCGCGGCTCGTCGCCTTCGGCTCGCTGAAAGACGGGACATATCTGGTATTTCGGCTTGCTCGCGGCGGGAATGAGCCGAATGGCCTGCGTTCTTGAATCATCTGGCCCATGTCGCGCCACCTGTCCGACACGTTTCCCTTTGCGTGACTCACGACTCAGCCGACAAGCACGAACGAAAATGGGGCGACGACCGCGGTGCGTCGCTGGTCGAGTTCGCCATGGTTGCGCCCCTGCTGTTGCTTCTGCTCTTCGGCATCGTCGAGTTCGGTCTGCTTTTCGGCCAGAAGCTGGATGTGAGCCAGGGAGCCCGGGAAGGCGCGCGGCTCGCCTCGGTCAACTACCAGGAGACCGCAGGCTCGACCGGCGCCACCCAGTCGTCGGAGATCGTCGCCACCGTCTGCAGTCGGATGGAGGTGGCCGCCGACACGACCGTCACGATCGATCTCAGCGGCGGAACCGCGGTGGGCGACATCATCACACTCACGGTCGAGGCGCCGGCCCAGCCAGTGACCGGGGTGTTCGACCCATGGCTCGCGTCGCGACCCATCGCCAGTGAGGTCGACGTCCGCCTCGAGCAGGCAGCCACCTACGACGCCACGACACAGCAGGCGTGCCCGTGAATCGCCGCCACGCCGCCAGTCCCGGCTCCGTCTGCGAACACGAACGGGGGGCGACGCTGCCGATGTTCGCCATCAGCCTGCTCGTCCTCTTGGCCATGAGCGCATTCGCCACCGACCTGGGACTGCTCTACGTCGAACGGCGCCAGACCCAGTCCGCTGCCGATTCCGGCGTACTCGGTGGCGCCCTCGATCTGGCCAACGGCCTGACCACGGCGTCGGAGGCCAGCGCTGCTCTTGTGCGCACCAACTTGCGGACGACCTACACCGACGCTGAATGGGTCGCGCTCTGGTCGTCGTGCAGCGACGCAGAGGCACTCCCCTACACCGGAACGGTGCTCGGCACCGCGACGAACTGCATCAGCGCCGATGGGCTCAGCCGGTACCGCGTGGTCGTACCCGACCAGATCGTTCCCGCCGCGTTCTCCTCGGCCGTCGGCATCGAGCAGTTCTCGACCGGCGCCTTCGCCGAGGTCGAAGTGACACTGAGCGGCGTCGGCGGTGTGCTGCCATTCGCCGTGCTCAGCAATGCGCCTTCCGGCGGCCTGATCTGCCTTCGCTCGGCATCCTCTGGCACCGCGTCACCGCCTTGTTCCGGCTCGGAATCAGGCAACTTCGGCGCACTCGAAGTCGCCCAGTGGGGCAACCCGCAGTACGGCACCCAGAACATCCCGTGCAACATCAGCAAGGGCGACCAGTTGATGGTGAACCTGTCCGTGGGGATCGACCATTTCATCACGCCTTTCAACATCGGCGGCCCGGAGATCATCGACTCGTGCGCCAAGCCCTTCGGCCCGAATGCACTCCCCACCTTCCAGGGCATCGGTGGCGGACTCTTCACCGGCATGATCGCCGGCGACACGGTCGCCGGCACCTTCTTTCCGGGACGGCTCACCCTGACCGGCGGCCACACGCAAGGCCTGAAGTGGAAGCACAGCACGTTCCAGGTCGACGACGTACCCCTGTGGGAGTACATCCCGTACGGCAAAGGGTCGACGGTTCCTGCGAACTGCACTCGGGAGAGCTTCGATCTGACCGTGTCCACGAGTGGCCACGCTGCGGCCGAGACCCAGATGGGCACGTGCCTCACCGACTTCCAGGCTGGCGGTGCCACGACGCCGCTCTTCGACATCGACGGGGACGGCGACAACGAACCTGACATCGTGTTCTCTGCCCGCTATGGGGCCGTGCCCCAGTTCCACGAGACGTCGTTCCCGTCGGGCAACAGCGCCCCGCTCCACATCCAGAACTTTCGTGCCGTGTTCATCAACGGGCTCTACGCCGGCTGCAACGGGTCGGGGTGTTCGACGATCTATACGCCGGGCTCCGGGTCGGGAACAATCACCCTCCCCAACGGCAGTGCACCGGTCGATCAGGTCACCGGCTGGCTCCTCCCCGATTCGACGCTCCCGGCCTCGTTGCTCGAGAACGGTGTGCTCGGGAGCCTCGGCGCATTCCAGGTCCGCCTCTCCCGCTGACTCGGGGCACCGCCCGGTAGTCTCACGCCCAGAACGGGACGTGGCGCAGCTCGGTAGCGCACCTGCTTTGGGAGCAGGGGGTCGGGAGTTCAAATCTCCCCGTCCCGACAACGAACAGGAGTGACCCCGACCGCCCGGTAGGCGAAGAGGGGGCCACCGGCCGTCGACCCCCGTTAGCCGTCGCCGAGGCCGACGTCTTGTCGTAGTCGATCGAGTACGGCGTCGGCGAGGAGGTCGGCGCCGTCGAGACCGAGGTGGATGCCGTCCTCCTGACGGAGGTCGAGCACCTCTCCGTCGATCTGCACGATGTCCTGGAACCGCCCGGCCGCGTCGCCCAGAACCGGCGTGGCATCGATGAACGTCACCAACGGATTCTCGGCGGCCTCCTCCGCGTAGATCCCGTTGAGGTGCGCCATCCTCGCGGCGAATCCCGCGTCTCGCATCGGCGGCTGACCGACCCAGTACACGCGGCCACCACGGGCCGTCATGAGGTCCATGACCTCAGCCACCCGACGTCGGTACTCGGCGTCCCATCCGTCCTCGTCGTCGATCTGGAACACGTCGCCCGCCGGGGTCACGATTCCCTGCGAATCGTTGGCCCCGAACGTCACGACCATGATCTCGGGATCGAGCTCGTCGATCACACCTGCGAGATGGGCCGGCCAATCGAAGTAGTCCGGGCGGGTCAGACCCGAGTTGATGCGATAGTCGAGCGTGCTGACGAAGTCGCCACTCGTGTCGGCCGCCCGCACGAGCGCAATGCCCAGCTCCTGCATGAGGGAGTCGCCGCCGACGTAGGTGACGAAGGGCGTTCCGTCGACATGGCTACGGGTCGTCGGAGGAGGAGGCGCAGTCGTCGAAGCGGCGGCGCCAGAGGCACCTTCGGCATCATCGGCCGACGAGGCGGTCGTCGCGTCGTCAGACCCTTCGCCATCGGCATGCACACCGGGGCCGGTGTCGTCGCGCCCGAGCGCATTGTCGAGCTCCCGGCGAGGGAACGTGATCTGCAGCGCGTCTGCGACGTTGTCGATCGGTTCCCACACCACAAGAGCACGATCTCTCGACGGGCCGAACGGAAGCCGTTCCGCATCGGCGCGCAGCGCGCCGGCGTTGAACAGCATTGCGAACAGCAGCCCGAGCGCCCCGATGGCGACGACCTCGAACGCCGTCATCGTCGGCCCGCGGGTGCCATCACCCGGGCGCCGCCGGGCACGGGCCACGACGACGGCCGCCCGGAACACCGCGAACCGGCCGAGGCGGGGGCGCTCGTCACCATCGGGGCGGTCGGCCGGGGTCGGTCGGGGGCGGCGGTCGTCGGACATCGTCAGAACTGGAAGTAGATGAACGGGGCGACGCCTTCGGGACCGAGAGCGTCGATCACGGTGAGGGCAGCCGCGATGACGAGGGCGAGGAGTGCGACGGGCATGCGGGCGAGGACCCGGTCCGCTTCCCTCGGATACGACGCTGGCACGAACTGGGAGACGAGCGAGAGTCCGATCACGAGTACCAACAATCCGGTGATCGCCGGCGTGGGGCCGAATTGGGTCATGATCCGGCCGATCATGTTCCACGCGTCGCCGATGGTCGGGGCACGAAAGAAGATCCACGCAAGACAGACGATGTGGAAGGTGAGAACCCACTGGAGCCCGGCGACCACGGGCGCGGGCAGACCAATGGGCTTCCACCGGGCCCGGAGATACCGCTCTGCGACCATCGCGGCCCCGTGGATCGCTCCCCAGACGACGAACGTCCACGCCGCGCCGTGCCAGAGCCCGCCGAGCACCATCGTGAGCGCGAGATTGCGGTAGGTGAGCAGGTTGCCACGGCGGTTTCCGCCGAGGGAGATGTAGAGGTAGTCCCGCAACCACCTCGACAGGGTGAGATGCCACCGACGCCAGAACTCCTGGATGCTGCGCGAGATGTACGGGGCGTCGAAGTTCTGGGGAAACCGGAATCCCATGAGCAGGGCACAGCCGATGGCGATGTCGGTGTAGCCGCTGAAGTCGGCGTAGATCTGGATCGCGTAGGCGTAGACCGCAACGAGAATCTCGAGGGAGGTGTGGCGATCGGGCAGCGCGAACACCGGATCGACGATCTCGGAAGCCAGATAGCTCGAGACGACGACCTTCTTGAACAAGCCGACGAGAATCAGCCGTATCCCTTCCGGCGCCTCGACCCGACGGGGATCACCCGGCGTATCGAGCTGCGGAGCGAACTCGGTGGCCCGGACGATCGGGCCGGCGACGAGCTGCGGAAAGAACGAGAGGTAGACCGCGAAGTCGAGCAGCGCCATCGGTGCGATCTCGCGCCGATGAACGTCGATGACATAGCTCATGGCCTGGAAGGTGAAGAACGAGAT
The DNA here is from genome assembly GCA_040219515.1 of Acidimicrobiales bacterium. Taxonomy (NCBI): domain Bacteria; kingdom Bacillati; phylum Actinomycetota; class Acidimicrobiia; order Acidimicrobiales; species Acidimicrobiales bacterium. Next base: position 5,778 of record JAVJSI010000019.1, read on the forward strand.
CCCGACCGGAAGGATGATCTGGATGGCCGGAGGATCGACCGGGAGTCCCAGGTTGCCCAGGAGATCGGTGGCCGACGCAGTGAAGAAGTCGAAGTACTTGAAGAACCCGAGAAGACCGAGGTTCGCCGCCACTGCGACGCGGACCACCCGACGGCTCGACGCCGTGGGCTCGCCGTCCTCGCCGGCCAGTGCCCGCACCGCGCCGGCGAGGAACCAGTTGCCGACGATCGACACCGCGAGCAACACCACGAACCGGGCGTCCCAGTAGCCGTAGAAGAAGAAGCTCGCCGAGAGGACGAACACCCGCCAGGCGAGCGCGTGAGGTCGCAGGAGCCAGCTGAGCGGCAGGACCACCGCGAAGAACAGCGCGAAGGCGAAGGTGGGGAACAGCACGCTTCAGCCCTCGTCTCCCGGCGACGGGATCACGAGCGATCGGTGATCGTGTCGACCGGACCGGCGGCCACCCACCACAGCCATGTGGACAACACTGTTCTCTCCCCCCGTCCGGAAGAGTAGTCAGTCGCAGACCCGGTGGTCGGGCACAGCTTCCGGCGATGCGCTGTCGCTGTTTGCCCGGCGAGCAAAGTGGGAAGGACGGCGGCTCGTGCACCACACAACCCGCTCGGAAGGAACAAGCCCATGAGACGGCTCCTGCGACGGGTTGCTGTCCGCGACACCGCGGTGAGCGAGGCACTCGTCAGGCACCACCCGCGCATCGTGGACGCGGGCCTCGCCCGGTTGAGCAATGCAGCGGATCACTCCAAGCTCTGGGTCGGTCTGGGCGCCGTCCTCGCCGCCTCGGGGTCGCGGCGCGGGCGCCGTGCCGCGCAACGCGGACTTCTCGCTGTCTCGTTGGCATCGGCGGTGACCAACGGAGTATTGAAACCGCTGCTGCCCCGACCGCGGCCACCGGTCCGAGGTGAAGGGTTCGTCTCACTCGTCCGCCGACCGTCGTCGTCGTCCTTTCCCTCGGGCCATGCGGCCTCCGCCGCTGCGTTCGCCACCGCGGTGGCGCTCGAGTCCCCCGCCGCAGCGGCGCCCATCGGCGCGTTGGCGGCACTGGTGGCCTATTCCCGGATCTCCACCGGTGTCCACTACCCGAGCGACGTCCTGGTGGGTGGCGCCGTCGGGGCGGCGGTTGCCGTCGGCACCACGAGGCTGTGGCCCCGAGTCGACCCGTCGCCGGCCGAGGCCAGACCCGCGTGGACGACCATTGGCTCCGAGCCCACACCCGACGGTGCCGGCGTCGTCATCGTGGTGAACGCCGCCGCCGGACCCGATGCCCACGCAGCCGACATCGCCACGATCGAGGCCGCGCTTCCGGCAGCCCGGATCATCCGGGTCGAAGAACCGGCGGAGCTCGACGATGCCTACGTGGAAGCCGGCCGATCCGCCGTCGCCCTCGGCGTGCTCGGGGGCGATGGCACCATCAGTGGCGCAGCCGCCGCCGCGCTCGATGCGGACGTCCCCCTCGCGGTCTTCCCCGGCGGCACCCTGAACCACTTCGCCCGCGATCTCGGCATCGACACCGTCGACGATGCCATCGATGCAGTGCGCCAGGGCAACCTCGTCGAGGTCGACGTCGGCACCATCGACGGCCGTGTCTTTCTCAACACCGCCAGCTTCGGCGGTTACTCGGAGTTCGTCGAGGCCCGCCACGACGACGAGAACCGGATCGGCAAGTGGCCGGCCACGGCTGTCGCCCTGGCCCGGGTGCTCACCTCGGGCACGCCGACCACCGTCTCCCTCGACGACGAGACGAGGACCATCTGGATGATCTTCATCGGGAACTGCGCGTACGACCCTCCGGGATTCTCCCCCGCGAGTCGCGCCCGGCTCGACGACCGCACTCTGGACCTGCGGGTGATCGACGGTACCGCCCCTCGGGCCCGGCTGAGGTTGATCGCCGCCGTGGCGACCGGTCGTCTCGGCCGATCGGAGGTCTACACCCGACGCCTGGTCGAACGACTCGCGGTCGACGTCGGCACGCCGACCGCGACGCTCGCCGCCGATGGCGAGACCTTCGACGGCAACGGCTCGTTCGTCGTGACCAAGGACGATCGCCGACTGCGGACATTCGCTCCCGCCGATTGATCCTCACGGCGAGGGAACGGCTTCCCCCAGGTCGGGCGGGGAACTCGTGAGTTTCGCCTTCACCGGACCGAGGCGTTCCTCGTGCTCGCCAGGAGCAGCGGTTCGACCCGCCCCTCACCGATCGCCTGGCTGACAGCGATCTCGTCGTCCTCGGACTCGACGAGTGAGCCGTTCTGCCACGTCGGCGGCGGCGGCAGGGCCGGGGCCGCCGGACCGGCGTCGAGCGACCATCCGGTCGTGACGAACAGGTGATGGAGTTGGGCCCGGCTCGGGAACCGACTTCCGCCAATGCGCTCCTCGATGCCGCTGGTGCTCACGTAGGAGATCGACAGCAACACCGGGGCGACACGGGCGACCTCGCGCAGCACCGCGCCGGGCTCGTCGACCACCGACAGAACGCCGAGCAGGAGGCAAGCGTCGAAGGCGTCGTCGCACGCGGGCAAGGCATCGCCGCGAGACACCAGGGTGGGGAGGTCGAACACCGACGAGGCGACGTCGCATGCGGCCGTGATCGGGTCGGCGGCGAGAACGCGCCAGTCGAAGTGATCGGTCAACCAGGCAGCGGGTCCGCCCAGCCCTGCGCCCACATCCATGACTCGTGCACCCGGTTCGAGGCCGGCCGACTCGGCCAGCCAGGCAAGCAGTGCAGGATTGCCCGACCCTCGGCACGCGGCCGCAATCGCCTCGGCCCGGTCGAGGGCAGCCAGCCTTCTTCCGGCTTTCGCAAACGCCGATTCGAACTCGGCATCGCTCATCGCAGTCCCCGCGCGACCGTGGCCATGATCTCGGCTCGTTCCACGAGGCCGCCGTCGCCGGCCGACCCGGAGAGGTTCACCGCGGCGAAGTCGCCACTCTCGAGGAGCTCGGCGCCGAGCGCGATGGCCGCGTCGATGCCGGTGCGATGCGGATCCTCGGATTCCAGGATCGAACGCACGAGGCCGGTGGGCAGCTCGAGGCCGGGAAAGCGGTCCAGCGCATCGGCCGACCGGTGATCGGTGATCACCGGGACCGGGGCGATGAGGTCGAGGTCGACTCCCGCAACTCGGCACTCGTGGGCGAAGTCGGCGAGCCGTCGAGGACCACCGGCGTGATTGAGGATCGCGACGGAGGCCCCGGCCCGTTGCTTGGACAGGACCCGCCGCGCCCGCCAGTCGGTGGGCGGGCTCGCTGGACTCTCGGCCACCGACACCCGACCCGAACCCGCAGCGAGCGCGGCGAGCGCGGTCCCGTCGAGCCGGTAGTCGGGGTTGACGTCGAGTCCGAGGCGAGCGGCCGGATGGTCGCCGGTGACACAGTGCACGGCGGCGACCCGAGCGTCGCGGAGTGCCTCGATCTCGGCACTCAACTCGTCGCGAGTTCGATCTCGGCACGTGACGGTTGCGATCACCGGCAGGCCATGGGCCGTGACCGCGCCCGCCACCGTCGCCGGACCGTGCGGAGTGAGGTCGTCGACGTGTTCGCCGATGAGAAGCCCGGCACCGGCGGCGGCCAACGGGCGGGTCGCCTCGGCGATCTCCCAATCGAGTGTTGGATCGGGCCGGAAATCGACCCAGACGCGCGCTGCGAGCCGAGCTGCGTCCGCCGGCCGGTCACGTGGCGTGTCCGCCGTCGGGCTCCACATCGGCAGGGCCGGAAGGTCGCAGAACGGACAGCGACGACCGTCGACCTCGCAGGTCTCGTCGGCCCGCACTCCCCCACAGGGGCCGAACGTCATCGCTTTCGGACACCCGTTCATGACGTCATCCGCAGCGAATGGGCTCCCGCCGTCGCCATCGCCGTGATGGGGATGGCAACGAAGGCGCCCATGATGCCGCCCAGCGCGCCGCCGATACCGAGGGCGACGAGCACGACCGCCGGGTGCAGGTTCACCTGTCGCCGCATGACCATCGGCATGATGATGTCGCCCTCCAATTGCTGGATGGCGAGTGTCACGGCGGCGACGAGAATGGCATCGACCGGTCCGTTGACCACCAGAGCGACGAGCGTTGCGAGCGCCCCGGCCAACGTCGCACCCACGATCGGGAAGAAGGCGGCAAAGAAGGTGAGAACCGCCAGGGGCAGCACGAGAGGCACACCGATGAGCCAGAGCGCGATCCCGATGGCGACGGCGTCGACGAGACCGGTGATCGCAACGCCACGCATGTAACCCGACAAGGCCGAGAACGCGGCGCTGCCCGCCTCGTCGATCGCGGCTCTTCGATCAGACCGAACCCGATCGACGAGCCAGCGCCACATCGTCGGCCCGTCCTTCACGAAGAAGAAGAGCAGCACGATCGTGAGGAAGATTCCGCCGGCGACCTCGGTGACGAGTCGGACCCGTCCTGCGTCGATGGTCGTGAAGCCATCGGTGAGTGCACCCTCGACCTTGTTCTCCAATTCGGTCACGTCGCTCGTCGACAGATCGAGGGGGCCGTCGCGGAGCCAGGTCCGCACCTCGGTCCGCACATCGTCCCACTCCGCATTGTCGACCAGCTCGTTGTTGATGCCGGTCGCCGTGAACCAGCCGACGCCACCGATGAGCGCGACGAGCAGCAGCAACGTCACCCAGGCCGCGACGATCCGCGGGACTCGACCCCGGGTGAGCAGGTCCGTGAGCGGGGCGGCGAACGCGGCGAGCGAAAGCGCGATCAGAACCGGGAGCAGGACGATACGGAGCCGACTGAGCATCAGCAGCAGCACGACGACGCCGGCACCGATCACGAGGAGTCGCCACGTCCAGCCGGCCCCGCGATCGAGCCAGCTCGGTACCGGCCAGACACGGCCCGGACGTTCGTCGGAGGCCACCGCGTCGCCGGCCGGTCTGTTCATGCGCTCGCGTGGTCGTCGTGCAACCGCAGACGACGAGACATCGGGAACACCAGCCAGAGGGCGACGGACAGGGCCAGGAACACGCCCGTCATCGCAATCGCGGCAGCGGATCCGAAGACGAAGGAGACAACTGCGGCCAGGCCGGCAGCGATCGACACGCCGAGCGCCCCGAGCCCGGCGAGCTTCAGCCTGATCGCCACCGCGATCCGATCTTCGCGGTCGCGACGATCACTCAGCCGGTGATAGGCCACCGGGGTGATGAGGAATACGAGACCGGCGGTACTCGCGATCAGCGCGATCACGTACAGCAGGCGTTCGGTGTCGTCGAGATCGGTGAAACCGCCGGAGAAGGGTGCGGTCAACAGGAAGGCGAACAGGACCTGGAGGCCAGGGAGGACGACGCGCAACTCATCGATGAGTTCCTGGTACCGCTCGCGCAACACCCCCTCGTCATCGTCCTTCTCCGCCTCTTCGTGCGAGCCCATACGGACGGTGCTTCCCCCGCCGCACCCTCGGCAAACCACTGGTCGGAGTGGGCGGGCGAACCTGCCACCTAGGGATAGGCGATGGCAGGCCGGATGATCTTGCCGTCGAGGAAACCCTCGATGTCCGAGACGGCGTCACGGTAGAAGATCTCGTACGTGTTCGCGGTCACGTAGCCCATGTGCGGGCTGATGATCAGGTTGTCGAGCCCGAGGAACGGGCTGTCGGAGGGCAGCGGCTCGACGCTGAACGCGTCGAGCCCGGCCCCGGCGATGGTCCCGGCCGCCAGCGCCCGGGCGAGCGCGTCCTCGTCGACGATCGGGCCCCGGCTGGTGTTGATCAGGTAGGCGGTCGGCTTCATCGAGGCCAGTTCGGCCTCGTCCAGGAGACCTCGGGTGCGGTCGGACAGCACGAGGTGGACCGTCACCACGTCGCTCGTGGTGAGGAGTTCGTCCTTCGAGACATGGCCGACGCCGGCCTCCCGGCATTGCTGCTCGGTCAGGTTCTGGCTCCAGGCCACGACGTCCATGTTGAACGCCTTCCCGATCCGAGCCACATGGCTGCCGTAGCGCCCGAGTCCCAGGACGCCGAGACGGGCACCGTCGAGGTCACCACCCAGCCTCGTCTGCCATCCACCGGCCCTGACATTGCGATCACTCTGAGGAATCTGTTTGACGCAGGCGAGGATCAGGGCCCACGTGAGCTCATAGGTCGGCGGCAGCGTCGCTCCGGTGCCGCACACATGCACACCACAGTCGCCGGCGGCGGCGAGATCGATCGCCGCGTTGAACGGGCCGGTGGTCACGATCAACTCGAGGTTCGGCAGCCGCTCGATCACCGACCGGGGAAACGGCGTGCGCTCACGCATCACGACGAGGATCTCGTAGTCCTGCAACGCCTGGACGAGTTGGTCCTCGTCACTGACGTGTTCTCGCCACACGTCCACCGACACCCGATCGTCGAGGACCGACCAATCGGCGCTCGTCAGAGCAACGCCCTGATAGTCATCGAGCACTGCGACACGCTTCTCGGTGGTCATGCGAACGCTTCCCCTCGTCGGCCCGAGATTCTGGCTCACGAAGGGGCCAGTGAGCGAAGGCGCTCGATCCGCTCGTCGTCGCCGCCGAGATAGTTGGCCAGGACCCCCAGCACCGCCTCGACGTCGAGGGCGTCGGCCGCAGCCATCTCCTCGAGATCGGCCCAGTCCTTGGTCCGGTTGCAGAAGGCCTTGAACACCGCGAGGTCTCGACAGGCGAGAAAGGGGACCTGCTCGCCGGCGAACGCCTCCACCCGTGCTCGCCCGGCGGCCGCCTCGTGGAATGGTGTCGTGTTGAAGAAGACGTCGACCGGGGTGGCGTCCCACCAGAGCCGCGTCTGACCGTCTCGCTCGATCAGCTGCACATCGGCCGGGGTGACCACGACGCCCGAGGGAAGTGCCGCCCGCACCAGCGGATGTCGATCGGCGGCCACGAAGAGGTTCACGTCGATGTCGATCGTCGCTCGAGCACGCTGCGTGCACCATGCCAAGGCCAGGGCGCCGCCGAACGCGTGGGGAACCTCGTGAGCGCGGAGACACCGATGGATCTCGACGATCCGGTCGACCAGATTCATCAGGCCGGGCCACGTCCGAAGACGGGACACTCGAGCTTGGGCGAATGCCGGGCCGGGAACTCGGCCGCGACTTCGAGGACCGCCCGTAGTTCCTCGCCGCGAGGGAGATCCGCTGCCTCGACCCGCCGATGCAGCGAGACGTCGAGCGCGAATCCGGCCGCGCGGACCACCCGTTCGAGGGTGGCGGTCGTCGGGATCTTCGACCCGGACTCATAGGCCGCAATCGTCGAGTGCGAAGTGTCAGCGAGCGCGGCCAGTGCCCGCAGTGTCATGCCCGAACGCCGGCGGGCGGTGCGAATGGTCGTGGCGGCAGACATGCCAATATGGTATCCGTACGGATACCATATTGTCACACCTTCCCGCCGCGATGCCAGGCCTTCGGCGAACAGATTCAGTGGTCGATCCACCACCGGGCCATGATTCGTGGATGGACGCCGACACACTCATCACCGCTGCGAGCGACGCCACCGGCCTCACCGACTTCGGCGACGACGGCTTTCGGCCCGGACTCGAGGCGCTCATCGAGTCGTTCGAGGCGGAGGCGAAGCCGAACGCCATCGGCGTGCCGACCTTCGAGGCAATCGTCACCGCCGCGCTGTCGACACGGCTCCGGGTGACCGACTACTGGACACGACACCCGGAGCTGGCCGACGAGAAGGTCGTCGAGCCGATCTTCATCATCGGGGTGTCGCGCTCGGGAACAACGGCGCTCAGTCACCTGCTGTCCGTCGACCCCGTCGTTCGGGCGCCCCGCTCGTGGGAGACGAGCGACCCGGTCCCCCCGCCCGAGGCGGCGACCTACGAGACCGACCCGCGCTACCTCGCCGCGGTGGCGGCCGACGAGGAGTCCGTCATCCACATGCTCAATCCTGGCTTCAAGGCGATGCACTACGACCCGCCCGACATGCCGACCGAGTGTGTGACCGTCATGTCGCAGCACATGGTGAGCCTGCTGTTCAGCGCCATGTTCCACATGCCGGGCTACAACGACTTCGTCCTCGGCGTCGACCACGTGCCGACCTACGAGTACCACAAGCGCGTGTACCAACTGCTCCAGTCGCGCCATCCCGGCCGTTGGGTGCTGAAGACGCCGCACCACCCTCTCGCCGTCGATGCCATCGCCGAGGTCTACCCCGACGCCCGCTTCGTGTGGACCCATCGCGACCCGGCCACCTGCATCGCGTCCACGGCCAGCATCTCGTGCGGTTTGGCCAGCACCTTCAGCGACGCCGACCATCGTCTCGGCGCCGGCGAGCTGTGGGCTCGGATGTTGACCGAGATGCTCGAGCGGGCCGATGACGCCCGCACCCGCCACGGCGACCGATTCGTCGACGTGGACTATCGCGAACTGGTCGCCGACCCACTGGCCACGACGGCGAAGCTCTACGACGACCTCGGCATCGAGCTGAGCGCCGAAGCGGCGCGGCGGATGACCGCGCACGTGAGCGAACACCGCCAGCACCGCTTCGGAAAGCACGAGTACGACTTCGCCGACTTCGGCCTCGAACGAGACGCGCTCAACGACCGGCTGGCGACCTACCGAGCCACGTACGCCCTCGACTGATCAGGCTCGAGTGGTCAGCGGCGACGAGCGAGTTCGGCGACGCCCTCGCCCTCGAGCGCGTCGTCGACGGCGACGCGACCGGTACCCGCCAGGATCAGCGCCGACGCCGGCCCGCGCACTTCCGGGCCGGTGCCGTAGTGCCAATCGATGTCGGTGGCGATGAGGCGAAGGCCCTTCACGCGTCCAGCCGATCCGATCGGCTTTCGCGCCGACACCAGACCGTCGGCCATCCAGCGCAGCCGACCGCGGTCCGACGGCACGTCACGGCCGAGCGGCACTGAGATGTCGTGGTGGTGAACGAACACGTCGAGGGCGGTGTCGACCTTCCTGGTCGTCGGGGGGATCTTCGTGCTGGTCGCGACCGGGACCCACGACGCGAGGATCTCCTCGACGGAACGCTCACCGAGTCGCACGGCGTGGGCCGCCATGAACGAGTCGAAACTGCCGCGATGCCGGATCATTCCGATCAGGAACTGCGCCGGGGTGATCGTCACGGCCAGTCCGGCATGTGACGCGACGTCGCGCACGCGCCACCCCTCGCACAGCGAATCGTGATCCCAGTCCGCAGCGTCGAGCGCGCGCAGGGTGTCGTGGAGCGACGAGCGTTCGGCGACGATGGCATCGTCCTCGTTGATCGGCATGGGCGTGCACGCTAATGGGGGTCGACCAGTAGCTGCTTGTCAGCGAGTCTGGTCTCGAGCCGCTGGCCGGTCAGCACTGAGTGACGCGGGGTTCTCGAACCCTAGGCCTAGATCGTGCGCCGGCTGGTTGGTGAGGTTGATCGTGATG